>CAJKQE010000043.1 GCA_905201915.1 uncultured Lachnospiraceae bacterium
ATTTAAGAGCTGATAGAAATCAACACCACTGATTTTCTCCTGAAAACAAGAACCAGCCGAAAAATAAGACAGCGCACGCATAGCTGCTGTGGTATGACCGGAAGATACCAGCCCCATCTGAAGTCTTGACTTCATTTTTGCAATAATTTCATACAGACGCTTTTCATCATCTAATTTTGATGTTTTTAAAATTTCTTTTATCATTTCAAAGACAAAAGGAATATCCTTATAGAGTGCTTTCGCCTTTATTCCTGCCATTGGTGTAAATTTCTGGTTATCTTTAGAATCTGTAAATACACTAATTCCAAACATAATACCACCGCTTCTGGCATTGATTTCATTAAACAAATCTCCATAATCATAGTGTTCTGTATCTACATATCCTAAAACAGATTTTAAAATTCCCATATAAGAAATCAATTCTTCCGGAATATGTTTCATATCAAAAAGCAGTTCTAAATATCCAATTCCATTGGTATCAATTTCATGGTGAAGAACTAAAGTATCATCTACATGCTTTTCTGTATTATAGATTTTTGCACTTTCACTGCTAATGTCTTCTCTTTTTAAAAGAGGAATGGTTTTTAATGCTTCTTCTGTTTCTTCTGCATCCTGATACTCTTTCAAATGTTTTGTGTCAGCCACTAACTTGTCCAATTCTTCCTGACTTAAAGATGCTTTATATTCTGCCAGCTTTTCTGTCAGTGCTTTTTCTTTTTCTACTGCCAAACCACGCTTTGGATTTACTACTACAACAGAAGCATGGGTATTGGAAAGCAGGTATTTTTCAATGAGTTCTTCAAAATATCCTGTATCTGCTTTTTTCTTCAATGATTCAAAAATATCCAGACACTTCAGACGTTCAAATGGTTTGGTATCATCATACAGCCATGTATCAAATACATCAATTCCATACATAAGGCCCTTAGGGAAAGAAGAATAATCTGCTTCACGGAAACGGAATTCAATATAATTAATTCCTGCCTCAATGGCTTTTTTATCTACTCCATTCTTTACGATATCTTCTAACGTACTGCGGATAAGAGAAAGAAATCTATCCTTATCTGCCGGATTTGCATTTTTTGCAATAACAGAGAAAAACGGCTGATAAATTCCGTCCTCATAAGAGCCCATAATATCCTTTCCAATTCCTTCTTCTAAAAGAACCTTCTTTAAAGGAGCTCCGGGAGCACTTAAAAGTGTGTAATCCAAAATTTCAAAAGCAACGCTTCTTTCAATATCAAGGCTGTCACCTACAACAATATTATAAGATAAGTAAGAATTATTTTCTTCCGGTTCGCTCTCTGTTACAGAATACTCCATTTCCACATTTCTGATTTCTGAAAAAGCTTTCTGACGTCCGATTTGAGAAGTAACAGAGATTTCATCATATTTACTTAAATATTCCTCATCCATCCAGTTCAGTCGCTCTTCCATATCCATATTTCCATACAAATAAATATAACTGTTTGCCGGATGATAATAACGGCTATGGAAGGATAAAAATTCAGAATACTTCAAATCAGGAATATACTGAGGATCACCTCCTGACTCCACACCATAAGGGGTATCCGGAAACAGAGAATTAAAAATTTCTCTTTCCAGCACATCCTCCGGTGAAGAAAATGCCCCCTTCATTTCATTGTAAACTACACCATTTAAAGTAAGAGGGGCATCTGTATTTTCCAGCTCATAATGCCAGCCCTCCTGACGGAAAATCTCTTCTTTTTCATAAATATTCGGAAAAAACACAGCATCTAAATAAACATGCATTAAATTTTTAAAATCCTGTTCATTACAGCTTGCCACCGGATACATGGTTTTATCAGGGTAAGTCATAGCATTTAAAAAGGTATTTAAAGAACCTTTCACCAATTCTACAAAAGGATCTTTTAAGGGAAAGTTCTTAGAACCGCACAGTACACTATGCTCTAAAATATGTGCTACTCCGGTACTGTCTGACGGAGGTGTACGAAAAGCAATGTTAAACACCTTATTGTCATCCTCATTTTTCAGCACCATCACTCTGGCACCACTTTTTTTATGCTTTAATAAATAACCTTCCGAATGAATATCCGAAATTTTTTCTCTTAAAATCAATTCATAAGCCGGTATTCTATCCATACGCATGGCATTTCCTCCAAACTACTTTTTTCTAAGATAACAGTATAACACAAATCCCCCTATTCTCCTAGGGGGATTACCTTTATTTCTTTATTCCCAATTTTTCTCTGCCTCCAGATAATACTGCAAAAGTTTCGGGCTTGATAAAGAATTTACTTCCAACTCTTTTTTAGAAAGTTCATCTTCTCCAAATAAGAAAAGCCCCTGCAAATTATTCTGTGTCAGAAACTTTCCTTCCTGCTGCAATGTCAGATTCTCAATCTGAAGCTCTGTCTTAGATGCCAGCTGAAATCCCCAATCTCCAAAAGAAGGAACCTGCACATGATAGGGATATACAAAAGGAAGCTCCTGCTGAACAGTTTCATGAATACACCAAAAAGCATCACTGGCATAATACGGGCTGGTAGACTGAACAGCCATAACTCCCTCATCAGAAAGATTACGGCTGCACAGGCGATAAAATAAATCTGTATATAATTTGTTTACCGTTTCACTGTTTGGATCAGGCATATCTACCAAAATCACATCATAAAGCCCTTTTCCGACATTACTCTCTAAAAATTCATAAGCATCTTCGTTATAAATCTTTAATTTAGAGCTGTCTAAAGAGTCCTCATTTAATTTTTTAATATCTTTATGATTTCTGCAAAGCTCTGTTACTCCTATATCTAAATCTACCAAATCAATTTGCTGAGTTTCCGAATATTTCAATACTTCACGCACAGCAAGTCCATCTCCGCCTCCTAAAATCAGTACCTTTTCCCGTTTCTTTGCCGCCGACATAGGCACATGAACCAAAACTTCATGATAACGATACTCATCCATAGAAGAAAACTGAATATTTCCATTAATATAAAGGCGTACATCATCTTTATGTTTGGTAAGTACCAATTTCTGATAAGGTGTCTGTTCAGAATAAATAACCTTATCACGATATAATCCCTGCTCAATGCCAGATGCCAAATTTTCTGAAAACAACATTCCCAATATCATTCCCACACCGGCAATATAAATCATTACTTTCCAAAGAATTGTCCGTGTTATATAGCTATGATAAGAATACAAAATAAACAGCGAAATTCCCAAATTCATTGCTCCTACGAAAAATGCCGTAGAAAAATATCCCAACTGGGGAAGTAAAAGCAAGGGGAATGCAATAGAACCTGCTAATCCGCCAATATAGTCAAAGCTGAAAATACTAGACAGAGTAATGCGCAGATTTCCTGCATTTTCCTCAATAATTCTGGTCAAAAGAGGAATTTCCAGACCTACCAGAACACCGATCAGAATAATTTCGCTGTACATTACAAGGGAATAGCTTTCTAAATATACATTTGCCAGAAACAACAAAATAGAGCTTGTTCCTCCCAATATTCCCACACCGATTTCAACGAAAATAAACCAATCAAATAATTGCACCTTTATAAATTTTGATAAATAGGAACCTAGTCCCATAGCACACATATAAAGCCCTATGGTAATGGAAAACTGCAAAATACTGTCTCCCAAAAGATAAGAGCTCACTGAGCTGATTAAAAGCTCGTACACCATAGAACAACCGGAAATCACAAAAGTTGTAAACATTAAACGTCTGTATGAAAACTTTATTTCCTGCATTACATAATTACTCCACTGATTACAATCGCCAATCCTACAAAAATTCCTGCTGTCATAATACCTGCTGCGGGATTTCCGTCACCAATTTCTTTATTCAAATCATACTTTCTATTTAAAAGCAATGTAATAAAATATCCAATAATACAGAAAATCAAGCCAATTACATAATAATAAATCGTAGATGCCACACCTTCCAAAATACTTTCCTCCACGGCCGCTGCCTGTGGTGACATAATAGCTGCTTTAATAATAATTCCAATAGCAACAGAAATTCCTGCTGTAACACAACCTACTGCTACATTTCCCTTTTTAATCTCTGTAGGAAAATGACAGGGAATTACCCAATCCACCACCATATTTCCTAAAAGCATCAAACCAGTTCCCAGCACACAATAAATAACAATTAACAATAATTCTTCCATATAATTAGTCCTCCATCTTTTCTATTTATTTTCCAAAACCAATTCCGCCTCCGGAAGACGTTCTCGTACCTGTGCTTCCCTGACGTACCGTATTGGAATAATTACGATATGTATCTGAGTAATTATAATCAGGCACTGTTCCACTATAATTCTGATATCCGCTTGCTCGATTATCATATCTGGAAGCATCTCTTGAAAATCCTCTGAAATAATAAAAGCTACGATAATGTCTTGCCGTTGTTGATGTAGCGTGGTAAGGATTGCTGGTACTTTGATATGCAAAAGCTCTGCTGCTTGCCTGCACCATAGTTTTTCCCTCTTCACTTTCATATACCAGACAATACTCATGCTCTGTTAAAATCGCCACACTTTTATCTTCGGTATTTTCCTGCACATCTTCTGTTTCTCCGTCAATGGCATTAATAATATCCTTTGCTGCCATTTCTATGGAACGACTTGTACTGTACACATCGGCTTTTTCCTCTTCATTTAAATCTGAGGTAATGGAGGTTTCATAAAAATAAAAGGAAGAGTCCTCCAAATAATTTCGAATTTCCTTTTTCGATGCACTTTTCGTCATTGCCCATATTCCACATGCCATTATCGCTATTACAACCAATGCAATGATTTTATTGTTCCTTCCTTTTCTCTTTTGCATAGTTTGCGGGTGTCTTGGCTGACAATTATTATAATCCACACGAAATTGTCGATTTTCTACCTGCTGCAAATCACTGGCTATTTCAATTTCATCTTTATCCAAATAATAGCCCTTTGCGTACTCAGTTTCACCGTCCCAATGTTCCACGGACATTAAATATTCCCCTGTGCTGTCTTCATATTCTGTATAAGAAGCTTTCTCCCCCTGCTCTGCATCCACATTTCCAAACCAGCCTAATACTTCTTCTACACCGGAGTCTGCATTTTTCCAGCCCTGGGCATCCAGCTCTTCTTCTGAAAACCCCTTACTGTCACAAGATGTATAGATTGCATATTCATCATAAATTTCATCAACACTTAACCAGCGCAACTTACCGTTTTGGAGATTTTGCACATAATATTCTGTCCACCTGGCTCCGTCACTGCGATTAACCAGTTCAATACCACCTAAAATCTGATAAAGTTCTCCTTCGATTTTAATGCGGTCGCCTTTTCTAAATTTTAATGGTTCCTCCATCACTTTCCCCCTATCTATTTTTATAAGCTACAGTATACCTGAAAATAGTATCTTTATCCAGGAATTATTTATAAGTGTCTCAAGTTCAATAAATAAGTGTCTATTTTTAGCTTTTTATGCACAAAATAGACACTTATTTATTTACAATTTCGAATATCCATATCCATTTACAATAGCATCGATTTTTTCCTTTTTCTTACACATAGGGCAATCCTGTGCTTGATAAGATTCATAATTTGGAATATCCTGCTTATGGAAAACTGCATTAATATCAATTCCTGCAACTTTATTTACCGCACTGAAAATTGCAGATACCCCTTGAATTTTTCCCCCGTAATACAACACGCTTTCCATACACTGACGAAGCGTTTCTCCTGTGGTAATAGAGCCCATTAAAATCACCACGTTCCTGTTTTTTACCATGTGCTGAATATTGTCACGAAACAGCACTTGTCCATTTGGATGAAACTCAGGAGTCACAATATAAATAGTTTTATGTGCATTCATAGAAAGCACACCCGCCTTTGCCAACTCCTCTGCCAGAAATGCTCCTACAACCTCAAGTCCATCCAGGCAGATAATAGAGTCTACCGGAGTTGTAGTTTCATATCTCTGTGACAGCACTGTTGCAATCCTGCCAGCTTCTGCACATCTTGTCTTCATAGTGGTCATATCCAAATAATGGGTAATGTGAGACTGTGAAGTTACAAAATGTCCAGGAATAATTTTTAACTGGATTTTTTCATCACTCTGTGCATACACCTTAAACATCCTTTTCTCCATACAAATACCTCCTACTCTCCTTATAATCTCCTCACAATTTTCTGATAATTTTATTATAGCAGTTCACAGAGCAGAAATAAAGGAGATTTTATTTATATTTTCTGATTGTATTTACATCAAAGTTATTAAAAAACAAAAGTTCTGAAACGCATTTCCTATAAAATTTAGAAATTTAATCGTCCCAGAACTCTTATTCTCTCTTCTTTCTAACAATCTCTTTCTTTCAACATTTTTATCACTGACAGAATAAGCAAAAATATTACACCAATCAATGGCAGGGCAGCAATAACAGATACTGACTGTATTGCCTTCAATCCACCAATAATCATTAACCCTACTGAAAGGGCACAGAAAATCAATGCCCAACAAATACGATTCCATCTTGCCGGTTCTTCTTTTCTTCCAATTGACTTTGTCGTAGTTCCTGCCAAAACATAGGCACAAGAATCAATTGTTGTTGCAAGATAAATAAAACACAATACACAAACTGCTATCATAACCAGCTTTGGAAGAGGTAGCGTCTGCAAAATAGCTGCTACCGCTTCGCTTTGTCCTTTTTCTTCCAAAATTCCTGCTATATCTAAAGCTCCGGTTTTCTGTAAATACAGAGAATAACCTCCAAAAATCATAAAGCTTGTACAGCATCCCAATGTACCCCAAATCATCTGCCCCCAGATTACGTTTCTAATTGTTCTTCCTCTGGATATTCTGGCTACAAACATTCCCATCATAGGCATAAATGCAATCCACCAGCCCCAGTAAAAAACAGTCCAGCGTTCTACAAAGCTTTCGTTTTCATAAGGTGCCATTCTGGTATTCAAATGTATAAATTCAGAAGCATACAGACCTAAGGAATTAATTTCTGCTTTTATAAGACTTACTGTTGGTCCTGCAAATAAGATAAACATCATAACAGCAATTGCCAACCACACATTAAAAGTGCTGAGCTTTTTCAGTCCTTTTTCCAATCCCAGATACAACGTTCCTGCAAATATAAACATCCAAACAATCAAAATCCCTGTAGTCATCCACATCTCATATTTTTTTGAAATCCCGAAAACTTGTCTTAAAACCTCGGATACTACCGGAGCGCCAATTCCCAGAGAGGTACCAATAGAGCCAATAATTCCAAAAACAACAAAAATATCAATCAAATTACCTACCCAGCCATCAGCATGTTTTCCAATAATCGGACGACAAGCTGTACTAATCCTGATTTTCCTGTCTTTTCTTACAAACATAGCATAAGCTACTGCCACGACTGCCGGCGTATAAAACGCCCACGCACTTAATCCCCAATGAAACTGTCCATACATGTGTGCATATTCATAAGCCTGTTCTGAAAAAGGTTCAAGGGAAAAAGGTGTATCTGTCACATAATAAATTGGTTCTAAAAATCCCATAATTACAATACTGGAGCCAACTCCTGCTGTAAACATCATAGAAATCCACGCAAAATTGGAGTGTTCTGGTTTTTCTTCCGGTTTTCCAAATTTTATATGAGCATATTTACTGAATGTAAGCCATAACAACAATGTAAAGGAGGCAAGGCAGGTAAGAATATACAGCCATCCCATTTTCTGAGTACAAAAATCATAAAGCATATTAATCACAAACTCTGACTCATCTCGAAAAATATACAATGGTACAATGAGAAGCACTGCAACAATCAATGCAGGAATAAATATTCTTTTTTCTATGTTTTGAAATCGTTTCATATTTTCTGCCTCCTTCCCCCTTGCATAAAGCATCTGCTATTCCTGATATTTTACAATCAAAGCATCTGCCACGCCAACGCCCTGACCTTCAGGATAAACAAAAAGAGGATTGATGTCTAATTCTTTTAATATATTTCTGTTTTCTGCTGCATATCTGGATATGTTTACAATTATATCACACAGCGCTTTGATATCACAAACTTGGTTTCCTCTATATCCATTTAGTAATCGGAAAGATTTCAGTGCTTTTAACATTTCCATTGCTTCATACTGATTTACCGGTGCCGGATATAATGCAACATCTTTGAAAACTTCTACAAAAACGCCTCCCATTCCTACCATAATCATAGGGCCGAATTGTGGATCATTATTCACTCCAATAATCATTTCCATACCACTTTTCAGCATCGGAACCATTAAAATACCATTAATTTTAGCATCCGGTCGTTTTTCTTTTACACTTGTTAAAATCTCATGATATACTTTCTTTGCAGCTTCTGCACCTACAATATTCAGTTTTACACCACCCACATCACTTTTATGAAGAATATCTCCTGATTCTATTTTCATAACTAACGGTCCGTCAGTTGTATTTGCAAATTCTGCTGCTTCTGCCTCACTGGTAACAATCCGTTCCTCAGGAACCGGTATCTGAAACTTTTTAAGTTCCATTTTACTTTCATGCTCTGACAAAGCTTTCACTTTATCGGAACTATGCACTCCTGCCTGAAGCTCTAAAGTTCGTTTCTTAGGTTCATAGGAAATAAAGTCTGACAGATAATGCAAAAGCTTAAATGCGTATACTGTCGGCGGGAGTACCGGAACTCCCAGTTTAAACAATTTTTCCTGATACTCAGGATTTCGAGTATTCTCTGCAAAAGGAATTACTGCAATAGGTTTACAGTTTTCTCCTTTTTCTTCTACAACTTTCGCAATTCCTTCGTACATATAATGAATTGCCGGATCTGCAATTTCATAGAGCAACGTATAGCCAATAAGCACCATTCCAATATTTGGATCATCCATAACCGTACGAAGAGCACCTGCGTACAGCTCCGCTTCATAAGATAAGCTGGCAGTCATATCAAGAGGATTATTTGGTGATGCATAATGAGGAAGCTGTTTTCTCAAATTATCTAATGTTTCCTGTGTAAAATCAGGGAATTCAATATGGTTCAGGCTTCCTACATCCGCACAAATACCTGTTTCTCCTCCGGAAAGGTTCATTGAGGCAAAGGTTGCTTTCTTTGGAAGCTGTTTTAATGTAGATAACATCAGAGACATTGCCATAAGTTCCTCTAAATCATCCACGCGGATTGCTCCAAATTTACGAAGTACCGCATCGAAGGATGCATCTAATCCGGATAAACTTCCTGTATGAGATGCTGCAATAGCTCCTCCTTTTGCACTTCTTCCTGCCTTTAAAATAACAACCGGTTTGCGTTTTTCTGCTGCTTTTTTCAATACTTCAGCAAACTTTCCGGCATTCTTTACACCTTCGATATAGACACTGACAACCTTTGTATTTTTATCTTCTACTAAAAAGTCCATGTAGTCTTCCATTTGGATAATCTTTGCATTACCTGCGGAAATATTATAGGAAAAGCGCATTCCCGGACAATCCATCAGAGAAAGACAAAGCTGTCCACTTTGAGAAACTACTCCTACGCTTCCTTTTCTGTCTCTTTTCTCTGAAATAAAAGCAAAGCCCTGTACATTGTCAATATAATTAACGAAACCGGCACAATTTGGTCCCATAACTGCAATATCCAGCTCTTTTGCAATTTCAATCAATTCTTTTTCGTTATCTTTTCCTTCCTGTGTTCCCACTTCCCCATATCCACTGGCAAAAACAACAGCTCCTCCACAACCTTTTTTTGCTCCTTCTTGAAGCAATGGAACAACCGTTTTCTGAGAAGTACAAATAATCATCAAATCAATAGTATCTGATATTTCTGTTACATTTTTATAACATTTCTTTCCAAATACCTTCTCTCTTTTGGGATGTACAAAATAAACTCTATCTAAATCTTGTACATAGGATAAAATATTCCTGCACACATCTCCGCCAAATCCTTCTTTTTCGCTGGCACCGATAACTGCCACTGATTTTGGTTTCAGAAGCTTATTTAAGTCCATTTCTTCTCCTCCCTTTTTCTCTATTTTCCCTGCACACCTCTACGGTAACATGCAACATTTTTCTCGTTATATTTTCCTTTTCCCTTTTTCTCAAAGAAGGACACAATGGCTGTTTCCATATATTCTACTGTAAACAAATCACTATGAGCTGCCAGTGCTCCTAACATAACTAAGTTCGCCCCTTTCGGGTTCTGCACTTCTGCCGCAATGTCTGTTGCAGGAATTTTCACTACCTGAATATCTTCACGATAGGTACGATCTTCCGGAACAATAGAAGAATTCACCAACAACAGTCCTCCCGGTTTCAAACGTCCTTCAAATTTATCAATAGCCGGTGCATTCATGGTAAATACAATATCCGGATGCTTTGACACAGGGCTGGCAATTAAATCATCACTTATTTTCACAGTACAATTGGCTGTTCCTCCTCGCATTTCGGAACCATAAGATGGATAAAACAATACATTTTTATCCTGCTCCATTCCTGCATTAATCAGCAGCATACCGGCAGTCAAAACTCCCTGCCCTCCAAAACCTGCACAAATAATTTCCTTTGCCATGTTTTATGCCTCCTTCTTATCTTTAAATTCACCTAATGGGAAATATTTTTCCATTTCATTTCGAATACGTTCTACACTTTTTAACGGTGTCATATTCAGGTTCGTAGGACATGGGGACAAAAGCTCTACCAGACAAAAACCTTCTCCTCTTATATGTTTCTCAAATGCCTTTCTAATATATTTTTTACTCTGAACCATACCCTTGGCATCTGCCATAGAACCTCGTGCCAGATAAGCAATATCAAAGCCTGTAAAGGCTTCTTCTACACGAAATGGCATTCCGCATTTTTCAGGATCTTTTCCTCTTGGTGTAGAAGTTGTTATCTGTCCCGGTAAAGAAGTAGGCGCACACTGCCCTCCTGTCATACCATAAAGACTATTATTAATTACTACGGTAATTACATTGTCATTTCGAATGGCTGTATGCATAGTTTCTGCCATACCAATAGAATATGCCGCACCATCTCCGATATAAGCTAAAACAGGATTTTCTTTTCTCACTTTTTTAATTCCTACTGCTGTCGCAATCGGGCGACCATGAGCAGCCATAACCGTATCAAATCTCCATGAATCAATATTTAAAGAACCACAGGCAACATCTACGACAGCCAAAAGTTTTTCACTTAATCCCATTTCCTCTACAACTTCGGCAATCAATCGAACTGCTAATCCATGTCCGCATCCCGGACAAAATCCACTTTGTGTAAATGTTACAGTTTCAGGAGCTACTAATCTCATACTATATACCCTCCTTTGCAAGCATTTCCTGTGCTTTTGCTATAATTCCTTCTGTTTCAGGAATTTCATAAATAGATCCGTAATGATCTACCGGAACCTTTCCTTCTGTTGACAATTTTACATCATCTACCATCTGTCCTAAAATGTTCATTTCTACAGTAAGATATGCTTTTGCTTTTTTTGCTTCTTTAAAAGCTCGTACAGGGAATGGCCATAAAGTAATTGGGCGAATAAGTCCCATGGCAATTCCTTTGCTTCTGGCAATCTGAACTGCTTCTCTGCATACTCTGGAACTGATACCGTAAGCAACTAAAACAATCTCTGCATCTTCCACTTGTATACATTCATATCTCTGTTCTTCGTTTTCCATCTGCTGATATTTTTCTCTGAGATAATTTTCATAATCAGGATGGGTATAATAAACATTTTGAATTTTTCTCTGTTCACAACCTTTTTTACAGCCCTTGATTGTCCAATCATATTTATCAATATCATGTTCTTTAAATTCCGGTATTTCCACAGCTTCAATCATCTGTCCGATTGCAGCATCAGAAGCAATCAATACAGGATGGCGATACTTCTCTGCCAAATCAAAGGCTTCCATCATAATATCTGCATTTTCCTGAACAGATGCCGGAGCCAGTACTAAAGTATGGTAATCTCCATGGCCGCCTCCCCTTGTCAACTGCCAGTAATCTCCCTGTCCCTGAGCAATGTCTCCAAGACCTGTTCCAATTCTCATGACATCTACAATTACTGCCGGAAGGTCTGCTGCCACCAGATAAGATATACCTTCTTGCTTCAGGGAAAATCCCGGTCCTGAAGAAGTTGTCAGAGCTCTGGCACCTGCTGCCGCTGCTCCTAAAACCATATTGATACCTGCAAGCTCTGATTCAGCCTGTATAAATTCTCCTCCTACATCTTCCATTCTCCATGAAAGATACTCTAAAATTTCTGTCTGCGGTGTAATCGGATATCCACTATAAAAACGACATCCTGCTGCCAAAGCTGCTTCCGCTAATGCTTCATTCCCTTTAAATAATACCTTCGCCATAACAAAACCTCCCTATCGAATCTCGTATACATAATCCGGACATACACGATAACAAGTACCACACGCAATACATTTATCTTCATCTACCTGGACCGCATTATATCCTTTGGGATTTACATAATCTGAAAAAGAAATCGCATTTTTGGGGCACGCCGCCACACAATATCCACATCCTTTACATCGGATTTGATTTACATACACTTTTTCTCCTGCCATTTCTGTTTCCTCCTTAATCTTTATTCCTATATTTCCTTCTTTGCTTTTTTACCATTTCTATAAACCAACATCGCCAGAACTGCACCAACCACACCGGAAGCTGCCAAAAATCCGAAAATATAGTTATATCCTGCACCGCCATAAGTATCCAGCCATTTTCCAAACAATACTGAATAAATGGAATCAGGCATATAACCGATAATTGAAGCAATACCGATTACTGTACCTGTCATTGCTCTTGGAATTCCTGCTTCACTGACTGTAGAGAAAACTACACCATACATCATCATGGCAAATGCCCCCGGTATTAAAGTATAAAGACTTGCTGCAATCGGACTGATATCGGAAGGCAAAATCAATACTGCACCAAACAGCGCTGCCAAAGCCAAAAAAGATGTACACAGCCACTTACAGGTAGAATGGAACAATTTATCTGCGATCAATCCACCTACAGGTGCTAAAAGAAGCAATAAATAATTTCTTACAATGGATATAAAACCTGAGCTTTCCGGAGAAACTCCCATTACTTCTGTCAAATATGGATTGAAGTATGAAATACTTGTATAAAAACCATATCCACATAAAATAGTAAAGGATACAATCCATACAAAAGGATTTTTCAAAAGTTTTCCTACATCCTTCATCTGGAATTTTGGCTCATCAGAAACTGTTGCTTCTTCTTTTTTCTTTCCATCCATTAAAAACATTAAAAGAACCGCTGCTAAAACTGCCATACTTCCGCCAACTAAAACTGCTCTGAAAAATCCTGTTTTCACATCACCGCCGGCTGTCTTATATACATTTAAAGCAATCGTATTTGTAAGGGCAGCAGTAATTCCATTGCAGGCGTAATATAGTCCATACATAAATCCCTGTTCTTCTTCTGTTCCTATAATTCTGACTGCCTTCATCAAAGAAGACCAAAATACAAAGGCTGTACTAAAAGAAAGTGCTGTCCAAATTACCATAGCAATTTGAAAATTCATTGTAAACGCATAAATATATACTAATACCGCAGTACTCAACAGTGAAATCACCAATGCTTTTTTAGGTGATACTTTATCCGCAATGATTCCACCCGGTATGTACAAAATCATATTTCCAATCGTGTACATGGTAAGCAATAATCCTGATTGCGTATTTGTAATTCCCATAGATGCAATCTGCACATCATAAAAAATATATTTAATATAAGGTAAAAAATAAATAGAACCACCGGCAAGTCCCAGTGTCATAACTGTTAAATATTTTTTTACTTTCGCGTTCATATATCCGCTCCTTTCTAAAAAAAACGCTGCATTAAGCAATTATCAGGATTCTTGATATCACTTAATGCGGCGGTTTCTCTTCCTTACATATCCGGTGTATCCGATTTATCAGGTGTAAATAATCTTCTGGCTACATCGCGTGTAAATTCTCCTGTCTTTTTTGCTTCTTCAAATACAAGATGTGTCTGTTTACGAATAAGGTCTTCTGTATCTTTTACGATTGCTGCTGCTGCATCTTCATCATTCATATTTTCAATCTTTACAATTCTGAAGATGACTGCCTCATAAATTCGAATACCTCCCATATTAGAGATAAAGTCAACTGCAACATCTACATTATTTTTCTTTAAAATTTCATCCGCTTCCGGTGTTGTAGGAATATTTGCTGCTTCCACCAACAGAGATGCTTTTACTTTATCTGCATTATCCTTGTTAATTACATCTTCCAGTGCTGCCGGAATTAAAATATCACACTCCATTTCCAACCATTTAGAGTTTGGATAAACTTCATAATTATCTTCAAAGGACTCTCTGTTCATTTCACCTTTTGGTAATCTTGTGGCAACAAGTTTCTCAATATCCAGTCCGTCCTTGCAATAAACAAGTCCATTGACATCTGCAATACCTACAACTTTATATCCCATCTTGTTTAAAGAAGTAACACAGCTTGCACCAACACATCCAAATCCCTGAATAACAACAGATGCGCCTTCTTTTCCACCTTTCATTTTCCATGCTTCGTCTGCTGCTGCAGCCACACCATATCCGGTAATCATGTCATACATCTTAAATCCATCATATCTTAATTCTTTTTCTGCTCGGTCATGATTAACAATTCCCTGATGAATATCCGGATCTTCTTTCATTGCTTTTGTTTGAGGAATACCAATACCCAAATCATCTAAAATCCGCAATACATCTGAATAATCTACACCTAAATCTCCACCGATTGATACCCCTGCATTAATATAAGGTGCTGTAGCAGTTAAAAATCTGCGAAGTACATCTAATGCATCCGGTGCTTTATAATCGTAAGCAATTCCTGCTTTACATCCACCTGTTGTTAAAGATTCACAGGCTTTATATTTATATCCCATTGTAGTTGCCAAACGAATAACTTCTTCCTTGGTTACTGTGGGATGCATTCTTGTTCCACCACCACAATAATGTCCTACAAAGTTATACGCACACAACCATCCCTTTGCCTCTGTCTCCGTATCATTCCATTCCACTACTACATAAGGTTTGTTTGCCATAATTCATATCCTCCTATTTTTTCACGTTCTGTATTATAGAACTGCGTTCTAATAATTTTCTCAAAGAATAACTCGGTTTGCCCGAGTTATGTTCTGTATTATAGAACTACGTTCTATTTTCTATAAACAAATCATAGCACTTATGTACATTTATTTCAATAGTTTTCTTTAATTTTCACTTTTTTTGTATATTTTCCATAATTTTATAGTTTCTTTTCCATTTCTTTCACATTTTTCTTGAGCACTTTAACAAATTCCAATACTTTTTCCTCTCCCATTCGCAAAGAAGGCGTACTGATACTAATTCCTGCGATAACCTGTCCTCTTCCATTCAAAACCGGAACACCTACGCATTTTATTCCGAAAGTTCCTTCCATATTGTCAAAACCATAGCCTCGCTCTTTTGTAAGCTGTAATTCCTGTTTTAATTGTTCACGATCTGTAATCGTATATTCTGTAAAAGCCTCTAACTCTTCACTAATACGTTCTTCTCTTTCCTCATCCGACATCATCGATAGAATTGCTTTTCCAATACTGGTGCAATACATTTTTGAACGGTCTCCTCTCACAGAAGGCGCTCCTACATAATTAGAATCCGGATACACTGCATCCAGATAAATAACCTCATTCTTATCCGGCACTGCCAAATAAACAACTTCATTGACTTCTTTACATATTTTCTGCATATAAGGCATGGCAATATTGCTAATATCGTAACGATCTCCTAAAGCTCTGCTTAACCCAAAAATAGCCGTTCCCAAGAAGAACTTTCCTGATTCTTCATCCTGATCCAGATAATCCATGGCTTTATATGTCATCAAAATATTGTGTACATTGCTTTTATATAATCCTAATTTTTCACTGATTTCTGTCACTCCCAGAGGTTGCTTTTCCCGAAAACAATCTAATACTTCTAAAGCCTTTTGTAGACTTTTTACTTTAACTTCTGCTTCTTTCATAGATGACCTCTCTTTATTTTTTCTATATTTCTATCCAATATCTTCTTGTCAGTCTTTTTTCTCCGTTCACCACATCTTCTATCTTATCCTGCAGCACCCCTCCATTTTTCTCAATCACAGCAATAGAACCGTAATTGTCATCTTTACAGGTAAGCAGTACTTTTTTTAAGGGCAAATTTTCTCTAATATAAAGAATGGCTTGTCGTAGCATTTCCGTTCCAATTCCCTGCCCCCATTTCTCGTATCGTACCCCATAGCCTATATGTCCGCCCAGCCGTTCTAAATTTTCTGTAAGTTCATGGCGAATACTAATTTCTCCCAGAAAATCCTGTTCATCTACAAACCAAAGGCAAGTAGCAGGAACCCAGCCTTTTAGAAGATTTTTTCCCTTTTCCATATTTTCTGTATATTCCGCAATCTGTTCAAAGGGCATATCAAAAAATTCATATAATTTAATATTCTTTTCTTTATATATTTCTGCTGCTCTATAATAACTTTCTGCATACTTTTTATTGGGCTTAATAAGTTTCATAGTGTATTTTCTCCTCTTCCAGTTCTTCAAGAGAATGTGCCTTCGGATGTTCTTCCGAAACTCCTACTGAAAGAATGGCTTCTAAGACATACTTCTCAGGTACATTTAATAATGTACGGCAATATGCTTCCGTACTTTCTCCGTTCTCGGCTTCTCGCAGCCTTCCCTGTATCCAACAGCTTCCAAGTCCCAAACTGTCTGCCATTAAATGCATATTGCTCATCACAATAGAGCAATCCTCCACCCACACATCTGTCTTTTCAGGATTTGCAAATACCAGAATTGCACAACCGGCATTTTCTAACATTTTTGCTGCTCCTACTCTGCAATGAGACAGCTTTTCAAGAGTTATCTTTTCCTGTACTACAACAAATTCCCATGGTTTCCTGCCTCTGCCTGATGCTGATAAAAGTCCTGCCTGCAAAATTTTATCTAGTTTTTCCTTAGGGATTTTTTCTCCAGTGTAGGTTCTGACACTTCTTCTATTCTGCATGATTTCCAATAAATTCATAATCCCATCCCTCTCTTCTATTATTTGCTTTGTACAACATTCTACCCCATTGCGTCCTATATAACAAGAAAATTTCTATAAAATCTCATTATTTTCTGTAAATTTTATTTTTATTTTCTTTTATTTATGGTATAATTTACATATAAAATAAAATGAAAGTCCAGCTAATAAATGTCAATAGATAAATGAAAAATATTTTCTCCATAAA
>CAJKQE010000044.1 GCA_905201915.1 uncultured Lachnospiraceae bacterium
CACAAGGCCATCGTTCGTAACCTGTGTAAATCGTATGTACAAGGCAGGTCTTCTGACTCAGGTATCGTCATTTTATTTCGTCTTCCCAGTAAACTCCAGTGACATAATGAAATAAAACTTCTCCATTACAGCGGCGTGACCGTGTGAGATTTTCACTCAACTTTCCTATTCTCCTGCAAGCAGGCACCTCGAACATTCAATTCTGAATTCATTGTAACATACTATCTGATTTTGTCAATAATCAATAAGTTGCACCGAAAACAATTCTGTGCTAATATGAAAAAAATTATGTAAAAACAAAAGATTTAGGAGATGGAAGAAGAAATGAGTATTTCCATGGTGGGAATTGATTACAACAAAGCGTCAGTAGACGTACGTGCACAATTTTCCTTTACAAAGAAAAATGCAGCATCAGCGATGGAGAAATTAAAAGAAACTCCGGGAATTTTAGGCTGCATTATTTTATCTACCTGTAACAGAATGGAGATTTGGGCAAGTACACAGGAAGAATGGGAGGGTTCTCTTTTTGATTTTCTGTGTGAAGAAAAAGGAAAAAATCCTGAAGAATTTCGCAGATATTTTGTGGAGAGAAAGGAAGGAGAAGCTATTGAGCATCTTTTTTACCTGACAAGCGGCTTAAAATCTCAGATTTTAGCAGAAGATCAGATTATTACTCAGGTAAAGGATGCCTTATCCATGGCAAGAGATGTTTACTGCACAGATAATGTCTTAGAAGTTCTGTTTCGTATGGCAGTTACCGCTGCAAAACGGGTAAAAACGGAGGTTGTATTTTCCAGAGGCAACAGCTCCGTTATTCATCAGGCAATTCAAAAGCTGAGAGAAACAGGCTATTCCTTAGACGGTATTACCTGTATGGTAATCGGAAACGGTGAAATGGGGAAAGTGGCTGCTCTGGCTCTGGCAGAGGCTGGCGCTCATGTTACCGTTACAGTTCGTCAGTATCGCAGCGGAATTGTCAGTATTCCAAAAGGCTGTGACAGAATTAACTATGGAGAACGTATGGAATTCTTCCCTTCCTGTGATTTAATTGTCAGTGCGACAGCAAGTCCTAATTTTACTCTTACAAAAGAGTTGATAAAGCAGACAGTAACAGAAAAAAAACAACAGATTTTAATTGATTTGGCAGTTCCAAGAGACATTGAACCTTCTGTAAAAGAAATAGAGGGTATGACTCTTTATGATATTGACAGCTTTAAAATTGATACAAATTCTCTGGAACTTCAAGAAAGTATGCAAAAGGCAGCATTGATACTAAAAGAGCAGATGGAAGATTTTTACTGCTGGTATGATGGAAGAAGTTTAATTCCTCGCATTCAGGATATTCAGGCGGAAGCTGTTCAGGACTTAAATTTGCGTATTTTGAAGATTTTGCGAAAGACACCTATGGAAGAAGAAGATAGAGAAAATTTATTAAATGCCATAGATACAGCAGCCGGAAAGGTTGTAAGTAAAATGATGTTCGGGCTTCGTGATACTTTGGAAAAAGAAGAATTTTTAAATTGTGTAGAAGGGCTGGAAAAACTTTATGGAGCGTAAAGAAAAGAAGTTTTTTCCTTTGTTTGTAGATTTAACACAGAAAAAAGCAGTAGTTATCGGAGGCGGAAAAATTGCTTCCAGAAGAATTCAAACGTTGCTGCCTTTTGTGAGAGAAATTGTAGTTGTCGCACCTGTATGCACAGAAAAAATAAAGGCGCTTTATGAAAACGGGGAAATTATCTATAAGCAGAAAAAATACGAAATAACGGATATAGAAAATGCCGATCTTGTTTTAGCAGTAACCGATAATTATGACTTAAATGAAGAAATATACAAGATTTGCAAAGAGAAGAATATACTGGTAAATGTAGCCAGTAATCAACAAAAATGTGATTTTCATTTTCCGGGAATTTTGGAATACGAAGATGTGATTATGGGATTTAACGGATGTGGAAAAAATCATAAAAAAGTTCGGCAGGTAAAAGAAATGATACAGGAAATGCTCAGTCATAAAGGGGAGTAGAGATGAGAAAAGTAGTAATCGGAAGCAGAGAAAGTAAGCTTGCAGTAGTGCAAAGTGAAATGGTACGGGAGTATATCCAGAAAAATAATGAGGATGTTCAGGTAGAAATTTTTACCATGAAAACTACCGGAGATAAAATTTTGGACAGAACCTTAGATAAAATCGGAGGAAAAGGACTGTTTGTAAAAGAATTGGATAAAGCTCTTATAGAGGGAAAAACAGAATTGTCCGTACACAGTTTAAAAGATATGCCTATGGAAGTCTCCAAGGAGCTGCCCATTGTAGCGTTTTCAAAAAGAGAAGATCCAAGAGATGTGCTGGTACTGCCAAAGGGGGTTACTCAGTTAGACCATACAAAACCTATTGGATGTTCCAGTTTAAGAAGAATTTTACAGCTAAAAGAAATCTTTCCTGATATGGAATGTAAAAGTGTAAGAGGAAATGTTCAGACACGTTTGAAAAAATTAGATGATGGAGAATACAGTGGTCTTTTATTAGCAGCTGCTGGTTTGAAACGATTAGGACTAGAAGAGAGAATTGCCCGTTATTTTGAACCGGAGGAGATGATTCCCGCAGCCGGTCAGGGGATTTTAGCAATTCAAGGAAGAAATGACGTAGATTATAGTTATTTAAAGAATTACGGAGATGAAAATGCCACTTATGCAGCTTTAGCAGAAAGAGCTTTTGTGAGATATTTAAACGGAGGTTGTTCCTCTCCGGTAGCAGCTCATGCAATCGTAGAAGATGGTCAGATTATTCTTCATGGTCTTTACTATGATGAAAATACTGGAAATTATGAAAAAGGATTAAAAAAGGGCAGTGTAGAAAAGGCAGAAGAATTGGGAATTTCTCTTGCAAAAGAGCTGCAGGAAAGGAGTAAAGCGCATGTGTAAAGGTAAAGTCTGGCTGGTAGGAGCCGGTCCGGGAGATATAGGATTGTTTACTCTAAAGGGAATGGAAATTTTACAGCAGGCAGAGGTTGTGGTGTACGACAGTTTGGTAGGACAAGGGGTTTTATCACAAATCCCCAAGACTGTCCGTTGCATTAATGTTGGAAAACGAGCTTCTCATCATACCATGCCGCAGGAACAGATTAATCAGGTTTTATTGGACGAAGCAAAAAAAGGCCATCGTGTAGTGCGCTTAAAAGGGGGAGATCCTTTCCTCTTTGGCAGAGGAGGAGAAGAACTGGAGCTGTTAATTCAGGAAGGAATTCCTTATGAAATTGTACCGGGAGTGACTTCTCCTATTGCTGTGCCGGCATATAATGGAATTCCTGTTACCCATCGTGACTTTACGTCTTCTCTCCATATCATTACAGGACATAAGAAAAAAGGTGCAGCCTATGATATTGATTTTGAAGCGCTGGTTCGCACAAGGGGAACTTTAGTTTTCTTAATGGGAGTCAGTGCATTATCTGATATTTGTCAGGCGCTTTTAGATGCAGGTATGGAAAAAGATATGCCTGCGGCTATTTTGCAAAAAGGAACAACTGCAGCACAGAAAAGAATTGTAGCAACGGTTTCTACTTTGCCGGAAGAAGTACAGCGACAGGGAATTGAAACACCTGCGATTATTGTAGTAGGCAAAGTTTGTGCTTTGGCAGATGAATTTGCATGGTATGAAAAGCTTCCGCTTTTCGGTTATAAAGTATTAGTTACAAGACCAAAAGAAGCTGCCTCTTCCATGACAGCAAAGCTTAGAAAACTGGGGGCAGAAGTGTTGGAATTACCTGCCATTAAAACTGTGGCAATACAGGAAAATGCAGCTCTTTTCACTGCTTTTTCACGTATGCAGACTTATGACTGGATTGTTTTTACCAGCCCTAAGGGAGTCAAGGTTTTCTTTGAAGAAATGCAAAAAGCAAAGGTAGACGTAAGAAAACTTGGAAATGCAAAATTTGCAGTAGTAGGAACAGGAACACAGAAAGCATTGCAGGAAAAAGGCTTTTTTGCAGATCTTATGCCGGAAGTTTTTGACGGAGCGTCTCTTGGAAAAATGTTATGTGAAAAGTGCAGTGGAAAAGAGAAAATTTTACTTCCAAGAGCAGAAATCGGCAGTCAGGAAATCGTAGAAGAATTAAAGAAAAAATCAGGAATTACGATTGACGATATTGGTATTTATGAAACTCTTTATGAAAAATCGGAAATCATTGATGAAAAGAAAGAATTTGAAGCAGGAAGTATAGATTGTGCAGTCTTCACCAGCGCATCTACCGTAAAAGGGTTTGTAGAAGCTGTGCCGGAATTGGATTACAGCAAGGTAAAAGCTGCTTGTATCGGAAAGCAGACCAAAGCTGCGGCAGATAAGTATTCTATGAAAACTTATATGTCAAAAGAAGCATCTATTGACAGTCTTCTGGAATTAGTAATAGAATTAAAAAAGAATTCAGAGAAAAAGGAGTTGTAGAAATATGAATATCAGACCGAGAAGGTTAAGAGGAAATGAAATCCTGAGAAAAATGGTACGTGAAACCAGAGTAGATAAAAGTTCTCTGATTTATCCGGTATTTGTGAAAGAAGGAACAGGAATAAAAGAAGAAATTCCAACCATGCCGGGACAATATCGTTACAGTATTGATACTTTACTAAAGGGACTGGAAGAAACTTTAGATGCAGGAGTCAGTAAAGTTATGTTTTTTGGAATTCCTGACAAGAAAGATGAAGTGGGAAGTCAGGCCTATGCGGAAGATGGAATTGTACAACGAGCAGTTGCAAAAGCAAAAGAAACTTTTGGAGATGATTTGTATCTAATTACAGATGTATGTATGTGTGAATATACTTCTCATGGACACTGTGGCGTTTTGTGTGGTCATGAAGTAGAAAATGACAAGACCTTGGAGCTTTTAGCAAAAACTGCCCTTTCTCATGTTCAGGCAGGTGCAGATATGGTAGCTCCTTCTGATATGATGGATGGCAGAGTTCTGGCAATCCGTAATTTATTGGATGAAAACGGATATAAAGAAGCGCCTATCATGTCTTATGCCGTAAAATATGCTTCTGCATTTTATGGCCCTTTCCGTGATGCAGCTGGTTCTGCACCATCTTTTGGGGACAGAAAAAGTTACCAGATGGATTATCATAACCGCAGAGAAGGATTAAAGGAAGCTTTATTAGACGTAGAGGAAGGCGCAGATATTATTATGGTAAAACCAGCGCTTTCTTATCTGGATGTTATTCGTGAAGTCAAAAACGAGCTTCATGTTCCTGTAGCATCCTATTCTGTCAGTGGCGAATATGCTATGGTAAAAGCAGGAGCAAAACTTGGTTATATTGAGGAAGACAAAATTATCTGTGAAATGGCTGCCAGCGCTTACCGTGCAGGTACAGATATTTATCTGACTTATTTTGCAAAAGAAATTGCAAAATACATCGAAGAAGGGAGAATTGGATAATGACAAAATCAGAGGAATTATTTCAAAGAGCAGTAAAGAGAATACCTGGAGGGGTAAATAGTCCAGTTCGTGCTTATGGCTCAGTGACAGAAGCGCCACGTTTTATACAGGGAGCTGTAGGTTGTAAAATTTTTGATGTAGATGGCAATGAATATATTGATTATATTGATTCCTGGGGACCTATGATTTTAGGTCATAATAATGAACAGATTAAAGAAGCAGTAATTCGTGCCAGCGAAAACGGATTGAGCTTTGGATGCGCTACAGAAGTAGAAGTAGAAATGGCAGAATTTATCTGTGATAAAATTCCTCATATAGATATGATTCGTATGGTGAATTCCGGTACAGAAGCAGTGATGAGTGCTTTGCGTGTTGCCAGAGGTTATACAGGAAAAAATAAGATTATTAAATTCGCAGGCTGTTATCATGGACATACAGATGCTATGCTGGTAAGTGCAGGAAGCGGTGTAATGACAAGCGGAGTGCCGGATAGTGCAGGTGTTCCAAAAGGATGTACAGAGGATACCATGATTGCAGTTTATAATGATTTAAACAGTGTAGAAAAGCTGTTTTTGGAAAGTGATAATCAGGTGGCTGCTGTTATTGTAGAACCGGTAGGTGCGAATATGGGTGTAGTTCCTCCGGCAGATGGATTTTTACAGGGGTTACGTGATTTGTGTGATAAATATCATGCACTTTTAATCTTTGATGAAGTAATTACAGGATTTCGTTTAAGTTTTAGTGGGGCAGCAGGCTTTTATGGAATTACACCGGATTTGGTGACTTATGGAAAGATTATTGGAGCAGGTATGCCGGTAGGAGCTTATGGTGGAAGAAAAGAAATTATGGAAATGGTGGCTCCGGCAGGTCCTGTATATCAGGCAGGTACTTTAAGCGGAAATCCTATTGCCATGGCAGCAGGACTTACACAGTTGAAAATTCTCTGGGAAAATCAGGATATTTATAAACGCCTTTATCAAAAAGGGGAGCTTTTATATGATGGAATTCGTAAAATTTTCTTGGAAAAAGGTGTACATTATCAGGTTAATTCCGTGTCTTCTTTAGGCTGTATTTTCTTTACAGAGAATAAGGTGAAAGACTATACTTCTGCAAAGACATCAGATACTGTGGAATTTTCAAAATATTTCCAATATATGTTAAATCATGGTATTCATATTGCTCCATCACAGTTTGAAGCAATGTTCTTATCCGATGCACATACAGAAGTAGAAATTCAGGAAACACTGGATTGTATTGAAAACTATTTTTAAGGTGATTTTATGGATGAGACAGTTGTAGGAATTGGAATTATTGTGCTTCTGCTTTTATCAGCAGTAGCAGTAATGATATCAGAAAATAAACGACGAAAGCTTTTTTTGCAGCAGAAGTTAAAAAATGCATGGGGACAAATACCTGACCGAGAATATGCTTATGAAGATTTTCATCATATTTCTCAGTTTTTCCGCCAAAGAGAAAAAGATGAATTTTTCATTGATGATATTACCTGGAATGATTTGGACATGGATCGAATTTTCATGCTGCTGAACCAGACGTTTTCTGCAGTGGGAGGAGATTGTCTGTATGATATTTTGAGAAAACCGGTATTCGAGGAAAAAGAGTTGAAATACCGAAATCAGTTGATGCAGTTTTTTGCAACTCACCAGGAAATCAGAGAAAAAGTTCAGATTATTCTGGCTTCTGTGAGAAAATCCGGAAGCAACAGTGTTTTTGAAAATATTCATGTAACAACAGAAGTAAAGATAAAAGGTAAAAAGGTGCAGATTGGATTTTGCAGTGCTTTTTTCCTGTCACTGTTACTGTTTATGCTTGTCCCTAATCCGGGAGTGTTTTTCTTTCTTCTGGTATGTGTTGTAAATATAGGAGCTTATATGGGACAAAAGCAGGAAGTTGATGCTTATCTTACCAGCTTTAGAAGTGTGCTGCAGCTGTTAAATGCTTATAAAGAACTGTCAAAATTAGAGATACCTGAGCTGAAACCTGCCATGAATAGAGGGCTGTCTGCACAGAAAAAGCTGGCAGGATTTCAGAAGAGATCCTCTATTGTTATTGACCGAAGTTCTGCAGGAGGTGGGATAGAAGGGATGCTTATGGATTACATTCGTATGCTGACTCATATTGATTTGATTAAATTTCAGGATATGATGAAGTGTATGAAGGAAAGCCAGAAAGAATTGGAAGAATTGATTTATACTCTGGGATATATTGACAGTATGATTTCTATTGCATCTTTTCGAGAAACACTGCCTTACTATTCTTGCCCTGAATTTAAGGAAACAAAAAAGGCTTATATGGATGTGGAAAACCTCTATCATCCGTTAATCGAAAATCCTGTGGCAAATAGTATTTCAGCCCAAGGCGGTATTTTGGTAACAGGTTCTAATGCTTCCGGAAAGTCTACATTTCTGAAAAATATTGCCATAAACAGTATTTTGGCTCAGACCATTTATACCTGTACTGCAACTTCTTATTGTGCTCCATATTTTCAGGTTATGACTTCCATGGCATTGCGAGATGATTTGGGAAGCGGAGAAAGTTATTATATTGTAGAAATCCGTTCTTTAAAGAGAATTTTAGATGCAGCAAAATTCGGCAAAAATTTACTGTGTATTATTGATGAAGTGTTGAGAGGAACCAATACCATTGAGCGAATTGGAGCATCTTCTCAAATTTTGGCACATATCTGTAGGAAAAATGTGTTGTCTTTTGCAGCGACTCATGATATTGAGTTATCCTATATGCTTCAAGAATATTATGAAAATTATCATTTTGAGGAAGAGGTACGTGAAAAAGATGTAGTATTTAATTATCTTCTGAAAAAAGGCAGAGTAACCACTAGAAATGCAATTCGTCTTTTAGAAATGATAGGATATGATAAAAATTTAATTGTAGAAGCCAAAAAGGCTGTAGAAGAATTTGAAACTTCCGGCAGTTGGAAAAATGTCGAAAAAGCACGATAAAAAATTGTAAAATCTTGTATGAGAATATTGACAGATTTTTAAAAAGTTGTCATAATAAATCATAACAAAAAGAAAAAGTTCTTTTTATATTTCGGAAAGAAAGAGAAAATACACAAGAAAGAGACATATCTTTTTCTGCTAGGCAGGCATATCTTTTTAAATCTAAATAATTTATCTTATAAGCAGGGATACCAAAACGGTATCCCCTTTTCTCTTTCTAGAATTAACAAAATCCGCGTCCGTTACCGCAGCATAAGAGTAAGATAATCAATAAAAGACAACTATTGTCTCCACCGCATCCACATCCATCGCCACCAAATCCGTTACCGCAGAAACACATCAGTAAGAGAATCCATATAATACAGTTACAATCTCCAAAATTGTGTGTTAAACCTCCTCCGCAGTTGTCTTCACATCCGCATCCACAGTTTGTAGCAGCTAAATCACTCATGAATAAATCCTCCAAAAAATTTTGATTACACTTACATATTATGTTGATAAAGAAAAATGGTGCAAAAAAATTAAAAAATTCAAGAAAGAATTAACATGGAAAGTACTTGATAAATATCTAAAGTGCCGTATCCCCATTCGCGATTGGGATACAGACGTTCCGGTGTGCGTTTTGCTCCTCTGATCAGGAGAGTTTTAAGCTCTGTATTATTGAAAATTCTGGGAGGTGTGCGGCGCATTCCCCACTCAACTAAAAGAGCACTTCCACCGGCAGTAATAGCGGCGGATACAGAGGTTCCTGACATAGTTATAAATTGGTTTTTAGGAGCAGGCCCCAGGACATTGACACCGGGAGCGGCAAAGTCAGGTTTTGTTTGTCCGTTTCTTGTATATCCTCTGCTGGAATTTAAAAAAAGGCTGTTATTATAGGCATTATAAGCAGCAGCAGTAATAACAGAAGTAGAGTCAGAAGGTGCTGTAAGGGTTGTATCCGGATTAGGCTGTATAAAAGTAATATCCGGATTGGCAAGACCAGTGATGGGAAGCCAAAGATGAAAAGAACCCTGTCCCTGTATATTTGTATAAATCCGTATTTTCCAGATGCCGGGTGTAGGATTGTCAAAACGGATAAAAATCAGTTGATTGCCGGATATCGTTTGAAACATCTCTGAGCTGACAAAGATTTTCGTATCCTCTAAAATAAAAGAAATGTTTTCACTGAAACTAATGCGCGGAGAAATTTTTTGTACTGTTTCCCCTAAAGGAGATTCAAATCCCACAGCAAAAACTTCCGGGGGATTACTCCAAAATTCTACATAAAATCCAAAGCTGTTTTCCGGTACCAGTATTTCTACATCTGTGGAAGTTTCATCACCGGAAAAACTGCCGTAATAATGATGCGCTTTTCCGGCTTCGTTTCCGGCTGCTACAATAGAATGAAGCCCCCGATAATTATCTGCAATCGCAAGCATGGAGTCCACTGGAGAAACTCCTGTATGAGGGCCTTGATTTGTACCAAGACTAAAACATAGTACAAGAGGCTTTTCCAGTTCTTCTGCCAATAGAGTAAGGTAACGAATTCCCATCATAATATCTGTACTTTGATAGGCAGGCATATCCCCAGTGGCAAAAAAAAGAGATTTTAAATATTGTTTTGCTTCTTTTAATTTCACTACAGCCAGCATACTTTCCGGAGCAGCACCATTAAAATCAGATTGAGGAAGGGTACTTCCCCCGGCTACACCAGCAAGAAAAGTACCGTGACCATTGGTGTCTTCACTGGGAATGACAGAAAGAGGATTTTCAGAAGCCAGCGCTGCATTTAAGTCGCCATTGTTATAAGCACTTCCATATTCTAAATCGAAAGGAGGTGTGCCTTCTTGAAGTGTTTGATCCCATAGTCCGTAAATTCTGCTGCTTCCATCTGTTTTTCGAAACGCAGGATGCGTGTAATCTATGCCTGTGTCAATAAACCCCAGGAGTACATTTGCTCCTTTTAAATTTAGAACAGGCTGTGTTTGTACCGAGGTAATACCGGAAACATCCAGACTTATTGAGTCAAGGAGGGTGTACAGTTTTGGTACTGTGTTATAAAAAAAACCATATTCATAAAAGTCTGGGTAGAGTTCT
Source organism: uncultured Lachnospiraceae bacterium (assembly GCA_905201915.1). Lineage (GTDB taxonomy): Bacteria > Bacillota > Clostridia > Lachnospirales > Lachnospiraceae > Blautia. The sequence goes on from CAJKQE010000044.1 coordinate 10,472, forward strand.
TCTTCTAAGGGATAATGTATCATTCCATAATAACTGTTAAAAATTTGAGCACCCCATTCTGCATATTCTTCTAAAAAATCAGAATATATGGGCAGGATGATATCCGCATATTTTTCTGAGAGAATAAAATCTTTTTTTGATGGCATAAATCACTCCATAAGACTTTTTAAAACTTTATGAAGTGAGAGAAGAAAACTTGACTGAAACTCTTACTCTTTCTAAAGAATACAATTCAAAAAGAGCTTAGACGGTATAATGAGATTGCGTTGATTTTTTACAGAAATGAGGGTATTCTATTCATATAGAACAGTTATAAGAAGGATAGGTTATATCTATATTGGAAAAGCAAAATAATTTTGAATTTTCTTAATCACAGGTTAATTTTGCTTCTTGAAAGTTAATGACAGGTAAATAGAAAATGATTGTATCAACGATTATAATAAGAGTGTAAATAAAGAATAAAGGAGATACTCTTATGAAAATAAATGAAATTATTCGTCAAAAACGATTAGAAAAAGGACTTACGCAGGAACAAGTTGCCAATTATTTGGGGGTATCTACGCCGGCTGTCAATAAATGGGAGAAAGGTACAACTTATCCAGATATTGTATTATTACCAGTACTTGCACGTCTTTTAGACACAGACCTTAATACACTTTTATCTTTTAAAAATGATTTATCTGAAAAAGAGGTAGCACTTTTTATAAATGAAGTATCTGAAACAATTGATAAAAAAGGATTTGAAGCCGGTTATGCTTTAGCAATGGATAAAATTAAAGAATTTCCAAATTGTGATTTGCTAATTGGTAATATGGCAATGTTACTAGAAGGAGCTTTGATTTTTTCTGGTAAAAAAGCGAATAAAGAGTATCAGGATAAAATTGAAAATTTACATAAATATGCTGCAAAAAGTAATGATGTAAATATTAGAGAATCATCACAAAGCATCTTAATTTCTAAATTAATAGAGAGAAAAGAATATGATCAAGCTCAAAAAATTCTTGATACATTTTCAAAAGAAAATTTTGTAGACAGAAAACAACTTCAGGCAAATTTGTATATTGCCAGGGGTGATTTAGAAAAGGCTGCACAAATGGTAGAAGAAAAATTATTGTCTGCAACAAATGATTTTCATGCTTCACTGATAACGTTAATGGAAATTGCAATAAAAGAGAAAAGAATAGAAGATGCGGAGTATATTGCAGATGTAGATAAACAAGCGTCACAATTATTTGACCTATGGGAATATAATTCCTATGTGGCTCAGTTTGAATTTTATTCTGCAACAAAAAATAAAGTAAAATGTTTAAAATTGCTTTTGCCAATGCTGAAATCTTTGAGAAAAAAGTGGAATATCAATGCTTCTCCGCTTTATCGACATATCAAATCAAAAGAAGTTGATACAGAGATGGGAGCTAAATTTCAAAAGACGATTATTCAAGCAATTAAAACGGATGAAGATTCTCAATTTTTAAAAGATAGTACGGAATTTGAGGAATGTCTAAAAGAGATAGATGAAGAAAGGAGTTTGGAAGAATAATATGAAAAAGAGTATTTATTGGCTGGCAATCTCAGCATTTATTATGCTTGTTTTGCCGTGGCTCGTAGTAACATTTGTAACAAATGACGCAGGAATGATTGCTACTATTATTTTATTTTTTGCAGTTAATCCTCTTTATTTTATAATTATGGGTGCGTTCGCAGGGGAAAATGTTAAAACATTATGGTGGATACCCGTCTTTTCTGCGATATTTTTCTTAGCAGGTGCATGGATATTTTTTGCAATGGGGGAACTCTCATTTATCGGTTATGCACTTGCTTATGTTGTTATAGGGATAGTAGCTATGTTGATTTCTGTGTTTTTAAAGAAAAAAGCACAGCAGTAATTTTATTTATAATTGCAAATATCGAACTGTACCGAATAGAGTATAAAGTCCCTTTTATTTATTTTCACATATACTAATGAAAAAGGGAATTTTGTCATGGACAAAGTAAAAAAAGCAGGTAATTATCAGTGCGATAATACAAAAAATGAACTTTGGACAGGAAAAGGAATTGGTGTTGCTGTATTGGATACAGGAGCATTTCCCCATATAGATTTTGACACCCGTATTTGGTGCTTTCAGGATTTTGTCAACGGACGGATAAAGCCTTATGATGATAACGGACATGGAACTCATGTACTGGGAATTATCGGTGGAAGCGGTGCAGCTGGAAAGGGTAAAATTCAGGGAATTGCTCCTGAATGTGGTCTTATCCCAATTAAAGTGCTGGATAAAAAAGGAAATGGAAGTAAGGAAAAAGTACTGAAAGCTTTTCAATGGATTTTAAAAAATAGAGAAAATTATAACATTCGTATTGTAAATATTTCTGTAGGCACAACCAGAAGAGAAGGGCATGAGGATTTAATTCGGGCAGTAGAAGAAGTTTGGGATGCAGGACTTGTGGTAGTAGCGGCAGCCGGAAATATGGGACCGGGAAGATGTAGTATTACAGCTCCCGGTAGCAGTCGAAAAATTATTACGGTAGGTTCTTCGGATATGTTGATGAAAAATCATGGGATTTCAGGGAGAGGTCCCACAAAAGAATGTGTCAGTAAACCGGATATTGTAGCTCCCGGAAATGAAATTATGTCTTGTACGAACTCCGACAGTCTATTTCCCTATATCGCAAGAAGCGGCACGTCCATGTCAACCCCGATTGTGTCAGGAGGCATTGCTCTTTTACTGGAAAAATATCCTGAGATGACGAATTTAGAAGTGAAAAAGAAACTTTGGAAAACAGCAAAAGACCTAGGGTATGAACATAATCTTCAAGGCTGGGGATTGTTTGATTTGCATAAATTTTTGCAGTAACTCTTGACAAATAACCTTTTTGTCTATTAAAATGTACAAAGTAGTTTAATGAAACGCAGTGATGATTTGAGAAAGTAAGAGGTAGAAGATATGGGAAAAATACAAATGGCAACACCTTTAGTAGAGATGGACGGAGATGAAATGACAAGAATTTTATGGGGGTGGATAAAAGAGGAACTTCTTTCTCCCTTTCTTGATTTAAATACCGAATATTATGATTTAGGATTGAAATACAGGGATGAGACAAAGGATGAAGTGACTTTGGCTGCTGCTGAAGCAATAAAAAAATATAAGGTAGGAGTAAAATGTGCAACAATTACCCCAAATGCAGCCAGAGTAGAAGAATACCATTTAAAAGAAATGTATAAAAGCCCTAACGCCACTATTCGCTCTTGTTTAGATGGTACGGTTTTTCGTACTCCTATTTTAGTAAAGGGAATTGAACCTTGTGTAAAAAACTGGAAAAAACCTATTACCATAGCAAGACATGCTTATGGTGATGTATATAAAAATGCTGAAATGAAAATTCCGGGAGCCGGGAAGGTGGAATTGGTCTATACAAATGAAAGAGGAGAAGAAACAAGAGAATTAGTACAGGTATTTCAAGAGCCGGGTATTGTTCAGGGAATGCATAATTTAACTTCTTCTATTGAAAGTTTTGCCAGATCCTGTTTTTCTTATGCATTGGATTGTCATGAAGATTTATGGTTTTCTTCTAAGGATACCATTTCTAAAAAATATGATCATACTTTTAAAGATATTTTTCAGGAAATTTATGAAAGAGAATATAAAGAAAAATTTGAAAAAGAAAATATTTCTTATTTTTACACCTTAATTGATGATGCAGTAGCTCGTATTATGAAAGCGGAGGGTGGATTTATATGGGCATGTAAAAATTATGACGGAGACGTAATGAGCGATATGGTTTCCTCTGCTTTTGGCTCTCTTGCCATGATGACCTCTGTCTTAGTATCTCCGAAAGGATATTTTGAATACGAAGCCGCCCACGGCACAGTACAGCGTCATTATTATCAATATCTGGAAGGAAAACAGACCTCCACAAATCCGGTAGCAACTATTTTTGCGTGGAGTGGCGCTTTAAGAAAGCGAGGAGAACTGGATGGTAATTCAGAATTAGAACAATTTGCAGGCAAATTGGAGCAGGCTGTTTTAAAAGTTATTGAGTCAGGAAAGATGACAAAAGATTTGGCTACAATTACCACAGAAACTTCTGTAACCGTATTAAACAGTTTGGATTTTATAAAAGAAATCAGAAAAGAATTAGAGATGTTGTAAATAATAAGAAACTGTCACATTAAACAAAAATTCAGAAAATTTCTACATTTTTAGCAAATTTGTCGAGCACGCTTTGAGAATGCAAGCTCAAAGTCAGCGCAGACTGAGTGCAAAATGTAGAAATTTTCTCGATTAGCAAAATTACTCTGCCAGTTCTTCCCACTTTTCGTAAAGTTCTTCCAGCTTTTGGGCAATTTCAGCTTTTTCTTTAGAAAGGCGAACACATTCTGCTACATTGGTAGCAACTTCCGGTTTTGCCATTTCCTCATCAATTTCACTGTCTCGTGTTTCCAGTTCTTCAATCATGGCTTCCGTTTTCTTTAAATCGTTTTCTTTTTTACGAAGGCGTGCCTGTTCTTCTTTTTGCTGTTTCCAATCCAGTTTTACAGCAGAAGTCTTAGTTTCAGCTGGGGCTTCCTGCATATCCGGTGCATAAATTTGAGTTAATTCTTCTTTTTTTTCTAAATAATAATCATAATTTCCAATATAATTTACCAATTTTTGATTGGTTAAATCTAAAATTCTGGTAGCTGTTTTATTGATAAAATAACGGTCATGAGATACATATAAAACCGTTCCTTCATAATTGCTTAAAGCTTCTTCCAAAATTTCTTTTGAGGTAATATCTAAATGGTTCGTAGGCTCATCCAAAATCAGGAAGTTTGCTTCTGAAAGCATGAGTTTTGCCAGAGAAACTCGTCCTTTCTCTCCACCGCTTAAAGCCTGAATAGGTTTAAATACATCATCGCCTGTAAATAAAAACGCTGCCAGAAGATTGCGGATTTCTGTATTGGTAAGTTTTGGGAAATCATCTGAAATTTCTTCAAAAATTGTTTTTTCATTATGCAAAACATGGTGTTCCTGATCATAATAGCCAATGTGAACTTTACTTCCTAAATGAAAACATCCAGTATCTGCTGGTACAATCTGATTTAAAATTTTTAAAATGGTAGTCTTTCCAGTACCATTATTTCCGATAATGGCAACACGCTCACCTCTTTTAATGGAAAAATTCAAATCTTCAAAAAGTGTGAGAGGAGGGAAAGATTTTCCCAGTCCTTCTACAGTCAGAACGTCATTTCCGCTGGTAATTCTGGGTTTTAAAGAGATTTTCATAGAATTATCAATCTCTATTGGTTTTTCCAGCACTTCCATTTTATCCAACATTTTTTCTCTGCTTTCCGCTCTGCGGATAGACTTTTCTCTGTTGAAGGATTTCAGTTTTGCAATGACTTCTTCCTGATGTTTAATTTCCTGCTGTTGATTTAAGTATGCCTGATATGCTGCTTTTCGAATAAGTGCCTTTTTTTCACTGTAAGCACTGTAATTGCCGGTGAAAGAAGATACTTTTCCGTTATCAATTTCCACGATTTTCGTAGCAACTTTATCCAGAAAATAACGGTCATGGGAGACAATAAAAACAGCTCCGGGGTAATTTAAGAGGTAGGTTTCCAGCCAGGCAATAGAATCCATATCCAAATGGTTGGTAGGCTCATCCAGTAGAATAATATCTGGTTTAGAAAGAAGCAGACGGCCAAGGGCAACCCTTGTTTTTTGTCCTCCGGAAAGAGTGGAAACCTGTTTTTGAAAATCTTCCTCCTGAAAACCAAGTCCCTTTAAGACACCTGTTAATTCGCTTTTATAAGCATATCCGTTTTCCATCTCAAATTCGTGAGTGAGACGAGAGTAGCTGTCCATCAGTTTTGTTAAAGCTTCTCCGGTGGTATGTTTCATTTCTGCTTCCATTTCCCGCATACGAATTTCCATATCCAGAATATGTTGTTTTACCTGTAAAAGGCAATCATAGATGGTAAGTTGATTTTCCATTTCCTGATGTTGTGCTAAATAGCCTAAAGTCTTTCCTTTTGCAAGAATGACCTGTCCGTTATCAGGCGTAAGTTCTCCAACGATAATACGGAAAAGTGTAGATTTTCCTGCACCATTAATGCCCACAAGGGCAGCTTTTTCTCTTTCCTCTATATGGAAACTGGCATCTTGTAGAATTGTGACGCCATCAAAAGATTTTTCTATATTTTGACACGCTAATATCATGTAAATATCTCCTTTGTAAATATAGTACCTTCATTTATTATAGCGGAAAAAATATATTTGACAACAGATAAATGAATTATGATTGACTTTAATTTAACAATTTTATATAATGATTTTAAGAAATGTGTATCAGGAGGGTTCGCCGTGGAGGAAAAAAGCATTTCAAAAGCAGTAATTAAACGATTGCCTCGATATTACAGATATTTAGGTGAACTCATGGAGGAGGGAATAGAAAGGATTTCATCCAATGAGTTAAGTGCAAAAATGCGTGTTACGGCTTTT
>CAJKQE010000045.1 GCA_905201915.1 uncultured Lachnospiraceae bacterium
AATAATGGATTTACAGATGTAGTAACATTAACTGTAAAAGATGGAAAGATTACAGAAATCAACTGGGATGCAGTGGGAGCAGATGGAAGTACAAAGAGTGTGCTGTCTGAAAACGGAGAATATGTAATGACAGAAGACGGACTTACATGGAAAGAACAGGCAGAAGCTCTGGCAAAAGCAGTGGTAGAAAATCAGTCTTTAAGCTTTTTAAATTTAGATGAGCAGGGAAAAACAGATGCAGTTTCAGGAGTAAGTATTTCTGTTGGAGGATTTACAGCTCTTGCAGAGAAGTGCTTAAAAGAAGCAGCAGGAATGCTTCAGTCTGTGGAATTAAAAGACGGAACTTATGAAGCAAAGGCAGAAGCAGCAGATAATAATGGATTTACAGATCAGGTAACAATGACTGTAAAAGACGGAAAGATTACAGAAGTAAACTGGGATGCAGTGGGAGCAGACGGAAGTACAAAGAGCGTGCTGTCTGAAAGCGGAGAATATGTAATGACAGAAGACGGACCTACATGGAAAGAACAGGCAGAAGCTCTGGCAAATGCTCTTATTGAAAATCAGTCTTTAGATTTCCTTCAGGTAAATGAACAGGGAAAAACAGATGCAGTTTCAGGAGTAAGTATTTCTGTTGGAGGATTTATCAGTCTTGCAGAAAAATGTATGAATGAAGCAGCAGGTATTGAAAAAACAGAAGAAGTACCTGCAAACGGAACACAGGTAGATGCTGTATCAGGAGCAACCATTTCTTCTACAGCAGTAGTAACAGGTATCAACACAGCATTTGAATTTTTACAGACAGTAAAATAGGAAAACGGAGGATACGACATGAAATTAAGATATCCGGCAGAAGCCTTTGCTTTTGGGATTGTATTATTTTCAGCAGGAATGAAAGAAGCCTTTGCTGCAGGTATTCTTGTGATTTTGTCCGTAGTATTTGCTGAGTTTCTGAAAAATCTTTTACAGGATTTCGTACCTGACTGGAGCTTAAAACTTTGTGTATTTATTGGAACCGGAGCGGTAAGTGCATCTGCATTCTTGCTGGCATTTTCTTATCTGGGAACTTCAGTAACTACAGGACTTTGGATTATGACTGTTTTGCTGGGACTTTTTACCGCAAAGCATGTATTGGCAGAAAATGTGGAGGCAGAGTACGGAGAACTTTTCTGGGAATGTGCCATTGCATGGGGATTTTGGATACTTTTAAGTATTGCCAGAGAATTCTTTGGTTCAGGAATGATTTTCGGTAATATGATTTTGAAAACAGAAATGCAGTCTAAAGTATTTTTAGAAACAATTTTCGGATTTTTAACAGCAGGTATGGCGCTTGCCTTTACCAACGGAATTATCAAGAAAAAGATTACAAATACACATAGCTTACTGTTAGTTATTCCTTTGGCAATCTTTATCAGACCATTTGATATGGAAAGTTTTGGAGAAATCGTAGGTTTAGTATGGACCATTCTTGTTCCGATTATTTTATTCATTTCTGTAAAGAAAACATTGAAATTTGCAAGAACAGGAAAAGCATTTCGCGGATTACCGGTGGAAATGCTGGCAATGGGATTTATTTATATGATTTTAAGTATTTATTAAAGGAGGACTGTCGTCTTTGCAGTTGAAAAACTGTGAGGCGGCAGTTTCTCTGTTTTGTAAAATACAGATATTGTAGGGAGAGGTGGTTATTCATCTTTGACATTATAAAATCTACATGTTATAATTTTTTATAGAATTCCTCTGGAAATGGAGGAAGAATATGCAGAATTACCTGATAGTTACGTGATTTTTATCTGTGATTTTGATCCTTTTGGCGAAAGAAAATATCGTTATACTTTTCAGATGCAGTGTGAAGAAAGCGATCGAACACCATTAGAAGACGGAAGGAAAATTGTATTTTTAAGTACTTGCGGAGAGAATGAGGGTGAAATTTCCAAGGAACTGTTGGCTTTTTTGAAATTTGTAAAAGCAGATTTAAAAGAAAGTCAGGGGGATTTTCATGATGACTATGTGAAAAAGCTTCAGGAGTTTATCCGGCATGTAAAAGAAAGTCGCGAGATGGAGGAACGCTTTACGACTTTAGAAGAAATGTTAAAAGATGAGCGAAAAGAAGGTAGATTAGAAGCTCAGAAGAAAATTGTATCGAAAATGTTGTTAAAAGGACTCAGTGATGATGAAATTAAAAAATGTACTGATTGTTGTAAAGGACATAGAAAAATCCAAAAGGTTTTATAGAGATTTATTTGGACTTGAAGTCGTTCTTGATAGTGGTGGAAATGTGATTTTAACAGAAGGACTGGTTCTTCAGGAGGAAAGCCTTTGGAAAGAAACAATACACAGAGAGTTATGCTCGAAGCATAATAAAACAGAGCTTTATTTTGCAGAAAGGGATATGGAACATTTTTTAGAAAAGCTTCAATCTTATGAAGATATTATAGAATATGTGACACCTCTTACCGTAAACTCATGGGGAAGACAAGTTGTGCGATTTTATGATTTGGACGGTAATCTTATTGAGGTTGCCAGTGAAGGATAAGGAGAAGTGATAGCGATGAAATTAGATACCATGCATCATATTGCGATTATTGGTAGTAATTATGAGAAATCTAAAAAATTTTATGTAGATATTTTGGGATTTGAAGTTATTCGGGAAAATTACAGGGAAAAGCGAAAGGACTATAAAATTGACCTTCGTCAGGGAAATATAGAAATCGAATTGTTTATTATTCCTGGATGCCCTAAGAGATTAAGTTATCCTGAGGCAAATGGTTTGCGTCATCTGGCATTTAAAGTAGAGTCGGTAGAAGAAACAGTGAAAGAATTGCAAAGGCTGGGGATAGAAACAGAACCAATTCGAATAGATGAATTTACAGGAGAGCAGATGACATTTTTCTTTGACCCTGATGGATTGCCTTTAGAATTACATGGATAAAGGGAGATGCAAAATGAATAAAAAAGAAAAATTAGGAAAACGGACATTGATTTTTGCAGGAATATCAGTGATTTGTATTGCTGTGGGAACACTAAGTTGGGGATATTATAAGAGAGTTACAGAGTTTAAAAATTCAAAATGTGACTTTGTACCACCTTCTGCTTTTAGTGGTATAGTGCAACAGATAGATATAGAAAACAGCCAAATGGCAGTTTTGATAGAAAAAAACGTGACCGCACAGGAAAAAACAGAACCTAAAAGTGTAATGTTGGATTGTGAAAAAGTAGATTACAAATTGTATAATACAGAGCAGGGAGATTGGATTGAGTTTTTCTGTGAAGAAGAAAAGCTGGATGATGAGTATGTAGAAATATCTAATTTTATCAGAAAAGAGTAAAAATCCCATGCTTGACATATTTCTTTTAATTATGTACTATAGGAATATAGAACTGCATAGTCTAAGTGGTCGTTGAACTTTAAGTTCAAGGTTAAAAGGGAAACCGGTGAAATTCCGGTACAGTCACCTCTGCTGTGAAGTGGACAAGGAAATAAGAGCCATTGAATAATGATTTGAGAAGGCATTTCCGAGAATGAAGCGAAGTCAGAACACCTGCCATGTGTATAGTGTATTTCCGGGTTGAGGAGATTTTTTTTGTGTACAGCAATATGCAGTGATAAAAATTCATATTGAATAAATAACTGAAAGGTTCTTTTGCCGAGATGGGAAAAGAACCTTTTTTTCGTATTATTAGAAAGTTTCTATATATGATACAGAAGGAATAATTAAAGGAGATTGGGAATGAAAAGAAAAAATTTAAAAATAGTAGTTTCTGCAATAGCAACGATGCTGGCAATTCAATCGCCGCTGTCGGTATTAGGAGCAGAAACGTACGAGTTTTTGCAGGAGGAAATGTTACCGGGAACAGCAGAGAGTGTTTTGGATGAAGAATTCCTTGCAGGCACAGCAGATGAGACAGAAAGAGCGGGGGAAATGGTTGTCTCCGATGCGCAGAAACAGGATGGAATAACCATTTATCAGCCGGCATTTGAAGGCTTAAATAAAGCTGAAAATTATTTGCAGACAGCAGTTACCAATCCCATTGTGGACTCCATTGGAGGTGAATGGGCTGTAATTGCAATGGCGAGAAATGGAAATTTGAATAATGCGGCAAAGAATAATTATTTGCAGAATATTTATCAAAAACTGAGAGAAACGAGCGGAGTCCTTCATACAACAAAATATACAGAATATTCCAGAGTAGCTCTTGCACTTACTGCTATGGGTATAAATCCCAGATCCGTAGAAGGATATAATCTGCTTCAGCCTTTAGCTAATATGAAAAAGGTAAACAGACAGGGGATTAATGGTACGATTTTTGCATTAATTGCTTTTGATTCTAATCAATATGAAATTCCACAGATAGAAGGTTCTGGTACACAGGCAACTAGAGAAAGTCTTATTCAGACAATTTTGTCATCAGAAATTTCAGGAGGTGGCTGGGCGTTGATGGGGAACCAGCCAGATCCGGATATAACAGCAATGGCATTGCAGGCATTAGCACCTTATACTCAGCAGCAGAAAGTAAAAGAAGCGGTGGACAGAGGTATTGAAATGTTGGCAAAGCTTCAGGATGTAGAAGGTGGATATATCAGTAATGCCGGATATGACAGTGCTAAAAATCTGGAAAGTACAGCACAGGTAGTCATTGCTCTTTCAGCCATTGATGTGTCTTTACTGAATTCTGAAAAATTTATAAAAAATGGAAAGACATTATTAGATGAAATGTTGCGTTTTCAGGTTGCTGATGGTTCTTTCTGTCATGTGATTGATGGCGGTTCTAATCAGATGGCAACAGAGCAGGGTACTTTAGCTTTAGTAGCATGGTATCGGGCTGTTACAGGAAGAAATTCTTTGTACAATATGACTGATATGGAGAGCGGACAGACGGGAGGAGAGGAAACACCGGAAAGAATTGAAGCATTTCGAGAAAAATTAGAAGCATTTTCCAATCACTTGACATTAGATAATACAAATGATTTATATGCACTGAAAGTAGAATTAAGTTTAATGGGAAATTTTTCTGAGAAAGATGATTTTGAAGCAAAACTGGAAAAAATGTTAAAAGAAGTAGAAAAACAGGCAGAAGAGGTAGAACATTTAGATAAAGAGATATGGGAAGGTTTTGATCCTTTAAATATTACATTGAAAGATAAAGAAGAAGTAGGAAGACTTTTAACAGCTTTTTATAAAATTCCAGAAGCGAACAGAAAACACTTACAGTACGGGGAAGAACTGTTAAGGGCAGACAGCATTATTAAGAAACTGGAGCAGGATGTTATAGGAACAGAAATTTTTGAAAATGTGAAAAATTCCAAGAAAGATTATACATATCAAGGAAAGGGCTACACCATTTGCTTAAAGGGAAAAAATGTATATGAGCCAGCAGATATGAAAGCTGGAATAGAAATAAAAGAACAGAAAAATTCTTTGGAATTTGAAACAAAAGAAATTGGAGAATTTCCAGGAGAAGTTGAAATTGCGGTGGAGACAGCTCTAAAAGAAAGCGTATATATGTTATATTACGAAAAAGATGGAAAACAGCAGGAAAAACAGTGGGTATCGGTAAATAACGGACAGGTTGTCTGTGATATAGAAATTGGTGGAAAATATGTATTGAAGAAGCCGAAAATAGAAAATGAAACAGCATTATTTCAGACAGAAAATCATTCAGAAAGTAAAAACAAGACAGATACAAAAGGTAAAACTGCAAATACAACAAAACAGCCAGATCAATTGTCTTCTTCAAATATCATTCAAGCAACAATAAAAGATGGCATTGTAGAGAAAAAAGTATTTGAAGAAATTAAGGGGAAGGATAAGAACCTGCAAATAGAGGGAGAAATGAAAAAGGATAGGCCTTATATTCTGACCATTAATGGAAAAGATGTAAAAAATGCAAAGGATATGAAAGTAGGAATAAAAGAAGGCAGCCAATATGAAGAAGAGATAAAGCAACTGGCAGAAAATCCGTTTATTTTCCACTTTGAGGAGGAAGGTGAATTTCCGGGAGAAATGCAGGTGGAAATCACAGTGGATAAAGAAGATGGGGAATATCTGTTTATGAAGTATAATCAGCAGGAAAAAAAGGCGGATTATATTCAGAAGGTTACAGTAAAAGATAAAAAAACTAAATTTATTATCTCAGAAGGTGGAGATTACTTCATTGACAAGCGTGTAAAAACAAAATCTTTAAATGAAAAAAAAGAAGAAACAAAGGAAAAATCTAATCCGGAAACTTTGGATAAAGAGGATGAGGTAATAGTTGCCGGAACAAAAAAAGAGATAAATCCTGTTGTAATTGCTGTTGCTTCTGTTATTATATTAGGGGCAGCAGTTGGCGGAGCATGGTACTACTATTTAAGAAAGAAAAGAAAATAAGGTGAGAAAAATGAAAAGTAGAGGAAAAAGACTTCTGGCGCTGTTGTTTATAGCATTGCTTTTTGTTATGCCTATAGCAGGCTGTGGGACAACAAAGCTTGATAATTCCAGTCAGGAACAGGAAAAGGGCGATGACTGGATGGAAGAAGAAAAGAAAGAAGAAATAAAAGAGGAAGATAAAGAAATAACAGCCTCGGAAGAAGAGGAATATTTAGATGTGGAGTCTGCGGAAGACGAAGAAGTTGATTATTCTAAATACGAGGAAAAAAAAGAAACACAAAGACAACAAAATGGTACAATTGGTGATGTAACTTACAGTGATGGAACTGATAAAGAAAAAGATAAGTATGAGACAGAACCAGTACCAGAAGGACAGCAAAAACCAGTAGAGCCGGGAACCATAGAGATTGATAAAAATAAGGAATATACTTGTTACCTTAGTGTTTCCTGTAGCACAATTTTGGACAATATGGAAAATCTTACAGAGGGAAAAGAGTCACTGGTTCCAAAAGATGGAGTGATTTACAGTGAAAGAGAAGTAACCTTCTATGAAGGTGAGTCTGTTTTTGATGTGCTGCAAAGAGAAATGAAGAATAATCGTATTCATATGGAGTCTAGCTTTACTCCGAAATACAACAGTGCTTATGTAGAGGGCATTCATAACCTCTATGAATTCGACTGTGGGCGTTGGTCCGGTTGGATGTATGAGGTAAACGGCTGGTACCCGAATTATGGTTGTAGTCGTTATATTGTGCAGCCGGGCGATGTGATAAAATGGAACTATACATGTGATTTAGGTCGTGATTTAGGACAGACCTGGCCGGAGTAATTATGAAACAAGACAATTTTTCTAGTTATCATCCGATTATTAATTTTACTTATTTTGTACTGGTAATCGGATATTCAATGTTTATCATGCATCCTGTGTTTTTAGGATTATCCTGTATGGGAGGCATGGCATATTATATTTATTTAAAAAAGTGGAAGGCACTGAAAACAGCACTTTGGATGATGCTGCCGGTATTTCTTATATCAGCGGCAATCAATCCTTTATTTAACCATCAGGGAGTTACTTTAATTATGTACCTGAAAAATGGAAATCCTCTTACATTAGAGTCAATTCTTTATGGACTTGCAGCTGGTATTATGTTGGTGAGCGTATTGAATTGGTTTTCCTGTTATCAGGTGGTGATGACATCAGACAAGTTTATCTATTTATTCGGAAAAGTAATTCCGGCAATGTCGTTGATTTTTTCTATGGTGCTTCGATTTGTTCCTAAATTTAAAAATCAGATAAAAAAAGTATCTGATGCACAAAAGTGTATCGGACGTGACGTTACTAACGGAAATGTACTGATAAGGGCAAAGCATGGTATGAAAATCTTATCTGTGATGACAACATGGGCATTGGAAAATTCTGTGGAAACTGCAGATTCCATGCGTTCTCGAGGATATGGCTTGAGAGGAAGAAATAATTTTTCTATTTATCGTTTTGATACAAGAGACAGAATATTCTTTTCTGTCTTACTTGTGTTTGGCAGTGTGATTTTGGGAGGAATTGTAACGAAACAAGTTTACTTTTTGTATTATCCTACTTTAGTGATGAATGAGAACACTTTGTGGGCGATAATGATTTATATTTTTTATGGAATTTTATGTTTCCTTCCAATTATTATAAATTTAGCAGAGGATGTAAAATGGCACTATTTGAAATCAAAAATTTAACATTTACTTACCCGGACGCAGAAAAGCCGGCAATTGAGAATATCCATTTATCCATTGAACCGGGAGAGTTCGTGGTAATATGCGGAAAGTCAGGTTGTGGAAAAACAACGCTGATGCGTCATTTTAAAACAGTTTTAAGCCCTTACGGAAAAAGAGAAGGGGAAATTTTATTTTGTGGAGAGAGGTTAGAAGGAGTTTCCATGCGTACACAATCGGCTGAAATTGGCTATGTACTGCAAAGTCCTGATAATCAGATTGTAACAGATAAAGTATGGCATGAGCTGGCTTTTGGAGTGGAAAATCTAGGATATGACCAGCAGACTATTCGTTTAAGAGTAGCAGAAATGGCAAGCTTTTTCGGTATTCAGAATTGGTTTTCTAAAAATGTGGAAGAACTTTCAGGAGGACAGAAGCAGCTTTTAAATTTGGCTTCTGTTATGGCAATGCAGCCCAAAGTATTGGTTCTTGATGAACCTACCTCGCAGTTAGATCCTATCGCAGCAGGAGAATTTTTATCTACCATTCGTAAAATTAATCTGGATTTGGGAATTACAGTTATTATGATTGAACATAGGCTGGAAGAGGTATTTCCAATGGCAGATAAGGTGCTGGTATTGGAAGATGGGAAACAGACATTTTTTGATCATCCTCGTATGGTTGGAAAAGCGTTGGCAGATAATGATTTATTTCTTGCAATGCCAAGTTCTGTACAAATTTATAATGGAACAGGACAGGAAGGAGAGTGCCCTCTTACTGTATGTGAAGGGAGAAACTGGCTGTCAGAACATTATAAAGCTGTCCCAGAGATTGAAGAACAAAAAATAAATGTGAAGAAATGTGCTAAGAAAAAAGAAAAACAAGAGTATGTGATACAGGCAAAGGAACTTTGGTTTCGTTATGAGAGAGATGGACAAGATATTGTAAAAGATTTGTCTTTAAAAGTAAAGAAAGGGGAACTTTTCTGTATTTTAGGAGGAAACGGTACAGGAAAGAGTACAACTTTATCGTTGCTTGCCGGTATTCACAGACCTTACAGAGGAAAAATACTACTGGATGGCAAAGACATTCGAAAAATCAGTGACAAGGAGTTGTTTCATCATTTTTTAGGAGTTTTACCACAAAATCCTCAGAGTCTTTTTGTAGGAAACACCGTAGAAGAAGATTTATGGGAAATAATAGGAGGACTTTCTCCTATTCGCCATAAAGAGGATGAGAAACGGGTGGAAAGAGTAGTAGAAGATACGGAGATTGGACATCTTCTTCATGCACACCCTTATGATTTAAGTGGAGGAGAACAGCAAAGAGCAGCGCTTGCAAAGGTATTGCTTTTAGAACCTCAGATTTTACTTTTGGATGAACCTACGAAAGGTCTGGATGGGTTTTATAAAAGTAAGCTGGCTGGGATTTTCCGAAAATTGCAGGAAAAGGGAATTACTATTTTAATGGTTTCTCATGATATTGAGTTTTGTGCTTCTTATGGAGATACCTGTGCTATGTTTTTTGACGGGAGTATTGTAACTTCATGTAAAGCAAGGGAATTTTTTACAGGAAACAGCTTTTATACCACAGCGGCAAATCGTATGGCAAGGCAGATTTTTCCTGATGCAATAACAGTAAAGGATGTGATTAAAGCATGCAGAAAAAGCAGGCAACAGGAGTAGATACATGGGCAATGCTTCCCATATACGGAAGTATTTTTGTAATCATCTGTACGATTTTTTTGCCCTGGATTTCCATACCGGTATTGAAGTATTCAAAATTGCCTACTACATATACTTTTTGGAATTTTGATGAATGTATACAGAATGTACAGAGAAGCATTCAAGAAGGTGGAAAGCTAAAAATGGATGCTTTTACGATACAGGAGTTGGAGATACTTCAAAATATTGGGCAGATTTTAAAGGTAACAGCAGTTTTTTTGATTGTTGCTATGCTTGTTTGTGGTATTGTTTCTTATAAAATGAAAAAGAAAGGTGTAGTATGGGTGAAAATTTTGTTTTTCATGTCTGCACTTCATCCTGTATTTATTTTTCTATTAATTGGAGCAGGAAATGTTTTTGTTAATGAAAGAATGGGACGCACCATTGATTTTATCAATCTTACTATACATAGTTATATTCAGATGACTTCATGGCAGTATGGACAGATGATTATTTCTGTACTTTTGTTTTTATTTTCAGGTAGATTTTTGGATACACAGGCAGAAAAAAAGCAGCAGATGTATATAGAAAGAAGTATGAAAAAAGATAAAAGAATAGGAAAAAGAACATTGTTATCCTTGCTTTTGATTTTAGCGGCAATTCCTTTTGTTATCTTTTTTGGTATTTTCTTTTTAAATGACAGAAGTGATATTTTTATTTCTATGTGTATTATCGGTTTATCTATGATACCTTTTTGTATGGTATTTGAGGGGAGAAATCCTCAAGCAAGAGAAATTCTTTTGATTGCAGTTATGGCAGCTATTGCAGTAGTTGGAAGAATGGCATTTTTTATGCTTCCACAGTTTAAACCAGTGACTGCAATTGTAATTATTGCCGGAGTGGGATTAGGTGCGGAAGCAGGCTTTCTAACGGGGGCTATGGCAGGATTTGTTTCTAATTTCTTTTTCGGACAGGGACCTTGGACACCATGGCAGATGTTTTCTTTTGGGATTATTGGTTTTCTGGCAGGCGTGATTTTCAGTAAGAGTAAAAATCGAAAGGGAAGCCGTGAGGCAGAATGGCTCCATGTTTTAACACTATGTATTTTTGGCGGGCTGGCAACACTGGTTATTTATGGACTTTTGATGGATACTTCCACAGTATTTATGTCATCACAGGAATTGACCTGGCAAGCGTTTCTGGCAGTTTATATCAGTGGTTTTCCGTTTAATGTTATTCATGCAGTTTCAACGGTGATTTTTTTGTTTTTCCTGGCTCTTCCTATGGAGAGAAAATTAGACCGAATTAAAAAGAAATATGGAATTTTAGAAGTATAAAACAGGGGTGAAAGTATGGGACAGGTACGTACATGGCATGCAGAAGCAAAAGATATTTTTAATTGCGAACAGGGAAAAAAATTCAAAGGAAGATTATTAGCGTTGGAGGATGTGTATCATAGTATAGACAATCAGGCTTTGAAAAATAATGTAAAGATTAAAAGTGTGAAACTAGCAGACTCTGTAAAAGAAATTGGAAACCAAAGTTTTTATAATTGCACTGCTTTACGTGAGATTAATTTGGAAAATGTCAGTCAAATTCGATGGGAATCCTTTTTAGGATGTGTACATTTAAAAGAAATTACATTATCTTCGGGTATTCGTTATTTAGGTAGGCGTTCTTTTTCAGGATGTAAACGTTTAAACTGTGTGAATTTTCAGAAAAGTACTATGCTGAAAGGAATTGAAGCGGGAGTTTTTCAAAATTGTGAAAGCATTGAAGAAATCAGTCTTCCCAAAGGCATTACAGAGATAGGAAACAAGGCGTTTTATAAATGTACTTCTTTAAAAAGTGTAGAGCTTCCGGAAGGAATTCAGATTATAGGAAATGAAGCTTTTTATCAAACAGCAATTCAAGAGATAAAGTTACCATCTACACTTGTAGAAATTGGAAACAGCGCTTTTCTTAAATGCAGGTCGTTGGAATTTGTTCAGATACCGAAATCTGTGAAAAAAATTGGCAGATGGTCTTTTCATGGATGTGGGAAGTTGAAAAAAGTAGAATTTTTGGGAGAGCCGGAGGAGATCGGCGAATGGATCATTAATAAAAGCACTGTAATCCGCTGTAAGAAGGGAAGCGGGATAGATGCGTACTGTAAGGAAAAAGAATTTCAAATAGAATATATAGATGAGGAATATACTTGAGTGGGAGGTAAATAGGATGAATGACAGTAAAATTTCAAAAAAATATGTAATATTCATTATATTTTCGATTATTTTTCTGGTAACTCCCTATCCGCTTCTTTCTATTGCTATTCTTTTGAGTGGAATATTATATTATTTGGATAAAATATGTGATTACTTGAAAAAAGATGGAAAAAATAAGTGGGAAAAGGAATAAAGTCTTGACATATGTAGATAGAATGTGTAGTATAAAGGGGAAAGAAAAAGCATAACTGCATAGCTCTAATGGTCACTGACAAAATTATTTGATCAGTGTTAAAAAGGAAATCAGTGAAAATCTGATACAGTCACCTCTGCCGTGAAAGTAATTTGAAGTCGGAATACTTGCCATTACACACTTAAAGTTTTTCTAGGCTGAGGATAGTTATGTGGTTTCTGTATAGAATAATTTAATATGGTAAAATTACAAAACACCTTTTGTCTGGAAAGATAAAAGGTGTTTTTTGTTATGCATACTATGCATATGAAAGGGGAAAAGAAGATATGAAGCAAAAGAGATATTCTTTTGGAAAGCAGTTGCTCAGCATGCTTTTGGTAATGGTTTTACTTTTGTCAGGGATTACCGTGCCGGTAAAAGCAGATAATAGTCAGAAAGAGCAGGTAAACGCAAAGGAACAGCCATACGTCTATTTTCAATATGATGATGGCAGAATTCAGGAAATGGGTGAAGATAATACTTTCACCTTAAATTTATTCGATACAGGAAAATTTGTTCTTGCAGGAACAGATAAGAGTCCTGATTGGAATTTTTCAGAGCGTGTACAGGTTTCAGACACAGAGTATCGGAAACATTATTGGGTAAATTCAAAAGGACGATATGTTCCATTTGATGTAAGAAAAGTAGAAGGTTATGTTTGTAACGAAGATAATCCGGGAGAGGTTTTTCAGACATTTTCTATTGATAATGTATCCAGTGAAATCGAAGAAGTAAAAGCTTTCGTAGGTAATCAGGCGGTTTCGCTGGATAATCCATATCAGGTAGAAGGAACTGCCAGTGGAAATGTGACAATAAAAGGCAGAGTAAAAGGAGAAGATGAGTTTAAAACAATTCCTGTGGAAGCTTTGCATTATGAAACGGTAAGTGGACCGGGACTGTTTTACGGAACAGGAACTTTCGCAATGCAGAAAGCCGGAGAAGCTGTATTTAAAGCGTCTTTATATGAAAACAGAAATCTTGCAGCAGAGTTTAAAGTGATATCAGGAGCAGTAAAATTGCAGGATTTTACAGTGACAGTACCGAAGACTTGGGAGATTGACAGTTGGAATGGTTTGGGCGGATATTATGTAGGAATAACAAAAGGACAGAATACAGAGAAAAATTTCAATCTTAGTTTTGTACCATATAATGCTACAAACCAAAATCTTATATGGGAATCCCTGACGCCTGATGTTGCAGAGTACATGGAAGCTTTTGGAAATGGAATTGTTCCGAAAAAGGCAGGTGTAGCGAAGTTTAAAATTTCAAGTGAAGAAAATCCTGCAATTTCTAAAGAAGTCAGCGTAGAATTTCGTTACAAAGATGTACTAAAAGATGCGAAAGCAGATAAAGAAACTTATGAGCTGATGGATGGGGACTATGTAACATTTCAGATTAATACAACACCTTCAAATGCTACAGAACAGAGATTTCAATGGTCTTACAGTCAAGATGGAATTGTAAAAGTAACAGACAGCGTTGAAGCAGATGTATGGGATGTAAATGCACCGAAAAAAACACTTCATTACATAGAGGCATTGAAGGAAGGAGAAGTTACAGTAACCGGTGTTCCGTATGATACAACTGGTGATTGTAAAAATGTAGAATTTACTGTACATGTTAAAAAAGAGGAAGTTGCTCCGGAGGAAGTAGATTATCTGAAAACAGCAAAAGAAGATATTGAACATGGAACAGCTTACCTGTCAAAACAAAGTCTGGAGAAATACGGAAATGAATGGAATCTCTTTACACTTTTACGTTCAGGAAAAGAAGTAAGTCAAGAAACACTGGATAAATATTATGCGAGTGTGGAAAAACAGGTAAAAGAAAAAGTAGATAAAATGCGTGCTACAGATTTAGCCAGAGTGATTATTACATTAGAAGCTATGGGTAAAAACCCACAGAGTGTAGGTGATGTGAATTTATTTGAAAAACTATACAATAGCAAATCTATGGCATCCGATACATCTAATTGTCCAATTTGGGCGTTGATTGCCTTAGACGGGTGGAAATCAGAAATTCCTTCGGAAGCATTATGGACAAGAGAAAAATTGATTGAACAAATTTTAAGTTTCCAGACAGAACAAGGTGGATTTGGACTGTTTGATAATAAGAGCTCAAGTATTGATATGACAGGTATGGCATTGCAGGCATTGGCACCTTACTATCAAGATGATAAATACCCTAAAGTAAAAACAGCAGTAGACAAAACTTTAGATTATTTAAAAAAACAGAAAACAGAAAACGCAGGATATTTAGATGGTGGCAAAGAAAATAGTTGTACAACTGCACAGGTACTTACTGCTCTTACAGCATTGAAGATTGATCCAATGAACCCTGATACCGGATTTACATCTAACGAAAACAATATAGTGAAAAATCTTCACAGTTATAAAACAGAAGATGGATTTGGCTGGCAGGATGGAAAACAGACAAATGGTATGGCAGTGCAGCAAGTAACTTACGCATTAGAAGCATACAGACGATTTGCAGAAAAAGAAAATAGTTTATATGATATTACAGATACAAAAGCTCAAACTCCAGAGCCTGAAAGTGGTCATGTAGTTATTTCTGTAGAGCGTTTTACAATCGGTCAGGGTTATATTTATGAACCGGTTTTTGTTCCGTTTGAAAAGGGAGATAATGCGGCAACTTTATTGAAAAAAGTAATTGGAGAAGAAAACTTTGTAGGAGAAGATACATATTTAGAAGCTATTGTAGGTGGAGATTTAGGAACAGATAAGGTAGTAGTACCGGAATATATTGAAAAACTCAGTAATGGAAGTGTGACAACAGAGACGGCCAGAGAATGGGGAAATGAGGATAACGGAGATGGTGGAGATGCGCTGGGAGAATTTGACTACAGCAATTATTCTGGATGGATGTACCATGTAAATGGAGAAGAAGTAGGATATGGTATTGCATCTTATAAACCAAAAGACGGAGATGTGTTGAGATTTCAGTTTACCATGTATGGATATGGAACAGATTTAACAGGGCGTGCATGGGGAAATCCAGAGCCGATTATTAATATTTGTAATAAAGATGAAATCACAAAGTTAATGGCAGAAGTAAATGCAGATAGAGAAAAAATGATGGCAGTGCCGGAAGTAAAAGCAGCATACGATGAAGCTGTAAAATTAGTATCGGCAGTAATTACGCCAAAAGAAGAAATTGATGCGGCAACAGCAAAATTAAGAGAAGCAGTAGAAAATGCTCAAAAAGTACCGAATGGCTGGCAGGAGACAAACAAAGGTTGGCAGTACTATGAAAACGGAGAAATGGCAATTGGTTGGAAAGCAATTGCCGGAAAATGGTATTACTTCAACGAAGAAGGATATATGATGACAGGCTGGGCATCTATAGGAGGTCATTGGTACTACCTGAATGCAGATGGAAGCATGGAGACAGGCTGGGCATCTATAGGAGGTCATTGGTATTACCTGAATGCAGACGGAAGCATGGAGACAGGCTGGGCATCTATAGGAGGTCATTGGTATTACCTGAATGCAGATGGAAGTATGGAAACAGGCTGGGCATCTATAGGAGGTCATTGGTATTACCTGAATGTAGATGGAAGTATGGCTACTTCTCAATGGATTGGGGATTACTATGTAAAAGCAGATGGTGTTATGGCAACTAGCCAGTGGATTGACGGATACTATGTAGATGCATCCGGAAAATGGGTAAGAAATGCTTAAATAAAAGATAAGAGGCTTATCAAATCAGCATTGTGCGCTGGATAAGCCTCTTATTTTGTGTAATAGAAAACTACTTTGTAATAGTCCTATTTCATATAAGTGATTTTTAAATCTTTTTGAAAATGATTACTATAATGCAGTTGATAATCATCTGTAATAAAAACTGCATGAACATCAGGAATGCTGTTAATCAGATCCATTCCTTTTTCCAGTCCAAGGGCGAAGCAGGAAGTACTAAGTCCATCGCCATCTACTGACTGATCAGAAATAATTGTTACAGATACCAGATGATTGTTGTAAGGATAGCCTGTATCAGGATTTAAAATATGGTGGTAGAAAGTTCCGTCTTTTTCAAAGTAACGTTCATAAATGCCGGAGGAGACTACAGATTTATCTTCAATATCCAGAACAGCAATGGTTTCGCTTCTGTCTGCAAATGGCTTCTGAATTCCAATTCGAAAAGGAGTGTTATCTGGCTTTTTTCCAATACAAAGTACGTTTCCGCCCAGATTGATGGTAGCGCTTTTTACTCCTTTTGATACCAGAAAATCTTTCATTTTATCTGCAATATATCCTTTTGCAATTGCTCCTAAATCAAGTTCCATGCCTTCTTTGGCAAAAGTCAATTTATTTCCTTCAACTGCTACATCTTCATAATTGATGAAAGGAAGAGCTGCCTGAATATCTTTGTCGGCAGGCACTTTTTTTTCTTCTGAAGTAAAATCCCATAGAGAAGATATCGGTGCAAT
>CAJKQE010000046.1 GCA_905201915.1 uncultured Lachnospiraceae bacterium
AACTATGATTTACTGTTTTTAGATATTGATATGAAAGGTATTAATGGGATAGAAACAGCAAGAAAAATTCGCTTAAAAGATAAGAAAATCAAAATTGTATATGTGACGGCATATAAAGAATATGCAAGTCAGGCGTTTTCCGTACATGCTTTCGGCTATTTGTTAAAGCCCATAAAAAAAGAAAAAATTTACAGGCAGATACAGGATGCTCTTTCTTATGAGGAGGAAACACCCAAGGAGATACCGATTTTAGAATTTATGACTTTGGAAGGGCGTGTTCGTATTCCATGCGATACCATTTATTATTTTGAATTTTTTAATCGGAAGATTAAGCTGGTATCTGAGAAAGAAACCTATTTTATGAGAGGAAAAATCAGTGATATCAGAGAAAAAATGGAAATATACGGTTTTGCTGCTCCTCATAAAAGTTTTGTGGTAAATCTGGATAAAGTGAAAAACATTAAAGGTTATGACATTTATTTGATGAACAATGAAATACTTCCTTTATCTCAAAAACAGGCAGTTATATTTAAAAAATCTCTGAGCAGATTTCTGGTAAAAAAGGAGTAAAGGTATGGATATTTTTTATGGGGTGGAGATTATCGTATTTTTAGGCCTGTGCATTTGGTTTTCCCGGAAAGTAAAAAAACAGGCACAGGAGAGTTTGATTTTTTATTTTTTGTTGTTCTTTGCAGGAATTTTTATCAGCTATGTGTTATCGGTTCATTTAAAAAGTACCATTTTGTCAGGAATTATATGGAATATGTCATGGGCGTATGTTATTGAAGATCCGTTTGCGGTATCGCGTATTGGGGCTGCCTTAATCCGCTGGATGATAGATGTTTTTTGGATATTGATTTTAGACGGAATGATGAAGCAGCAAAGAGTCTTAACGCTGAAAAGAGGGCAGAGACTCATTTTTTGGGCAATGCCGATACTTTCGGTTATCTTTCTCATTTCCCTGCTTCTTATCGGGGATTATTATGTAAGATGGAATGGATATGCACTGATTATTTTCAATATTGTTCTTCTGTTTGGCATGAATTTAGTGGTGTTTTATTCCTATCAGCTTGTGGCAAAGAGCTGTGAAAACAGACAAAGAGAAGAACTGCTCTATCAACATTATTTAAAGTTGGAGGAAAGCTATCAGGCATCACGGAAGATTGTACATGATTTAAAAAATCACATGCAGGTAATTACAGAGCTTTATGAAATGGGAGAAATTCAGAAAGCAAAGCAGTATAATCAGGAGGTTTTTCATATTCTAAACCAAAGCCATCATTTGTGGTATACAGAAAACAGAATGTTAAACATTATTTTAAACGAAAAGCTCTGCCATAAAAATCTTCAAAATGTGAAGCTGGAGCTAGATATACAGGAACATTGTCTTGACAGAATAAACGAAATGGATATCACCACGATTTTTGCCAATTTACTGGATAATGCCATTGAGGCAATCGGAAGCGAAGGACAAGAACCTCGATTTTTGAAAATCAGTGTAAAAGAAGCAAAGGACTTTTTGATTATACATGTAGCAAATTCTATGGGAAATGTACAAAAACGGGAAAAGAAGCATGAAGGCTTAGGACTTGGAAATGTAAAGGAGGCGGTGGAAAAATACGAAGGAACATGTACTGTTGAAAAGAATGAAAAACAGTTTGAAGTAATTATTATGATTTCATCAAATCATTTTCAGGAGGTAGAAAATTATGAGAAAAAATAGTTTTATGAAAAAGCTTACAGCAGTTATTCTGGTGGGAATGTTATTGCTTCTGACAGGCTGTCAGGGAAAACTATCGGACAAATTCAATAAGGAAGAAGTCAAAAATGCGGCAAAGGATATTGTGACACAGGTAAATGAAGGTAATGTGGAAAGTGTATATAATGACATCTTTAGCTCTGTTATGAAAAATGCCATTGCGTTAGACACTTTGCAGGAAAATTTATCATACACCTTAGATAAAGTAGGAGAGTTTGACAGCTTCGAGAAAATAGAGGTGGCAGGAACAAAAGACAAAGATACAGGCACAGAATATGCAACCGTTATGGTTTTAGCAAAATACGAAGAAGGAAAGGCAATGTTCACTGTTTCCTTTGATGAGGATATGAAATGTGCGGGCTTCTTTATTAAGTAAATGAAGTGGAGGCGTAAAAGATGATAGTAATCTGGAGTATAATTGCCTTATGTGGTATTTGTTCACTGATTTTATTGTCAGGACGAGGCAGTATTTCAATCGCCGGTTACAATACCATGTCAAAGGAAGATCAGGAGCAATACGATGAGAAAAAACTTTGCCGCATTACAGGAGCAGGAATGTTGATCATTACCGTACTTACGGCAGTTCTGGAAACTTTTGGTGAAAAGATACCAGATTGGTTCTGGACACTCTATGCTGTTTTGGTTATCTTTATTGCAGTAGGGATTATGATTTTGAGCAACACAATTTGTAAGATAAAAGAAAATACGGGAAGTAAGAAGAAAAGCTATAATAAAGTAGTTATTTGCATTATAGCAGTATCCATAGTATTTTCCGGTTTGATTATGGGAATTGTTTTCAGTAAAGGTAAGATTGAAATTGCTGTATCAGCAAACAGACTTGAAATTCAAGGGTATTATTGGAGCGATTGCGAGATAAAAACAGAAGATATTGAGGAAATAGAATTTACCGAAGACTTTCAGGCAGGAACAAGAACCAATGGATTTTCCGGTGCGACTTTGCTGCAAGGGGAATTTGAAAATAAAGAACAGGGAAAATATACTTTGTATGCGTATAAGGACTGCAAAGCTTACATAATCCTGCACACAAAAAAAGGAGATGTGGTAATAAACGAAAAAACAGAAAAGGAGACAAGGGAACTCTATCATGAAATAGAAAAAACTTTAAAATGATAGTCTCTTATTGTATAATGGCTTTACCAAAAGAATTATTGAAGTAGAGATCGTGCTGCTACGCACCCACAAGGTTAAAAGAAATGCGGGATAGGGCACACCCGCCAATAATTCTTTGGCTAAGCAAATATAGATTATTGATTTTCAGCCGGCTTTTCAATTTCATCAATAGCCATGCGGAAACCATTCTGAGCAGCCTTCATTCTCCAAAAATCTGCTTTTTCCACGTCTTTTTCAGTTCCTTCTCCATAGCGGTATAAAACAGAAAGGTTGTACTGGGCAGCCGGAATATTGGCATTTGCTGCTTTTTCAAAAAGCTGGAATGCTTTTGCCGGTTCATAGGGAACGGGACTTCCTGTAAGGGAATATCCGCCCATACAGCACATGGCACGGAAATCGCCTTCTGCCGCTGCTTTTTTATACCAGTCAAAGGCTTTTGACAAGTCCTGTTTTACTCCAATTCCTTCCTCATAACAGCGTCCTACATTATACAGAGCGTTGGTATTTCCGGCTTTTGCAGCCTGTTCCATATAAGTGAAAGCTTTTTTCTCATTTTTTTCCACACCTTTCCCCTGTGCATAGAGAAGGGCAAGACGCATAGCAGCTTCTGCATGACCTTTTTGTGCAGCCTTTTCATACCATACAGCAGCTTCTGTTAAATTAACAGAGGTTCGAATACCATTTTCATAATAATATCCCACGGCATAGATAAAATCTTTTTGACCGTTTTCTGCAAGAATTTTTAATTCCTCTACTGTAAAATTCAGATTTTGAATATTCATAAGTTAAATCTCCGTATTCTATAAATTTTCAAGCCATCGCTTGTATTCTAAACGAGCATATTATGATTATACCATGAATTGAGAAAATGTAAATAAAAGGCAAAAGGCATTTACAACTGGAATACAGAATTATATAATAGAGAACGGATTACAAATCAAGATGATTTATGATATACAGGGAGGAAGAAAAATGCTGGAATTACGGAACGTTTCCTTTCGAGTTGCAGAAAATTCTAAAGACAAAGAAAAAGGAATTTTAGAAAATGTAAGTTTTACTCTTGAGGATAATAGATTCGTTGCTATCACGGGACCGAATGGAGGTGGAAAATCAACACTTGCAAAAATTATTGCAGGAATTGAAAAGCCTACTCAGGGACAGATTTTATTAGATGGAGAAGATATTACAAACTGGAGTATTACAGAAAGAGCGAAACATGGAATTAGTTATGCTTTTCAACAGCCGGTACGCTTTAAAGGTGTTACGGTCTTTGATTTAATTAATTTGGCAGCGGGAAAAGAGATTTCTTTATCCGGAGCATGTCAGTATCTTTCAGAAGTAGGACTTTGTGCAAAAGACTATATTAACAGAGAAGTAAATGCCAGCTTGTCCGGCGGAGAAATGAAGAGAATTGAAATTGCCACAGTTATGGCAAGAGGAACAAAACTATCTGTTTTTGATGAGCCGGAGGCAGGTATTGATTTATGGAGTTTTCAAAATTTAATACAGGTATTTGAAAAGATGCACAAGGAAAAGAAAGGCTCTATTTTGATTATTTCCCATCAGGAACGTATTTTAAATACCGCAGATGAAATTCTGGTAATTGCAGATGGAAAGCTTGTAAAAAGAGGAAGTAAAGAAGATGTGTTGCCTGCATTGTTAGATGCAGCACAGGCAGATACCGGCTGTGAAATGTGGCAGAAGGGAGTGCAGAGATAATGGATAACGTACAAAAAGAGCTGTTAAAACAAATTGCAGGGCTGCATGAAATTCCTGTAGGAGCATATAACATCAGAACAAATGGAAAAACAGAGGCAAGAAACAGCACAGAACATATCGAAATTGTCCCGAAAGAGGGAAGTGATGGTATTGTGATTAAAATTAAAGCCGGAACAAAGAATGAGAGCATTCATATTCCTGTTGTGCTAAGTGAAGCCGGATTAAAAGAGACGGTTTATAATGATTTTTATATCGGGGATGACTGTGATGTTACGATTGTTGCAGGCTGCGGTATTCACTGCGGAACAGATGATTCCAGTGAGCATGATGGAATTCACAGCTTTTTTATCGGTAAAAATTCAAAGGTAAAATATGTGGAAAAACACTATGGAAGCGGTGATGGTAAAGGACAGAGAATTATGAACCCGGAAACCATTGTGGAAGTAGGGGAAAACAGCTATATGGAAATGGATACAGCCCAGATTAAGGGCGTGGACTCTACCATTCGTAAAACAACGGTAAAACTGGACAAAAATGCCAGCGTCAAGGTGATGGAACGCTTGATGACTCACGGGGAACAGAGAGCGGAAAGCCGTTTTGTGGTGGATTTAAACGGAGAAAATTCAGGGGCTAATATTATTTCCCGTTCTGTTGCAAAGGACAATTCTTATCAGCTGTTCCAATCTGTACTTAACGGAAACGAAAAATGCAGCGGACATACAGAATGTGATGCAATTATTGTGGGAAATGCGAAAATCAGTTCCATTCCTGAAATTACTGCCAACAACTCTGACGCAGCGCTTATTCATGAGGCTGCTATCGGAAAAATTGCAGGAGAGCAGATTATTAAGCTGATGACTCTGGGACTGACAGAGGAAGAAGCGGAAGAACAGATTATCAGTGGATTTTTAAAATAATATAGGCTTTCTTTGTTTTCAAAGCTGAAAAATGAAAAAATCGCTGTATCCATTGTGCGTAAAGGGCACTGAAAGTGGGGTACGGCGATTTTGTCATTTTTGTAATTTAGAAGGAGTAAAAATATGAATTCTGTGTCAAAGAAAAATAAATATGAAATCGATATGTGCAACGGTTCTATTATGGATAAATTGATTTCGTTTTCTCTGCCATTGATGCTTTCGGGAATTTTGCAGTTGATGTTTAATGCCGTGGATATTGTGGTAGTGGGGAGATTTAGCGGCAGTCAGGCATTGGCAGCGGTAGGTTCAACCTCTGCGCTGATTAATATGTTTACGAATCTGTTTATCGGTGTTTCTCTTGGAGCGAATGTACTGGCAGCTCGTTTTTATGCCTCGGGACGTTCCAAGGAAATGTCAGAGACTGTTCACACATCCATTACTTTTGCATTGATCAGCGGAATTGTGATGGTGTTTGTAGGAGTGTTTTTTTCCAGATTTACTTTAGAACTTATGGCAACGCCCTCAGATGTCATTGATCAGGCAGCTCTTTATATGAAAATTTATTTTTTGGGAATGCCGTTTTTCATGTTGTATAATTATGGGGCGGCGATTTTAAGAGCCGTGGGAGATACAAAGCGCCCGTTGTTTTTCCTGATTGCAGCAGGATTGATTAATGCAGGACTAAATATGGTACTGGTTATTGTGTTTCATCTGGGCGTAGCAGGAGTGGCTATCGCTACGGTGATTTCTCAATTAGTTTCCTGTGTTTTGGTGCTACGGTGTCTTTATCAATCAGACAGCAGTTATCAGCTTCGCTTTTCCAAACTTACCTTGAAGAAAAATCATTTAAAACAGATTTTTCAGGTGGGAATACCGGCTGGAATTCAGAGTACAGTTATTAATTTTTCCAATGTGCTGCTCCAGTCCTCTGTGAATTCTTTTGGTTCCATTGCCATGGCAGGATATACAGCAGCTAACAATATTTTTGGTTTCTTGTTTGTTGCGGTGAATTCCGTTACTCAGGCATGTATGAGCTTTACCAGTCAGAACTTTGGAGTTGGAAAATGGAAGCGCATGGATAAGGTTCTCTGGAATTGCATTATTCTTTCTGTTGTAGTTGCGGTACTTTTGGGTGGCGGCGCTTATGTATTTGGACCGGAGCTTCTACGGATTTATACAAAAGATCCGCAGGTTATTCAGTGTGGAGTGGAAATTCTGCTTTACACCACAGTTACTTATTTTCTCTGCGGGCTTATGGATTTGTTTCCCGGAGCTTTGCGTGGAATGGGACATTCGGCAGTACCGATGTTCTTATCTGTAATCGGAACAGTAGGAACCAGAATTCTCTGGATTTTTTGGATATTTCCACAGCACCGTTCTTTAGATTGGCTGTTTATTTCTTATCCGGCATCTTGGATTGTAACCATTATACTTCAGGTTATTTGCTTTTGGTTTGTGCGAAAGAGCGTTCATAGAAAATTAAAAATAAATAGGAGGTAAGAAAAGATGGTTTATACAGTTACTTTTAATCCTTCTCTGGATTATATTATTTCTTTACAGGGATTTCAGATGGGAACGACTAATCGAACCAAAGAAGAACAAATGCTTCCGGGAGGGAAAGGAATTAATGTTTCCACAGTACTTCAAAATTTGGGGATAGATAATACAGCATTGGGATTTACGGCAGGATTTACCGGACAGGAAATTGAGCGTATGGTAAGAGAAATTGGATTTCAATGTGATTTTATCAGGACAAAAACAGGATTTTCCAGAATTAATGTGAAATTGAAAGATTATGACGGAACAGAGATTAATGGAATAGGTCCTGTAATTCAAAAGGAAGAAGCAGAAAAATTGATGGAAAAACTCAAACATTTAGAGGAAGGGGATGTTCTGGTTCTGGCAGGAAGCATACCGGAGAGTCTTCCAAATTCTATTTACAGAGATATTTTAGCAGAACTTCAGGGTAAAGGAATTCTTTTTGTTGTGGACGCTACAAAAGATTTGCTTTTATATGTGTTAGAATATGAACCGTTTTTAATTAAACCTAATAATCATGAACTTGGGGAAATCTTTGATGTGGAATTAAAGACCAGAGAGTCTGTAATTCCTTATGCAAAAAAACTTCAGGAAAAAGGAGCCAGAAATGTTCTGGTATCTATGGCTGGGGAAGGCGCCGTTCTTGTAGCAGAAAACGGAGAAGTATTTATGCAGCCAGCACCGAAAGGAACATTAGTGAATGCTGTAGGAGCAGGTGACTCTATGGTAGCCGGTTTTATTGCCGGATGGATGGAAAGACAGTCTTATTCCCATGCGTTCCGTATGGGAGTTGCAGCAGGAAGTGCCAGTGCATTTTCCCATCTACTGGCTACCAAGGAAGAAATTCAGACAATTTATGAACGATTAGAAAAATAATAAATCATTACAAATAGCCAGACGTGGTATAAAATTCTTTCTTTGAAAGCTTAGTGTTTGTATAGAGAAACAAATTATGTTACAATAACAGTAAGTTGGTATTGGAAGGAGGGTGTCGCATGATTTATAATAATGTTCGACATGAATGTAATCTTTATAATTTCTTTTTTGCTCCTCGTGGAAACCGCAGAGTTATGGAACTGGGAAGAAAAATTACCCAGATGTACTTAAATCCTTTTGATAAGATTATTGGGATTATTGGGGCAAAAGATTCAGGTAAGAGTATGTTGATTAAAGGAATGTTTCCGGGAATTCAGATGGTGGAGTCAGATGATGAATTTGATATTTTAAATATGCCCTTGCTTAATGCGGAGGATGTGGGTTTTTATACGCCGAGAACGTTCCATGTAGATGTGCGCAGTGCCAGAAAATATGTTTCTCTTGAGGAAATTGCAAAGGCAGTACACAATGTAATAGGGATGAATAAAAGAGTAATTGTAGAGCACTTCGAAATTTTATATCCAGTTTTGAAAAGAAATGCAGATTTGCTGATTGGAATTGGAGAGGAAGTGATTGTTACAAGACCTTCTCTTTTCGGACCATTGCCGGACAATATTGCAAATGTTGTTTTTGACTCTTTAATTTATCGAAAAATGACACATAGCGCAGAAGAGTTGTTTGGGTATTGCGTAAAAGATATTGATCGGCCTAAATGTATCCGTTCTGATATTAAACATGGGTTTATGTTGAATTATACAGAGAAACCGTCTTTTGATTTGGCAGAAATTGAAGAAAAGATACTTGATTTAATTCATCAGGATTTGCCTATCAAACCCTACGATGAGGAACATATTCAGATTGGTGATTATGTAATGGATTGTACCGCACCTCTTTTACATGTAGAGAGTACGGGGCAAATAGAAGATTTTTCTCTGGTAAAAGAATATTATTATGAACCGAAATTCCACTTATACGCAGTAGCCGGAACCGTAGGACATAAGCATGAAGAAACAGAGAAAAATGAAGAATTAAATAACATTGAGATTTAAAACAACTGAAGAAACATCAATTTAAAAAATAGTCATAAAAGGGAGAAAATCATTTTGAGTTTTCTCCCTTTTACTATTACTGATATTTTCTTAAATAATATTTCTCCAAAAGAGAAATAAAACCATACAAAAGAATAGCAATAACACATAGAATAACAATTGCCATAATCATGGTAGTAAGCTGGAATACCTGGCTGGAATAAATAATCAAATACCCCAGTCCCTGTTTACTACCAATCATTTCTCCTATTACAATTCCAATCAAGGAAAGTCCGATATTGACCTTCATAACACTGAGAATTAGAGGAACAGAAGCTGGCAGAATAACTTTGATGAGAGCGTCTTTTTTATTACCTCCCAGAGTTTGAATTAGCTTTAATTTATCAGAATCGATTTCACAAAATCCTGTATATAAATTTAAAACAGCACCAAAAATAGCCACAGAAATACCGGCAATAATAATTGTTTTCATATTACTGCCCAGCCACACAATAAGCAGAGGAGCCAGAGCAGATTTTGGTAAACTGTTTAATACTACTAAATAGGGCTCTAAGATACTGGAAACTCTGGGGAAAATCCAAAGAATTACAGCAAAGAGGATACCGAGTAAAGTAACCAGTGCAAAGCTTATTAAAGTTTCTGTAAGTGTGACGGAAACGTGTTTTGCCAGGCTTCCGTCAGAAATCATTTTAAACATTGTATCTAAAATCTGTGAAGGACTGGAATAGATAAAAGAGTCTAAAATGCCCAGTCGAGCAGTTATTTCCCATAATCCCAGAAAAAGAATTAGTAAGAGAATACGGAAACATTGAATGAGGCGTACATTGCGCTTTTGAATTTGTAAATAGCGTTTTTGTTCAGCAGATACAGAATGTAAATCAGCCATGAACATTCAACTCCTTCCAGATTTCATTGAAATAGGTTTTAAATTCCGGAGCATTTCTGGATGCCATAGGCGTGCGTTTTGCCATAGAAAATTTGATATTTACAATTTTTTGGACAAAAGCTGGACGATTGCTGAAGATAATTACTCGATCTGCCATACTCACAGCTTCTGCGATGTCATGTGTTACAAGAATAGCAGTTTTTCCTTCCTGACGGATAATAGTTCCAATATCGTCTCCAACAGAAAGACGAGTTTGGTAATCTAGGGCAGAGAAAGGTTCATCTAACAGAAGTAAATCGGGTTCTAAGGCTAATGTGCGAATAAGAGCTGCTCTTTGTCTCATTCCGCCAGATAATTGAGAAGGTCTGGAATTTCTGAATTTGTACAACCCGTAGTTCTCCAGAAGATTTTGAACGTGTTTTTTTGTTTCCGGAGTAACTCTCCCTTGAATTTCCAGTCCCAGCAGCATATTGCTGTAAATGGTGCGCCATTCAAATAAATGGTCTTTTTGCAGCATATAACCGATATTGGTATTGGAGATGGATAAAGGAGTTCCGTTTAAGAGGAGTTCTCCTGCGGCGGGTTTTAAGAGACCGCAAAGCATATCTAAAAATGTGGATTTGCCACATCCGGAAGGTCCTACAATAGCTATAAATTCTCCTGGAAATACAGAAAAAGATATATGAGAAAGAGCCGGAGTTTCACCGGCTTTCGTATGGTAGGTATAACTTATATCTTTTACTTGAAGAAGAGGCAAACTCATAGTGAAGCTCCTTTCTTGAATTTTTCATATAGTATTATATGAAAAGAATACGTTTTTTGACAGAGAAAGGAATTGACAAAGGACTACTATGTGGTACAATATAGTTAAGAAGGTACTATGTAGTATATAGTAGTGATAGTGAGAAAAGACAGGTGGTGGAAATTATGTATGACAAATCTCAAATGATGAGGGGAACATTGGAAGGCTGCATTTTGAAAATCATCAGTGTAGAGACAACGTACGGATATGAGATTGTTACGAAACTTCAGGATTTTGGATTTGAGGATATGAAAGAAGGAACCATTTATCCGATTCTGGTGCGCTTAGAGAAGAAAAATATGATTTCCTCACAATTCCGCCCTTCTCCCTTGGGACCGAGCAGGAAATATTATTCTCTTACACGAGAAGGACAGGAACAATTAAATAAGTTTGAAATTTGTTGGCGAAGTGTATCAGATACGGTGGAGGCTATATTGAAATTATAAGGAAATGGGGTGGCAAATATGAAGAAATGTAAATGGAGTGTATTAAAACGAGAAAACGATGGAAAACAGTTAAACTTAGAGGTAGAGGATCAGCTCTATATAGATAAAGTCGTACGGTATTTAAATAGCCATAAAAACGGAATGATGGAGACAGAAATTGTACGAAAGGATCTTATTGGACTTGCAGCAGAGGCAAAGGAAGAAGGCATATCTTTAGAGCAGAAGCTTGGTTCAGCGAAGGAATTTGGGGAAACACTGGCTCTTGCAGGAAAAGAAGAAAAACAAAAAGAAAGATTGTATTATTTTTTATGGCAGATAGGAAGTGCATATCTTTTAGCTCCAGTTATAATATTAGCTATACTTGCGTTTGGGAAGTTAATTGCAATTGTACTTAACTTTGAATTTCAATTTGAGAAAATTCGATTTAATTTGCCTTTTTCTTTGTGCTATCTTGTATTACCTCCGTTATTCTCAATTTATGAGGTATTCTTCAAGTATTATTTTATTTTATCCGGTAAAATTGGCAAGGTATTGGGTGCGGTGGAAACGGGATTTTCATATTTACTTCTGTTTGGAATGTGCTATCTCCCTATGTCAAAATTTAGTTTTAACCAAATGCCGGGTGGGAATATTTATATTCCAAATATTTTTTGGATAGTATTTGAACTTTTGATTGCAGTAATCTACATATATGGAAGATATAAGTTTTTTGAATTTGCAGAGAAAACGGCAGAGAAATATCATTTGGAAATGTAGCTTTTGGGAAATAGGCTGGTGGATAGAAAACAAAAATTTGACCATACTGTAGAACAGGTAGTGAAAAAACATAATCTGTAAAAAGAATTTAAGAGAGTACTTGACAAATATCCTAGAATTTATTATATTAGAGGAGAAAAAAGATTGTGAATTATTTAACAGGAGGACTGTAATTATGAAAATTTTATTTTTTGACACAAAGAACTATGATAAAGACTCATTTGAAAAACAAATCGAAAATTATCCTGAAATTGAAATGGATTATTTAAAGACAGACCTTGCTCCAAAGACAGCTCCTCTGGCAAAAGGGTATGATGCAGTATGTGCCTTTGTAAGTTCTGATGTAGGTGCTGAAACTATGACAGTGCTTCACGAAGCAGGTGTAAAACTGATTTTAATGCGTTGTGCAGGATTTAATAATGTTGATATGGATAAAGCAAAAGAATACGGTATTCAAGTAATGCGTGTGCCTGGATATTCACCAGAAGCAGTAGCAGAGCATGCTATGGCGCTGGCATTAGAAGTAAACCGTCGTCTTCACAAAGCTTATGTAAAAGTAAGAGAAAATGACTTCAGCCTTGGTGGTCTGATGGGATTTAATTTCTATCAGAAAACAGCAGGTATTGTGGGAACCGGCAAAATCGGCGCTGCCATGGCAAAAATTTGTCGTGGATTTGGTATGAAAGTTATCGCTTATGATGTATATCAAAATCCAGATTTAGCAGATTTTGTAGAATATGTAACTTTAGACGAATTGCTGGCACAGAGTGATTTAATTTCTCTGCATTGCCCATTGATGGACAGCACTTATCATTTAATTAACAAAGATACCATTGCAAAAATGAAAGATGGTGTTATTCTTGTAAATACATCAAGAGGTGGTTTGGTAAAAACCAATGATTTAATTGACGGAATTCGTGCGAGAAAATTCTTTGGAGTAGGTCTTGATGTATATGAAGAAGAAACAAAGAATGTATTTGAGAACCGTTCTGATGAAATTTTAGAGCATTCTACAACAGCCAGACTGCTTTCCTTCCCAAATGTAATGATTACTTCTCATCAGGGATTTTTCACAGAAGAAGCGCTGACTGCAATTTCTCAGACAACTCTTGATAATGCAATGACTTTCTTAAAAGGCGAAACAAACGAAAACGAAGTAAAATAAGCCGGAAGGGATATGAAATGAATAGAAATTATCAGAAAGAGTTGGAAAAAATTATTGAGAAAAATAAAGCGGAAAATAAAGTTCCAAGTCTCTTTCTACATAGCTGCTGTGCACCTTGCAGCAGCTATGTATTAGAATATCTTTCTCAATACTTTGAAATAACCGATTTTTTCTATAATCCTAATATTTCTCCTAGAGAGGAATATGAAAAAAGAACAGAAGAAATGAAACGTCTCATTGAAGAAATGCCCTTTGTACATAAACCAAAATTTGTAGAGGGTGAATACTGTCCGGAGCACTTTTTTGAAATGGCAAAAGGGCTGGAAGAAGTGCCGGAAGGAGGAGAGAGATGTTTTCAATGTTTCCGTATGCGAATGGAGGAAGCAGCCCGTTTAGCAGCAGAAGGTGGGTATGATTATTTCACTACAACGCTGACTATTAGCCCGTTAAAAAATGCACAAAAAATAAATGAAATAGGGGAGGAGCTGGCAGAAATATATGATGTTAAGCACCTTCCCTCTGATTTTAAGAAGAAAAACGGATATAAACGTTCTACCGAATTGTCAAAAGAATATCAATTATATCGTCAGGATTATTGTGGTTGTGTGTTTTCTAAAAGAGAAAGAGAAGAACAAAAGAAAAAATCTTGCATTTAATACTATAAAGTGATAAAATTCTGCTCAAAGCATTTACTAGAATTAAAGAGAAAGAAGTGAGAACAGAATTATGGCACAATTATGGGGAGGACGTTTCACCAAGGAAACCGATCAGTTGGTTTATAATTTTAATGCTTCCTTAAGCTTTGATAAAAAGCTTTATAAGCAGGATATTCAGGGAAGCATGGCGCATGTTAAAATGCTTGCAAAGCAAGGGATTTTAACAGAGCAGGAAAAGGATGAAATCCTCAAGGGACTTACAGGAATTCTTCAGGACATTGAAAATAAAAAGCTGGAATTTTCTCCGGAGTACGAAGATATTCATAGTTTTGTAGAGGCAAATCTTATT
This sequence comes from uncultured Lachnospiraceae bacterium, assembly GCA_905201915.1. Classification (GTDB taxonomy): domain Bacteria; phylum Bacillota; class Clostridia; order Lachnospirales; family Lachnospiraceae; genus Blautia. Next base: position 14,051 of record CAJKQE010000046.1, read on the forward strand.
CAAAGAACAGGAGATGTTGGAAAGAAGCTTCATACAGGAAGAAGCCGTAATGATCAGGTTGCATTAGACATGAAGCTTTACGTCAGAGATGAAATTCAGGAAACAGATATGCTTTTAAAAGAGCTTCTTGAAACTCTTTTAAAATTAATGGAAGACAATTTACATACGTATATGCCGGGATTTACACACTTACAGAAGGCACAGCCTATTACGGCAGCACATCATTTTGGCGCATATTTTGAAATGTTTAAGAGAGACAGGAGCCGTCTGGCAGATACAAAAAAGAGATTAAATTATTGTCCGTTAGGCAGCGGAGCTTTGGCAGGAACAACTTATCCTTTGGATAGAGAGTATACAGCCGAATTATTAGGATTTGACGGACCGACTTTAAATAGTATGGACTCTGTGGCAGATAGGGACTACTTAATTGAATATTTGTCAGATTTGTCTGTAATTATGATGCATTTAAGCCGTTTCTGCGAAGAAATTATTTTGTGGAATTCTAATGAATATCAGTTTATTGAAATTGACGACGGATATAGTACAGGCAGCAGTATTATGCCTCAGAAAAAAAATCCGGATATTGCAGAGCTGGTAAGAGGAAAGACAGGACGTGTTTATGGTGCACTGATGTCTCTTCTTACTACCATGAAAGGAATTCCTCTGGCATATAATAAGGATATGCAGGAGGATAAAGAACTTGCATTTGATGCAATGGATACAGTAAAAGGATGTATTGCCTTGTTTAATGGTATGCTGGAAACTATGGAACTGAAAAAAGAGAATATGGAAAAGAGTGCGAAAAATGGATTTACCAATGCTACAGATGCAGCAGATTATCTTGTGAAAAAGGGAGTTCCTTTTAGAGATGCTCATAGTATCGTAGGTGAATTGGTATTATTCTGCGTGAAAAATCAGATTTCTCTTGATGAAATGCCGTTGGAAGAGTATCAGAAAATCAGTCCGGTCTTCGAACAGGATATTTACGAAGCAATCAGTATGAAGACTTGTGTGGAAACCAGAAATACCATTGGAGCTCCGGGATTTGAAGCAATGACAAAGGTCTTGGAAATACAGAAAAAGTATCTGGAAGATAGTGAAAAACATTGACATTTTAACAGGATTTGCTATATTAAATAAAACAAAACGGAGGAGATAAGCAGATGAGTGAAAAATTAAGAGTCGGAATTTTAGGTGCAACAGGAATGGTAGGACAGAGATTTATTTCTTTGTTGGAAAACCACCCATGGTTTGAGGTAGTGACTGTTGCAGCAAGTGCAAGAAGTGCAGGAAAAACTTATGAGGAAGCAGTAGGAGCTCGTTGGAAAATGACAACTCCTATGCCGGAAGCAGTGAAGAAACTGGTAGTTATGAATGTTTCTGATGTAGAAAAAGTTGCTTCCACTGTAGATTTCGTATTTTCTGCAGTAGATATGTCAAAAGAAGAAATTAAAGCAATCGAAGAAGAATATGCAAAGACAGAAACTCCTGTAGTTTCTAACAACAGTGCCCATAGATGGACACCGGATGTGCCTATGGTTGTTCCGGAAATTAATCCACAGCATTTTGATGTGATTGAATTCCAGAAAAAACGTCTGGGAACAACAAGAGGATTT
>CAJKQE010000047.1 GCA_905201915.1 uncultured Lachnospiraceae bacterium
ACAGCAATGTTTTAAAAGGACAAGCCATAGGGGAATCTATTTCTTTGGGAAATCAGAAAGTCTTTACTTCACCGGAAGCCGGAGTTGTAGTTTATTCCTCAGACGGCTATGAAGAAAAAACACCTGACGATTTAAAAGAAAATGACTTTGATGAAAAAGCCTATAAAAAAACAGAACTTTTAACTAATAAAAAAGTCAAAAAAGGCGAACCCGTATATAAAGTAATTACCAGTGAGGAGTGGACCTTAATGGTTCCTCTTACAGAGAAATTAGCCGCTACTATTGCAGATCGAAGCAGCATTAAAGTAAAATTCTTAAAAGACGGAGAAACTCAAAATGGAGCTTTATCCATTTCTACAATTGGTGATCAAAAAATCGCACAAATTGATTTAAAAAATGGTATGGCACGTTATGCTTCCGATCGTTTCCTTGAAATTGAACTTGTTGTTAATACAAGAAGCGGTTTAAAAATACCTGTAAGCTCCATTATTACGAAAGAGTTTTATCTTATTCCAAGAGATTTTCTGGCAAATGGAAATAACACAGAAGGAAAAGGATTTATTCGAGAATTACAGCATAAAAACAAAGCAGCTACCACAGAATTTGTGGAAGCCATAATTTATAAAGAAGTCGATGCTGAGGGAAATGAAATTACTTATGATACGGCAGATACTTCTGGCGGATATTGCTATGTAGATAAGAAAACTTTCCATGAAAGTGATGTTCTGATTAAACCGGATTCCAATGAAACCTTTGTAGTCGGAGAGGTGGATTATCTGGAAGGTGTATATGGTATGAATAAGGGATATGCGGTATTCCGACAAATTGAAATTCTCGATCAGAATGAAGAATACTGTATTGTAAAACAAGGTACTTCTTATGGACTTCAGCCATTTGATTATATTGTCTTAGAGGGTGAAACTGTTCAGGAAGAAGATATTTTGTCTGGTACTTATTAGAAGGAAAGGAGAACACAATGAGCGTCTGTGAAAATTATAAAAAAGTAGAAAAACATGTGGAAGACGCCTGTAAGCGGGCAGGAAGAAAACGTGAGGAGGTTACTTTAATCGCAGTAAGTAAAACAAAACCTGTTTCCATGATAGAAGAACTTCTTTCTTTACACGTTATGGATTTCGGAGAAAATAAAGTACAGGAACTTACTGCAAAAGCAGAAATTCTCCCTTCCGATCTTCACTGGCACTTAATCGGACATTTACAGAGAAATAAGGTAAAATACATTGTTGACAAGACTTGTTTAATTCATTCTGTTGACTCCTTACGTCTTGCTGAAGAAATTAGCAAAGAAGCACAAAAAAAACAGGTCACAGCAAAAATCTTAATTGAAGTAAATGTAGCAGAAGAAGAAAGTAAATTTGGCGTATTCATACCTGAGGTACTTCCTTTAATTGAAAAAGTATCTCATCTTCCCAATATTACAATTCAAGGTCTTATGACTATTGCCCCTTATGTGGAAAATCCAGAAGAAAACAGATGGATTTTTCAAAAATTAAAAAATTTAAGTATTGACATTAAAGGGAAAAACTTTGATAATGTTACTATGGATGTCCTAAGTATGGGCATGACAGGCGATTATGAAGTTGCCATTGAGGAAGGTGCTACCCATGTTCGAGTGGGGACCGGTATCTTCGGAGAAAGAAATTATACTATATAACAGATAGGAGATTTTATAAAATGAATATTTTAGGTAAATTTATAGATGCTGTAAAAGTAAACGATGATTTCGATGATGAAGATTTTCTGGACGATTTAGATGATGATTTTGAAGATGAAAAACCCAAAAAAAGATTTTTCAAAAAACTAGACGATGACTTTGATGATGATTTAGATGATATTTCTTCATCAAAAAATTATAAAAAAGCACAAAAACAGGCTGCTGCAACAAAACAGCCTAAACCTGCAAAACAGGCTGCTACTACTTCCAATAAAATTACTCCTATGTATAACGTAAAGAAAAAAACTACTTCCAGCGAAGTATGTGTTATTAAGCCAAAACAGTTTGATGATGCGACAGAAATTGTAGATGCACTTTTAGATAACTGCACTGTAATTTTAAATCTGGAAGGTCTGGATATCAATCTTGCTCAACACATTATTGATTTTACTTCCGGTGCAAGCTATTCTATTCAGGGAAGTATTCGCAAGGTTTCTTCTTACATCTTTATCTTAACGCCGGAAGGTGTGGATATTACAGGTGATTCTCAGGAATTACTCAATGATATCACAGGTGGTTCCATGTACGAAGGGATTTAATTTTGCCTTATGGAAAAAGAAGAATTATTTAAAAAACGTATGTTAGAGTTAAGTAAGAAATCCTATTACAGAGGAATTCTTACTTACTCTGATTTTTTAGACTTAAACGAACAGAATATCCTTCATAGCCTCTCTTTTCTTGATACAGGAGTTCAGGTTCTGTTATTTGGAGGTTATGAAACAGCAGAGCGTCAGATGGCGGCATTCGTATCTGATGCTTTTTGTTGTAAAGAAGATTATCCCATTGCCTGTATTAAGATTTCACCTTTAAATAAAAAATTTTCCGATGCTTTAACCCATCGTGATTATTTGGGTTCTATTTTAAACTTGGGAATTGAACGATGCAAAATCGGTGATATATTAGTAGAAGAAGATGGTGCCTTTGTTTTTTGTCATACTTCTATGGCGGATTTCTTAATAGACGAAGTATGTCGTATCAAGCATACTCCCGTAAAAGCAGAACGAATTACAGAAGAAAGTCAGCTTCCGACTCCCAAAAGAGAAGAAATTTCAGGTACGGTTGCATCACCTCGTCTGGACAGCGTAATCGGACTGGCATTTCATACTTCCAGAAGCAGTATGATTTCTTATATTGAAAGCGGAAAAGTATTCATAAACGGAAAAAGTGTCGTATCTAACGGATATGTGTTAAAAGAAGGAGATATCGTATCCGTTCGCGGAAAGGGCAAATTTCAGTTTCATTCTGTAACCAGTAAAACGAAAAAAAATCGCTATCATGTGATTTTATATAAATATTGTTAGACAGGAGGATTTTCAATGGAACAGGAAATTTTACAAGTAAAAAAAGCCGGAGATTTTCATTATAATATTTTCTTTGAAAAAAGCTTTGAAAAGCTTTCAGAAAAATTAAATGCGTTAAATAAAAAAGGAAGAAAAATCTGTATCGTAACTGACAGCAACGTTGCCCCCCTATATTTGGAGGCAATAGAAAAAGAAATCGAAAAAACCGACTTAACGTTTACTTCATATATTCTTCCCGCAGGAGAGTCCAATAAAAATCTAAAAGAAATCGAAGGCATTTATGAACATCTAATTGTCAATCATTTTGACAGAGGAGATTTACTGGCAGCTTTAGGGGGCGGAGTAGTTGGAGATATGACAGGCTTTACTGCAGCTACTTATCTGCGTGGTATTGATTTTATTCAAATTCCTACAACACTTCTTGCTCAAGTTGACAGCAGCATTGGTGGAAAAACAGGTGTAGATTTTGGACAGTACAAAAATATGGTAGGTGCATTTCATCAGCCTCTTTTTGTTTATGCAAATGTTCAGGCTCTTAAAACACTTCCAGAAACAGAATTTATCAGCGGAATGGGTGAAGTAGTAAAACATGGTCTAATCCGTAGCAAAGATTATAGCCAATGGCTCTTGGCACATAAAAAAGAAATCATGGAGAGACAACCTGATGTTTGTCAGGAAATGATTTACAAAAGCTGCGTTATAAAAAAGACAGTAGTAGAAAACGATCCTTTAGAGCATGGAGAACGTGCTGTTTTAAATTTCGGGCATACCATCGGGCATGCCGTAGAAAAATTAAAAGATTTTTCTCTCCATCATGGACACTGTGTCTCTATTGGATGCGCTGCAGCCGCATATTTATCTTTAAAAAAGGGCTGTCTGACAAAATCAGAGTATGAAGAAGTTCTGACAGAGTTAAAAGCTTTTCATTTGCCTGTAAAGGTAAATGGACTTTCTTTTGAAGATATCCTTACAACAACCAAATCTGACAAAAAAATGGATAAAGGACATATTCGCTTTATTCTACTGCAAGGATGCGGAAATGCAGTGATTGATACATCGCTTTCCGATGATGATTTAATAGAAGCTATAAAAGAAATATGTAAAGAGAATAAGGAGGAAGCTTTATGAGAAAGAAACAACGTATCTCCTCTTTTATCCAGCTTTTTATTGCTGTTGCATTATTAACAGGCTTTGACCAGTTGACAAAATTTCTGGCTGTTGAAAACTTAAAAGACAAAGCAGATATTCCCCTAATTCCTAATGTATTATATTTTCAATATCTGGAAAACAGAGGAGCTGCCTTTGGTATTTTTCAAGACCAGAAAATTTTTCTGATACTTTTAACCAGTCTGATTTTAATCGGTGTCTGTTATGTTTTATGGAAAATTCCAGCAGATAAAAAATATATTTATCTAAAACTTCTGTGCTTTTTAATCACTGCCGGAGGCATTGGAAACCTTATTGACAGAATACGTCTTGATTATGTTATTGACTTTATCTACTTTGCACCTATTGATTTTCCTATATTTAATGTAGCGGATATCTATGTAAGTGTAGGTATGATTTTATTATTTATTGTTGTCTTATTTTATTATAAAGACGAAGATTTTGAATTTTTAAAATGGAAAAGCAAAAATAAAGGAGGCTGATTTATGAAACAGATTTGCCTGCAGGTAGACTCTGCATACGCAGGAGAGCGAATTGACAAATATCTGGCGGAAGTAATGAGTGATTATTCCCGTTCCTTTCTTCAGAAACAATTAAAAGATGGGAATGTCATTGTCAATGGAAAAAGAGCCAAAGCAAGTTTAAAAGTAGCGGAAGATGATGAAGTCTGTATTTCTATTCCGGAAAATAAAGAACCTGATATTGTGCCTGAAGATATTCCCCTTGATATTCTTTATGAAGACCAACAACTTCTGGTAGTAAATAAACCAAAAGGAATGGTGGTTCATCCAAGTGCCGGTCATTATTCCCAGACTTTAGTAAATGCCCTAATGTTTCATTGTAAAGACCAGCTTTCTGGAATAAATGGTGTATTAAGACCTGGAATCGTGCATAGAATTGATATGGATACAACAGGGGCATTAGTTGTGTGTAAAACAGATTTGGCACACCAAAGTTTAGCAGAACAATTAAAGGTACACAGTATTACACGACGCTATCGTGCTATTGTTCACGGACGTTTAAAAGAAGATTTTGGTACAATAGAAGGTACAATCGGAAGGCATCCTACTGACCGAAAAAAAATGGCAATGAATGTAAAAAATGGAAAACCTGCGACCACCCACTATAAAGTTTTGGAACGCTTTGAGCAATTTACTTATGTAGAATGTGAATTAGAAACAGGACGTACTCACCAAATCCGTGTTCACATGAGCAGTATCGGACATCCACTCTTAGGTGATGTAGTTTATGGTCCCAAAAAATCCGCTGTTCCAGGTCTGCAAGGACAGACTTTACACGCCATGATTCTTGGTTTTATTCATCCTACTTCCGGAAAATATATGGAATTTATCGCACCACTTCCAGAGTATTTTGAAAAACTGCTAAAAAAATTCAGAAAATAGTCATAAAAATGTATACATTCACCAAAAAAAGGATTATAATAACAGTAATAAAAAATAAGCATTGCATAAAAGAGAGGAGCGTGTCATTATGGCAGGAAATACAGTTATAACAATTGGACGTCAATATGGAAGCGGAGGACGAGAAATTGGTATGCGCCTTGCTAAAGAGCTTGGTATTAAATGCTATGATAAAGAGCTATTAGATCAGGCGGCAAAGGATAGTGGTATTTGCGAGGAACTGTTTGAACATCATGATGAAAAGCCCACAAACAGCTTTTTATATTCCTTAGTAATGGATACATATTCCTTTGGTTATTCTTCAGCAGCCTTTGCAGATATGCCTATTAACCATAAAGTTTTTCTGGCTCAGTTTGATGCAATTAAAAATCTGGCCCAAAAAGAATCCTGTGTTATGGTAGGTCGCTGTGCAGATTATGCTTTATCCGACTATGAAGGTGCTTTTAGTGTATTTATTCATGCTGACTTAGATAAGCGAATTCGCCGTATTGCAAAAAAATATGAGCTCTCTGACTCAGCAGCGAAGGATCGTATACGCAAAACAGATAAGCAAAGAGCAAGCTATTATAATTATTATACCAGCAAGAAATGGGCTGAAGCTACTGGATATAATTTATGTCTGGACAGCGGTGTCTTTGGCATTGATGGATGTGTGGAAATGATTAAAAAAATGTTAGAATTGAAGAACCGTAAAATCTAACAAAAAATATTTAATATAAAGGAAGCTGTCGCATTAAATAATGTTCAAAGCGACAGCTTCCTTTTATTTATTCCATCCGGAAATAGAGCTGTTTTTTATTGCTGTAAACATTCTTTCTTTTACTCCCGGATTTTCTTTTGTTAATGTTTTTAAAAGATCTTTTGCATATTGACGTTTCGTATATCCATCTACAGGACAGGGACTTTTTTCAATATCCAATTGGTATTTATTTTTAAAACCAATTACATCTGCCTCATTTACATAGAGCAGAGGACGAATTACAGTTAAATCCATACGATCTAAATAAGTTTTCGGCGAAAAAGTGTGAAATCTTCCTTCGTAAATTAAGGAGAGCAGCATAGTTTCCACTACATCATCTTTGTGATGTGCGTAAGCTACTTTATTGCAGCCTAAATCCTTTGCCGCGTTGTTCAATGCTCCCTTTCTCATTTTAGCACAGAGAGAACAGGGATTTTGTTCTTTCCTCTCTTCGAAAATAATAGGAGCAATGTCTGTTTTTACAAGAGTAAACGGAATTTCTAAGCTATTACATAATTGCCGGATTTTATCAGCACAAAAATCTTTATGTCCTAAATCAACAGTAATCGCTTCTAATTGAAAATTTTTGGGATAAAAACGCATTAAACCATGAAGGGCATAGAGCATAGTAAGACTGTCTTTTCCTCCGGAAACACCTATGGCAATTTTATCACCTTCATCTATCAGTTGAAATTCATCCACTGCCTTTCTGGTAAGGCTTAATAATTTCTGTAATGTCATAAAATACATATCCTTTCAAACAATCATTCTTTCATACTCAGAGAGCATAGCATAGATAGAGAAAAAAAGAAAGATTTTTTCCGTGTTTATGACACAAAGAATAAAATACGTGGTATAATATTTGCACGTTGTGCAAAGGAAAGGAGGAAACGTATGAAGTTTCGTTGGAATAAAAAATATTTGTACTGGGGCACAACTGCATTTGCAGTAATTTGTGCAAGTCTTTTGTTCTATTTTATTATTTTTCGCATGGATATTTTCTTAGGACGTATTAAAAATCTGTCAAGTATTCTGATGCCTGTTATCTGTGGTGCTATTATCGCCTACTTACTAATACCAGTAGTAAATTTCCAGGAGAGAAAAATTTATCATCTTTTAGAAGAAAAACGTCATTTATCTTTAGAGAAAAAACATAAAAGGATCATTCGCTATGTTTGTATTGCTTTTGCATTAGTATTTGCAGGTCTTGTGATTTATTCTCTGCTTGCCATGATCATGCCCAGTATTTTAGAGAGTATCATCAGTATTATCAATGACTCTCCGCGTTATGTACAGAATATCCGTCATTGGCTGGAGTCTCTTTTAAAAGATAATCCGGAATGGCAGACTACGGTTTTTGATTATTTAAACCGTTATTCTCCAAAAATAGAAACCTTTTTAAATGTTGAGGTTTTACCACAAATTAAACAGCTTCTTCAATCTTTAACTACCGGGGTATTCGGGACGCTTGTTTTTATTAAAAACCTTTTAATCGGATTAATTATTTCCGTTTATATGATGGCAGGAAAAGAAGCATTTGTTACACAATCAAAAATGTTAGTATATGCTATTTTTGACACAGAAAATGCTAACAATATTGTAAAAGCATTTCGCTTTATCCATCGTACTTTTGGAGGCTTTATCAGTGGTAAAATTGTTGATTCTATTATCATTGGTATTTTATGTTATATCGGCACCAGCATTATCGGTACCCCTTATGGTCTCCTTGTCAGTGTAGTAGTAGGAGTGACCAATGTCATTCCGTTTTTTGGACCATACCTTGGAGCAATCCCCAGCGCCTTTATTATCTTAATGGTAAATCCTATGCACTGCCTGTATTTCCTGATTTTCATTCTGCTTTTACAGCAATTTGACGGAAATATTTTAGGGCCGAAAATTCTGGGAAACTCCACAGGATTATCCAGTTTTATGGTAATTGTAGCAATCCTGTTATTCGGTGGTTTGATGGGAATTCCTGGTATGATTATCGGTGTTCCTTTATGGGCAGTCTTTGTGGCAGGAATAAGGTGTTTCCGAAACCATGAATTAAAGAAGAAATCAATGCCTACAGAAGAGGCTTTTTATCAGGACATTGCTTACATCAATCCGGAAACTTTAAAACCTATTCATTTTTCAGAGGAAAATACTTATTCCGAAAAATGTCAGACTGAAACAAACAAAAAAGAAACAGAAAAGGAAGAGAAGTAAATGAAGTTAGTTATACAGAAAGTCAGTCATGCATCTGTAGAAACCGAAGGATCATGTATTGCTGAAATTCAAAAAGGATTTCTGGTTTTAGTAGGTATTGGAAAAAATGATACAAAAGAAACGGTAGACCAATATGTAAAAAAAATGGTAAATCTTCGTATTTTTACAGATGAAAATGGTAAAACAAATCTTTCTTTAGCAGATGTTAATGGAGAAATTCTTTTAGTATCACAATTTACCCTATATGCCAACTGCAAGAAAGGAAATCGCCCCAGCTTTTTTGATGCAGGAAACCCAGAAGAGGCTCAGAAGCTTTACGAATATATGGTAGAAAAAGTGAAAGAATTTGTTCCTGTAGTACGGACTGGAAAATTTGGTGCGCTCATGAAAGTTTCTTTAATTAATGAAGGGCCGTTTACTATTTTATTAGATGAAAATACTTTTGCATAAAAAATAGAAATAGTAAAAAATAACAATTTAAAAATTTATGAATAGAAAACATCTTTGAAATTGAAAATAGCAGTTTGAAAGGTGTTTTTCTTATTTGTTCTAGTTTAGCGGACAAATACAGATTTAACCGAAAAACTATAGACTTTTTATTCTAATCGTGTTAAACTACTCTTGAAATCATACTTTTGGAGGTACTTTATGGCAAAGCCAATTACATATCGTGAACAAGAAAAAATTGAAAATACAGTGAAACTTCGTGAATTTTTAATGGAGCTTCCTCCTTATGTCAAGGATTATTTCCGTGCTAAAGAACCCACGACCTCAGACAAAACTCGTTTGTCATACGCTTATGATTTACGTGTTTTTTTCCGTTTTTTACAAGAAACAAATCCTTCTTTAAAGGAAAAATCTCTTTCTGAAATCTCCATTCAGGATTTATCTCTGCTTGAACCCGTTGATTTTGAAGAATTTCAGGAATACTTAAAGGCATATAAATCTGTAGATAATAAATTAGAAACCAATTCCCGCACCGGAATTGCCAGAAAAATGTCTTGCCTTCGCAGCTTTTATGATTATTTATGTAAACGTCAATTATTGTCATCCAATCCGGTTCGCCTTGTAGATATGCCTAAAATCAAGGAAAAAGCCATTATTCAATTAGATCCTGATGAAGTCGCTAATCTTCTGGACTATATTGAAAATTATGGAAAACAATTATCCGGAGTAAAACTCTATCATTATAACAAACAAAAATACCGTGACATTGCCATTGTTACTCTTCTATTAGGAACAGGTGTTCGTGTATCTGAATTGGTAGGTCTAAATATAGGTGACATTGATTTTAAAAATAATGGTATCCGTATTCTCCGAAAAGGCGGAAATGAAATGATTGTCTATTTTGGCATTGAGGTAGAGCAAGCCTTGAAAGATTATCTGGAAATCTCTCGAAATGGCATTACTCCCCTCTCCGGCCATGAAGATGCTTTATTTCTCTCCGGTCAACGAAAACGCATTAGTGTAGATGCTGTGGAAAAAATGGTAAAAAAATATGCTTCTGCTGTTTCTGTAAAAACCATTACCCCCCACAAATTGCGAAGCACTTACGGCACTGCTCTATATCGAGAAACCGGAGATATCTATCTGGTCGCAGATGTTTTAGGACACTCTGATGTCAATACTACAAAGAAACACTATGCCAAATTAAGCGATGAGCGCCGCAGGTCTGCTTCCAAGGCCGTCGTTTTAAGAGAAAAATTAGAAGATTGATATTGTCAGATATTTTTCTGAGCCGGATTATTCAATAAGTTTCCACGATAATCAAACCGTGAGCCATGACAGGGGCAATCCCAGCTTAATTCCGCTGCATTCCATTCAAGTTGGCAACCCAAATGAGGACATCGGATATCCACAGCATAAATTTTGCCCTCCATGTCCTTATAAACACCGGCTTTTTTACCCTTGTACAGCACCACTCCTGCCTGTCCCGGCAAGATATCTTCCACTTCCTTTCCCGGTATAAAAAGCACACGTTTTCCAAGTCCTTTTATAGAATGTCCTGTTTCCTTCAAAAGCGCAGATATATTACTCAAAGAAAATCTGGAAGGCGAAAAAACGTCTTTGTAAAAGACCTCCTGTCCGCAAATCAAATCACGGAAAATAAGCGCTGCTGTCATAGCAGTTGTCATTCCCCACTTTTGAAATCCGGTGGCAACATACCAATCCGGATTTTCTTTGGAATACTGCCCTATATAGGGGATTTTGTCTAATGTCATGCAATCCTGTGCTGACCAGTGGCAAATTTCCTGATTGTTTGGAAACCATTTCTGTGCTGCCTTTCGCAGCGCATCGTAGCTCCCTGTATTTTTCCCTGTGCGATGTCCCATTCCTCCCAGCAGCAAGTATTCCCCATAATTACGGAAAGAATAATTTCCTTTTTCTGCCCCCATATACATACCGTTTACCTGTGCCGCATCTTTTAAAGCAAGCACATAAGAACGTTCCTGATGTATTCTTGCAAAATACATTCCGGGAAAATTCACAAATGGAAAATGACAGGCAAAAATAATTTTTTCTGCCTGCACACTTCCCTGTTTTGTTATAATCTTATTCCCTTCTACCCTTTCCACTTCTGTATTCTCATAAACCCTCACTTTTTCACTGATGGCTTTTAAAAACTTCAGCGGATGAAATTGTGCCTGATTTTGAAACTCCACTGCACCCCATACAGGAAAAGGCAAGGGCAGCTCCTCTTTGGTGAGCGCTGCAGGAAGTCCTAAAAGGCAGGCTGCCTTTGCCTCTGCTTCCAGTTCTTTTCGGCTTTTGGAATAAATATAAGAATTTTTATATTCGAAGTCGCAGTCTATCTGCAAGTCTATAATGATATTCTGATATTCACGGATTGCCGTTTCATTTGCCAGCGCATACTGCTGCGCTTTTTCTTTGCCATATTGTTTTAACAAAGAATGATAAATCAACCCATGCTGGGACGTAACCTTTGCTGTCGTATTCTGCGTCTGTCCGCTTCCTATTTCCTTTGCTTCCAAAACCACGACATCTTTTCCCTCTCTTTGCAGATAATAAGCAGCTAAAATTCCCGTCATTCCCGCTCCTATCACCGCAATCTCTATTTCTATATTCTCATCTAAAGGTTTCCGTTCTTCTATTTCACAGGTTTCTCTCCAAATTGATTTCATAAACTACTCCTATATGCCGCAGTGCATTTTCTGCACAGCGTTTTTATTGTACAGGACACCATTTCCCATACAATAAATAATATGTCATACAGGCAGCTTTCTTATTCATAAGGACACAGCACAATAATTTTCTGCGGTGTAGTCTGTGGAGGAATACTTTTCGTTGCAGCAGTGTAATACACCAAAAGCTCCATGTTTATAGGCGCACAGGCATATCTCTGACCATTAATGGTAGAAATATTTGTCATAGGACTTAAATTCAGCTTTAAAGACTGCCCCTGCGCTTCTAAGTTTTCATCAAAATAAGCCAGCATGACCTCTTGATTTTGCCTAAGCGCCGTAATCAGCTCCGCCTGATACTGTGGAGGAAAAATGGCGGGCGCAGGCAAGCTTGTGTCATAAAAAGCGGCAATCCTCATTCCCGGTCTTAAACGCACATTGTGAATAACTGTGGTATCTCCTGTGAGAATAAAATTGATTGTTTCGTTTTCTTTATTTTCAACCTTCATGGAAATCACCATGGTACAGCAGGAATTTCCATGCGTGATACGCTCAATAATTCCGACTACTTTTTCATAATTACTATAATCCATAAAAAAATCCTTTTTTCTTTATTCTATGACAGAAGCCGTAAAGGGTTCACCCTGCTGCCACCCCATTTGCGCTGTGTCCCAGTTTATGACTTTAAACCAATTATCAATATAATCGCCTCGTAAATTGTAATGCTTCAAATAATAGGCATGTTCCCATACATCAATACAAAGAATGGGGAACATTTTATTCAAGCATGGAACGTCTTGATTTGCAGTTGTAATAATCCGAAACATTCCTCTTTCCCATACCAGCCACGCATACCCCGAACCAAATACAGATAATGCCGTCTGCTTAAAAATTTTCTGAAATGCTTCAAAGCTCTGGAACTGGCTTTCAATTTCCTCATACAGTGGATTATGCGGGACTTTCTTTGGAGGCTGAAGACCTTCAAAATAAAACCTGTGATTGTATACGCCCCCACTGTTTCTTCCAATATCACCGGGCATTTGTGTCAGTTCCTCCAACGTACATGCTTGCAGCTTTGGCTCTTTGGCAAGGAGTTTATTCAGATTATCAATATAGGCTTGTAAATGCTTCTCATGATGTAAATACATGGTTGTGGCGTCAATATAAGGCTCTAATGCCTGAAAAGCATACGGCAAAGGTGTGTTTATAAAAGGATATTGATTGTTATTCATAGCAATTCTTCCTATTATCGAATTATAGATATTCTATGCGAAATTCCAAGAAAAGTTACATTTACTCCGCTTTTATCATAATTTGAGTAATATAATCTTCCTCTTTTGATACAGAAAAATCATTCATCCCCCACTCATAGGCAAAGCCTGTCAAGTGCAGGTTCTCTTTGTTTGCATAAGTAAATATTTTCTCATAAAGCTTCGGCAAATTATTCCAGCTCCCTTTCAAATAGGCACACAAATAAGTACCCTTTGGTTTTATCAGCACGCCCTCTTTGGGTACTTTCCCGAAAGCCGGCGTAAAAAGCCCGTCATACTCCTGAAATTCTCCTTTTTCTGCCTTTTCCACAGAAAGATAGCTTCCTATTCCCATACGGCACTGCTCTATTCCCCAGACTTCTTTTACATGAGCAAATGCTTCCTCTAAAAACTCTTCTTCAAAATTATAAGGTGTAGTCAGATATTGCTCCTCCTCGCACTCCTTAAAAAAAATTTCTCCTCCCTTTAATTGCTCGCAGCTTTCTGTTTGACTTTTCATTTCAGAAAGAATATGTCTGGTTTTTATGAGTGTTTCCATCTGCCTGTCAATTTCACTGATTTTTGCATCTGCTAATTGCAGAAAATCCTTTGAATTTGGATACTCTATATATTCCTTGATTTCTTCCATGCTCATATTCAATTCTTTTAGCATCCGAATATATTCAAATTCCATACTCTGTGAGGTTTCATAATAACGATATTGATTTTCCCCTTTTTTAGCAGGAGAAAACAAACCAATACTGTCATAATAATGCAGCGTTCTTTTATTTACGTCATGAAGCTTGGCAAATTCTGCCGTGGTAAGCAATTTCGTACTTTTTTTCATTATTTTCTTACTCTCCTATTGACTCTACACTAACTGTATACTTTATTATACAGTACATCAAAGAAAAAAACAAAAAACTTTATGGAAACAGGAAGGATGATTACAATGGAATTTAGAGAATTCAGAAAAGAAGACACCCCTGCATTGGAAGGGATTATTCGCAAAACTTGGAATTATGATAAATTTGCCGGTCCAAAAACAGCCCAAAAGCTTGCCAGAGTATTTCTAAGCAGTTGTCTTGCCAATCAAACCTTTTCTCAGGTAGCTGTGGAAAATGGCAAACCTGTGGGAATTATTCTTGGAAAAAATATTGCCGTTCATAAATGCCCTCTTTCATACAGATGGAAACAAATTTCTTCTCTTATCTCTCTCTACCTGACAAAAGAAGGGCGAAATGCTTCCAAAATCTTTGGCAGTGTAAATGGTATTGATAAGGAATTACTTGCCACATGCAGACCTTATCCCGCAGAACTGGCGCTTTTCGTCATTAGCCCTGACTGCCGAGGAAAAGGTGTGGGAAAACAATTATACAAGCGATTTCTCCAATATCTGAAGAAGGAGCATTTAGACAGCTTTTATCTCTACACCGATACCAGCTGCAACTACGGTTTTTATGAACATCAGGGAATGGTACGAAGATGTGAAAAAGAGCATATTTTTACGGTTAATCAGCAGCGTTCAAAAATGACATTTTTTATTTATGATTGTGAAATCTAAAAAGCTGCCACAGGAAGTCTCCTCTAAGCAGGGGCTTCCTGCGGCAGTTTGTTCATGAAATACAACGTTTTTCAATTCTTTGTTTCATTTCCTTATTCCCTTTAAAATGTGAAGCCTGTAACCGGACAGCCTATCAGAATGAACAACCACTCTTTTTCAGGCAGTACAGTCAGATGTGTTTCTTTCCGATTGCAAATCATTCTTCCATGATGCAGCGTCATTCATACAAACTTTTATCGGTTGGACGATTGATGTCAGGCAATCTGTGGCACAGATTAGCACAAAAATTCCAAATCCTTTTATAGTCGGAATGGTATATTGGTTATTTCTGATATTGGTTGTCGGAATATGTGTGGCAGGGACAGGGATACTGACAAGTACTGCTGTCATCATTTATTTTGGAGAAGCAATTAAAAAAGCACTTTCCGTAAATCTTCTATTGCTTTTCGTACTTTTGCAGGGAGTATATCTTGGAATTAGATGTTATTTGAAAAATCGGTTAGGTACCAAGCAATATTGGTGAAAACATGCTAAAAAACGTATAATAGCAGGGGATAAAACATCGTCCCCTACTATTATATAAACAGCGAAGTTTTGCCCATCTCTCTCTTTTGAAAGATTCGCTGCTTGTGGAACCGAGATATAAGGTTTCGCCTGTGTTCTTTGGTGTATCACTACCACATTTCTCTGTACCGATGTAATCTTTCTGCATACGGAAGCAAGAGATACAATATTCCTTATTTTAAAACATAATTACAATTCCTGTTTGACAAGAACGATCATCATAGAAGGATTGTATTTGTCCCCACTCATAATAATATTCGACACCTGTCATACTCTTTTTACTGGGAGTCCCTAAGCATTTCCTTAAAAACCTATTATTTTCTTCTTGCAACTTTTCTAAGACTGTATCATTCATTGTCTCATATTTCGTAGAATACTTTTTGTCTGCTCGAACCAATTCAATCTTTTTTACTTTTCCATGTCTTCCATAGATTGTAACATAAAACTTCTTATAAAGCCATTTTAAAG
>CAJKQE010000048.1 GCA_905201915.1 uncultured Lachnospiraceae bacterium
GTCGCTACTACATATCAGGCAATTTCAGGCGCAGGAAAAACTTTTAAAGACTGGCCGGAAATGGTAGAAAATATTATTCCATATATTGGCGGAGAAGAAGAAAAAAGTGAGATGGAGCCACTGCGTCTTTGGGGCGAAATTGAAGACGGTGTAATTGTTCCGGCAAAAGAACCTGTAATTACCTGCCAGTGTGTACGTGTTCCTGTTTTAAATGGACATACAGCAGCTGTATTTGTAAAATTCAGAAAGAAACCTACAAAAGAGCAATTAGTTGAGAAACTGACGGCATTTAAGGGGATTCCACAGGAATTAGAACTGCCAAGTGCACCGAAACAGTTTATCCGTTATATGGAAGAAGCTGACAGACCACAGGTACAGGCTGATGTAGATTACGAAAACGGCATGGGTGTAAGCGTAGGACGATTAAGAGAAGATAAAGTATATGACTTTAAATTCATTGGCTTATCTCACAATACAGTTCGTGGTGCAGCTGGTGGCGCAGTGCTTTGTGCAGAAACTTTAAAAGCAAAAGGATATATTACAAAGAAATAAAAAATGATAATTTTTTAACAGAGGTGGCATCCTACGAGGAGTAGTGTATGCCGCCTTTTGTGTTTGACGCTTTTTAAAAGTTGTGTTAGCATAAAAGATACGGAATTTTGAAAGGAAAGAGAGCTTTCATGAGTAAATCACTATTTATAGCAGAAAAACCCAGCGTTGCACAAGAATTTGCAAAGGCGTTAAAAGTAAATACTTCAAGAAAAGACGGCTATCTGGAATCGGAAAATACCATTATTACCTGGTGTGTGGGACATCTGGTGACTATGAGTTACCCTGAAGCCTATGATCCTGCATTGAAAAGGTGGAGTCTGGAAACACTTCCGTTTCTTCCGCAAGATTTCAAATACGAAGTTATTCCTTCTGTGAAGAAGCAGTTTCAGATTGTCAGCGGCCTTCTAAACCGCGAGGATGTGGAAACTATTTATGTATGTACGGACTCCGGACGTGAAGGAGAGTATATTTACCGCCTTGTAGCAATGATGGCAGGGGTAAAAGATAAAAAACAAAAGAGAGTTTGGATTGACTCTCAGACAGAGGAAGAAATTATTCGTGGGATAAAGGAAGCGAAAGATATCAGTGAATATGATAATCTTTCGGCTTCTGCATACCTCAGGGCAAAAGAGGACTATCTTATGGGAATTAATTTTTCCAGGCTGCTTTCTTTAAAATATGGAAATACCGTATCAAATTATCTGGGAAGCCGTTATCAGGCAATTTCTGTGGGAAGGGTAATGACCTGTGTGCTTGGAATGGTAGTGCGCAGAGAACGGGAAATCAGAGAATTTGTAAAGACACCTTTTTACAGAGTGATTGGCAATTTTAAGCAGCAGAGTCATGCTTTTGAGGGCGAATGGAGAGCTGTAGAGGGCAGCCGATATTTTGCTTCACCTCTTTTATATAAAGAAAATGGATTTAAAAAGAAAGAAACAGCTATGGAGTTAAAGGAAATTCTTTCTGCAAATCCTCCTTTGGAAGCAGTGGTGGAAAAGATAGAAAAGAAAAAGGAAAATAAAAATCCGCCGCTGCTGTTTAATCTGGCAGAACTTCAGAATGAATGTTCCAGATTGTTTAAACTGAGTCCTGATGAAACTTTGAAAATTGTGCAGGAATTATATGAGAAAAAGCTGGTTACTTATCCAAGAACAGATGCCAGAGTTCTTTCCAGTGCAGTTGCAAAAGAAATTTATAAAAACATCAGTGGTTTAAAAAATTATGAACACGGAAGTGTTTATGCAACGGAAATTTTAGAAACAGGCGCTTATAAAAATCTCATAAAGACAAGATATGTAAATGATAAACAGATTACAGACCACTATGCGATTATTCCCACAGGGCAGGGCTTGAGTGCTTTACGTAGTCTTTCCATGCAGGGAAGTAAAGTTTATGAAGTGATTGTAAGAAGATTTTTGAGTATTTTTTATCCTCCGGCAGTATATCAGAAGATTAATTTGGTATCAGTGATTGAAAAAGAACGATTATTTTCTTCTTTTAAAATATTAATATCTGAAGGATATTTAAAAGTGACACCGAATTCCTTTGGAAAGAAGAAGGAGAATTCGGGAAAAGAGGAAGAACAGATTTCAGAAGATGGAGATTTTCTAAATTGGATTTTGGGTATTCGAAAAGGAAGTATTCTTTCTATTGAAAATTTCTCTATAAAAGAAGGGGAAACATCACCGCCAAAGCGATACACCTCAGGTTCTATGATTTTGGCAATGGAAAATGCAGGACAGCTTATTGAAGATGAAGAATTGCGTGCCCAGATTAAAGGAAGCGGTATTGGAACCAGCGCTACCAGAGCAGAAATTTTAAAAAAATTAGTTACTATTAAATATTTGGAATTGAATAAAAAAACACAGGTGATTACACCAACACTTTTAGGCGAAATGATATTTGATGTGGTAAATTGTTCTATTCGTTCACTTTTAAATCCGGAGCTTACTGCCAGCTGGGAGAAGGGACTTACTTATGTGGCAGAAGGCAGTATTACTTCAGAAGAATATATGTTTAAGCTGGAAAATTTTATTAAATCTCGTACAGATGGTGTGTTGGGGCTTCGAAATCAGTTGATGCTAAAGCAGTTTTTTGATGCTTCTTCTAAGTTTTATAAAAAGCCGACACAAAAAAAGGTTGGAAAAACAGGCAAAGCGTAGTAAAATGGAAAAAAATAATTTCTAAGAAAGCAGGTAGAAAAAATGGAACAGTTAATGATTAAAGAGTTATATCACGACTTAAACAAAACCCTTGCAAAAGAACTTTTAGAAGAAAAAACGTATCCATGGGAGGTTCTTCCCTGCATTGGCGATTATATTCTGAAATTAGGAGAAACTTTAGATGAAGCAGAATACGAGAAAAAGGGCGATAATGTGTGGATTGCCAAAACAGCTAAGGTAGCACCTACTGCCTATATCAATGGTCCTGCGATTATTGGAAAGGATGCAGAGGTTCGTCATTGTGCTTTTATCAGAGGGAATGCTCTGGTAGGAGAAGGTGCAGTGGTAGGAAATTCTACGGAGTTGAAGAATGTTATCTTATTCGATAAAGTACAAGTTCCTCATTATAATTATGTAGGTGATTCTATCTTAGGATATAAATCTCACATGGGAGCTGGTTCCATTACATCCAATGTAAAATCAGATAAAAAATTGGTAGTAGTAAAAGGGGCAAATACACAGATTGAAACAGGACTAAAGAAATTTGGTGCCATGCTGGGTGATGAAGTTGAAGTCGGCTGTGGCTCTGTGTTAAATCCTGGAACAGTCGTAGGAAGCAACAGCAATATTTATCCTCTTTCTTCCGTAAGAGGTGTTGTTCCTTCTGATAGTATCTATAAAAAAGGCGATGAAATTGTAGAAAAACAGTAGAGTATGTATTATAGAAAACCACACTATTATGAAAAGTTTTTCTGTACAGCGGATCAATGTCCGGATACCTGCTGTGCAGGATGGCAGATTGTAATTGATGAAAATTCTTTAGAAAAATATAGTAATGTTTCCGGTGATTTTGGTATTCGTCTTTTGAATTCCATTGACTGGAGAGAGGGGATTTTTGAACAATATGACAAAAGATGCAGCTTTTTAAATTCAGAAAATCTCTGTGACATTTATAAAGAATTGGGAGCAGAAGCTCTGTGTGATACCTGCCGCCTATATCCCAGACATATAGAAGAATTTGAAAATTTAAGAGAATTTTCTTTGTCATTATCCTGTCCCGTAGCTGCAAAGATGATTTTAGAATGTCAGGAGCCGGTGAAATTTCTGGAAGAACAAGATGAACAAGAAGAGTGTGAAGATGATTTTGAAGATTTTGATTTTCTTTTATTTGACTGTCTTTTAGAAGTGAGAGAAAAGCTATTTTCTATTGTTCAGAACAGGAAAATTCCTGTAGAAAAAAGAATGTTTTGTGTATTGAGAACTGCAAAAAATTTACAGGATGCGCTTGATGAAGGAGAACTTTTTGAAAGGGATTTTATTTCAGATATGGAGCTGTATTTGCAAGAAGAAATAAAGGAATTTTCAGGTAGTTTTTATGAAACTGTACAGGTGCTTAGAAAAGATTTATTAAGACTTGAAGTGCTTCGGGAAGAATGGAAAGCAAATTTGAAAGCGGCAGAAAACCTTTTCCAAAAAGGCGAAATATGGTATATGGACAAGAGAGAAAGGTACAAAGCTGAAATAAAAAATACTATAGGTCAGGAACAGTGGGATATTTATAAAGAACAGCTGTTGATGTTTTTCTTATACACTTATTTTTGTGGCGCAGTTTATGATGATATGATTTATTCGAAAGGTGTTTTATCTGTAATATCCGTTTTCTGGATAGAAGAAATTACTTTTTGGAATTGGGCAAAGGATGAAAGAATAATAGAGGAAAAAAATATATTGGAGACAGCTTATCGTTATGCAAGAGAAATTGAGCATTCTGATGAAAATCTAAATTTGCTGGAGGAAATTTTTGACTCAGATAAATGGTATGAACCAGAAACTTTAAAGAGTGTTTTAGTTAGTGAAAGGAAAACAGTATGAGTAAAGAAAAGGAAGAAAAACAGGAAAAACCATATTGGGAAGGAAAAGAATATTCTTTTTATAACCATAAAAAATGTGAATTTTTTCCTTGCCATGAAACTACAGATCCGGAAAATTTTAACTGCTTGTTTTGCTATTGTCCTCTATATGCTTTGGGTAGCAAATGTGGAGGCAACTTTAAATACACAGAGCAGGGGATAAAAGACTGCAGTGATTGTAAATTGCCTCACAAAAGAAAAAATTATGGCTATATTATGAGCAAATATCAGGAAATTATGGAGTTGGCGAAGAAAAACCAATAGTCTGTATAAGAGAGATACAAGTTGTTAAATCTTCGCAAACATAATCACAAAAAGAAGCTAAATCAGGGCTGTAGGGGGTTAAATCCGGTATCATACAGGAAATACCTCCTGCAGCTTTTGCAGCTTTTAAACCGTTGATGCTATCCTCTACAATCAAACAGGAGTCAATAGAAACATGGAGTTTTTCAGCGGTTTTTAAGAAAATATCAGGGTTTGGTTTGCTCTTTAAAACTTCATTTCCGCATACAGAAATACGAACTTCTTCATAGATATTTGCTAATTTCCAATAGTGTTCTGCCTGTGCTCTGTCCGTGGAGGTAGCAATTCCCCATGGTATTTTTTTATTTTTAAGAAAAGAAAGTAATTCATAAAGTCCTTTCTTAGGAGGAATGGAATAGGTTTCTACATAAGTATTTAAGTAGTCACTACGGATTTTTCTGGCTTGATAATAGTCAATAGTGCCGTTGTACCATTCTTTAAAAAGAGCAGAATTGCGCTCTCTTGATCCGCCTCTTAATTGTTTTAATTGGTCTTCTGTGAGAGAAAAGTTCAGTAAATCAGCAGCTTTTTCCCAACCTTTTTTCATGATTTTTTCTGTATCGAATAAAACACCGTCCATATCAAAGATGATTGCTTTTATCATAATAATTCCTCTTTAAACTTTTTTTTCTTTCAGAATATCAGAAGTTTAGAAATGTCGCAAGAAAAAATATTGGCAGGTTATTTTTTGCGTGATAGAATATAGAAGAAAAATATCTGAATGGAGGTTTCAAATAATGAAAGAAGAAATCAGAGAAATTATAGATTATTACAGTGGACAAAGAAATCCACAGGAACAGGAAAATATAGTTGCTATGCTTCGGGAAATACAGGAAATAGAAGGTTGTATTAGTATGAATGTGCAGGAAGAGGCAGCAAAAGCATTGGGGGTAAAACAGTCTGTTTTATCCTGCATTATTAAACGCTATCCAAGTTTAAAGGAGGCCGCTTATTCTCATGAAGTAGTTTTGTGTACAGGAAAAAGCTGTCAATGTAAAAACAGTATGGAAATCTTAGAAGCGGTGAAGAAAGAATTTGGAATTTCAAAAGATGGTATATCAGCAGATGGGAGCTTTCATTTGACTACGAGAAACTGCTTAAAACAATGCAGAACTTCTCCAAATATGCTCTTAGATGGAGAGTTATATACTAATTTAACGAAAGAAAAGGTAATATCATTATTAGAAAAAAGGAGATAAAACATTGGAATATCAGGTATTATTATTTGATTTAGACGGCACTTTAACTGCATCAGGGGAAGGAATTACAAAGTGTGTGCAGTATGCTTTAGAAAAGATGAATAAGAGAGAGCTGGCACAGGATTTAAAGAAGTTGGAGGTGTTTGTAGGGCCTCCTTTATTAGAGCAGTTTATGGCTTATGCAGGGCTTTCAGAGGCAGAAGCGGAAGAAGCGGTGAAATTCTATCGGGAACGTTATCTGCCTGTTGGAATATTTGAAAATAAGCCTTATGAAGGAATCGAAAAAGTATTGAAAAAGTTAAAAGAGAAGGGATATATCCTTGCAGTAGCATCCTCCAAGCCGGATTCTATGGTAAAAACAGTTTTAAATCATTTTTCCCTGATGCCATATTTTCAGGTTGTAAAGGGAAGCGATATTACAAAGCCTAAAATGACAAAAGCAGAAGTCATTGAAGAAGTTTTAGAGGAACTGGGATTTTCTGAAAAAAGAGAGTCTGCAGTCATGATTGGAGACCGTCATCATGATGTTTCAGGGGCAAAAACAGCAGGAATTTCCTGCATAGGAGTTACTTATGGCTATGGTGATTTTCAGGAATTGCAACAGGCAGGAGCTGTGAATATTGTTGACAGTACACGAGAATTAGGGGAGCTTTTCGGTGTATGAGAATACTTGACAATCAAACTATAATGTGGTAAATTGTCGCATTGAAAAGTAAAAAGGAAAAAGGAAGGAAGATGAAATGTGCTGATTTTAGTCATTATGTGTATCGGAATATGCGTTGGAAACAGATTTTTGTCTCCGAAGTATAAGAAAGCAAATGAGATTTTTCAAATTATGTGTACCTTGTCATTGATTTTTTCCATGGGTGTCATGTTGGGAAAAGATGAAGATTTTTTTGATAAGCTTTTTACATTAGGATGGGAAAGTTTTTTGTTTTTCCTTGTGCCTTCCGTATGCTCCGTAATACTGGTATTTATTTTGACAAAGCGTTTTATGGGTGACAAAAGAAAAAAAGAAAAGGATTGACTTATGGTAATTTTAGCAGTTTTAGCGTTGGTTTTAGGTGTCCTTGTAGGTACTTTCGATGTGCAGAATTTTTTGCTGGATACATTGGTATCAAATAAGGATTTAGTTTTATATCTTTTGATGTTTTCTGTGGGAATGAGCATTGGCCTTCACAAAGGAATTATTAAAAAGATAAAAGAATATCATGTGAAAATATTGATTATTCCGGCAGGAATTATTGTGGGAACACTTTTGGGAGGAGTGCTTCTCAGTATGATAACAAAGTATAATATAGGAGAGAGCACTTCTGTGGTAAGTGGTTTGGGCTGGTACAGCCTTGCAGGGGTTACCATAGGAAATCTTGCAGGTGCGCAGCTTGGAAGTATCGCCTTTTTGAGTAATTTAATGAGAGAGATTTTTTCGTTTTTCAGTATTCCTTTTATTGCAAAGCATTTTAATTATTACTCCTGTATTGCTCCGGCAGCGGCTACAAGTGAAGATACCACACTTCCTATGATGATGAAATATACAAATGAGGAAACAGTAGTCTTATCGGTAATTAATGGAGTTTTATGCTCTGCGGTAGTACCGGTATTAATTCCTTTATGTTATCAATTAAAATTTTAAATGAATAAAGAGAGGTTGTTGCGTTAAGTGCATATCGAGAATATGTATGAATATTCCAGATTTCTGCTTAATGTGACAGCCTTTTTCTTTTATATTTCTAAAATATAATTATTTTAATTGCGTAGAGCCTTTCTTTCAGATATAATATACATAACAAAAAGGTCGTGTAGTAGAAGGTGAAAGGAGCGGTAGGAATGAAGAAATATGGTATATATATTTTTTTGTGCGGAATATTGCTTGCGGGATGCAGCAGCGAAAAAGAACCCTCACAGATTGAAATTCCCGAAGAAAAAATAGCCAAGTTTCAAATGGGAAGTATAAGATCAAAACCGGAAGAGTATAAAAAGCTATCTGATTTCATTGAAAATATGGAAGGAGCTGTGCCGGAAAAAGACCAGAAGAAAGCACCTCATAGAGGAGAAGACTATTATCCTGTCTCCTTTATCTACGAAGATGAAACAAAGGATATTTTCTATTTCTTTCCAAAAGGTGAGAAATGGTATCTGGAAACAGAGAATGGAGACGTTTATGGAAATGCAGATTTTATTCTGGATTATGTAGATATTGATTTTAACGTTGATGTAAAAAGGGAGATAAGGATAGACAAAGATGTATTAAAAAGAACTTTGGAAAAGGAGTTACCGCTTTAAAGGCGATAACTCCTTTTTTAGTGAATGATATTGTATTAATCTAATGTTTTGTGATATTCCTGTAAGGATTTTAAGGACTGAGCCTCTTTATTTAAAATCGCTTTTACACCGGTTGCACTTGCCAAAGCTGCTGACATTGTGGTGATGTAAGGGATTTTTTTGTTAATTGCTGTTTTTCTTAAATAAGAGTCATCGTATTTACTCTGTTTTCCGGCAGGAGTGTTGATGACTAAATCAATTTCTCCGCTTACTAAAGCATCGTAAACATTTGGGCTGCCTTCCTGAAGTTTTTTCAGAGTCTTACATTCTACACCGTTTTCATTGAAGAATTTTGCACATCCTTCTGTAGAAACAACGTTAAAGCCAAGTTCGCTAAATTGTTTTGCAGCTTCCAGTGCCTGCGCACGGTCATTTTTGTTTACACTGATTAAAGCAGTTCCACTAAGTGGAAGTTTTGCTCCTGCTGCCTCCTGTGCTTTGTAGTAAGCAGTTCCGAAGGACTCGCTTAAACCGAGCACCTCACCTGTTGAACGCATTTCAGGTCCTAAAAGAGGGTCAACCTCTGGGAACATATTGAACGGGAATACCGCTTCTTTTACACCATAATATGGATGCGCTTTTTCCTTAAATGCAGTTACATCCGGACGTTCATTTGTCAGTTCATAAGTCATAAGTTTTGTAGCAATATTTGCCATGTTGATGTTACATACTTTAGAAACAAGCGGTACAGTACGAGATGCACGTGGGTTTGCTTCTAATACATAAACTTTATCTTCGCAAATTGCATACTGCATATTCATAAGACCTACAACACCCATTTCACAGGCAATTGCAGTTGTGTATTTTCTGATAAGTTCTTTATTCTTTTCAGAAATTTCAACAGAAGGAATAACACAAGCGGAGTCACCGGAGTGGATACCTGCCTGCTCAATATGCTGCATAACAGTTGGAACAAATGCGTGTGTACCATCAGAGATAGCATCTGTTTCACATTCCAAAGCGTTCTGTAAGAATTTATCCATGAGAATTGGACGTTCTGGTGTAACATCAATAGCAGCAGCCATGTAATCTTTTAACATATTGTCATCGTAAACAACTTCCATACCACGTCCGCCCAATACATAAGAAGGACGAACCATCATTGGGTAACCAATACGATGAGCGATTTCCAGAGCTTCTTCAACGTTGACAGCCATTCCTGATTCAGGCATTGGGATTTCTAATTTGTGCATCATTGCATTGAATAAGTCTCTGTCTTCAGCCATATCAATAACAGCAGGAGAAGTACCCAGAATATGAGCGCCGCGTTTTTCAAGTTCAGCAGCAATATTCAGAGGAGTCTGTCCACCAAACTGAACAATGATACCAAGTGGTTTTTCTTTGTTGTAAATGGACATAACGTCTTCTACAGTCAGAGGTTCAAAGTATAATTTGTCAGAAGTATCGTAGTCAGTAGAAACAGTTTCAGGGTTACAGTTTACCATGATGGTTTCAAAGCCTAATTCACGCAGAGTGAAGGCAGCATGAACACAGCAGTAGTCAAATTCAATACCCTGACCAATACGGTTTGGACCGCCGCCAAGTACCATAACTTTTCGTCCGTTTGATACAGGAGCTTTATCTTCTCCGTTATATGTAGAGTAGTAGTAAGCAGCCGGTTCTTCTACACCGCTTACAGGTACGGCATCCCAACGTTCACCCATGCCAAGAGATTCTCTGTGTTTGAATAATTCCCATTCGTCAATATCTAAAAGCATAGCAAGGTATTTATCAGAAAATCCGTCTTTCTTAGCCTGAATAAGAAGTTCATCAGGAAGGCTTTTACCTTTGTAAGTCAGAATTTCTTCTTCTAAATCAACCAGTTCTTTCATCTGCTGTAAGAACCAAAGTTTGATATGTGTCATATCGTGAAGTTTTTCTAAAGAAGCGCCTTTACGGATTGCTTCGTAAAGAATGAACTGTCTCTGGCTGGTTGGTTTTTCAAGTTTTGCATATAATTCATCTAAAGTAAGTTCGTGGAAGTCTTTTACAAATCCAAGACCATAGCAGCCTCTTTCCAGAGAACGGATTGCTTTTTGTAAAGCTTCTTTGTATGTTTTACCGATGGACATAACTTCGCCTACGGCTTTCATCTGTGTGCCCAGTTTATCCTGAGAGCTTTTGAATTTCTCAAACGCCCAACGAGCAAATTTTACAACAACATAATCTCCGGATGGTTTATAGTTTGCAAGAGAACCGTCTTTCCAGTATGGAATTTCATCAAGGGTAAGTCCTGCTGCCAATAATGCAGATACGTAAGCAATTGGGAAACCAGTTGCTTTACTTGCAAGAGCAGAGGAACGGGATGTTCTTGGGTTGATTTCGATAATGATGATACGGTCTGATTTCGGATCATGAGCAAACTGTACGTTTGTACCGCCGATTACGCCGATAGATTCTACAATTGCGTGTGCCTGTTTCTCCAGACGATCCTGCAAATCCTGAGAGATTGTCAGCATTGGTGCAGAGCAGAAGGAGTCACCTGTATGCACACCCATTGGGTCGATATTTTCAATAAAACAAATAGAGATTTTCTTTCCTGCTTTGTCGCGAACAACTTCAACTTCGAGTTCTTCCCAACCGATTACAGATTCTTCTACAAGAATTTGGTTTACCATAGATGCGGCAATACCTCTTGCAGCTACTTTTTTTAATTCTTCTTCATTATAGACGATACCACCGCCTGTACCGCCCATAGTATATGCAGGACGAATAACACATGGGTATCCTAATTCTTCAGCAATTTTAAGAGCTTCTTCTACAGAATAAGCAGGTGCACTTTTTGCCATTTCGATACCAAGTTTATCCATGGCATTTTTAAATTCGATACGGTCTTCACCGCGACTGATAGCATCTACCTGAACACCGATAACTTCTACATTATATTTGTCCAAAACACCGGCATGATAGAGCTCTTCACAAAGGTTTAATCCGGACTGTCCGCCTAAGTTAGGAAGCAGGGCATCAGGTCTTTCCTTTGCAATAATTTCAGTCAGGCGATCCACATTTAAAGGTTCGATGTAAGTAACATCTGCTGTGGATGGATCAGTCATGATAGTAGCAGGGTTGGAGTTTACCAGTACGATTTCGTAGCCAAGGTTACGTAAAGCTTTGCATGCCTGTGTACCGGAATAGTCAAATTCACACGCCTGTCCGATGATAATTGGGCCGGAACCGATAATAAGAATTTTGTGTATATCATTTCTCTTTGGCATAAAGAACCTCCATTTATATATATTTTTTTATGACTTTACATACGTAATAAAGTATAGCATAAAGAGCAATCGTTAAGCAAGGAAATAATAAGATTTTCTTTACTCTAAAAAACTTTTATGCTATACTATGCTAAATTAATTAGGCCTAGGAGGGAAGAAAAATGATAGAAGTTCGAAATTTGACAAAATCGTATAATGTATTGGAAAAACCTGTAGTAAAGAATGTTTCGCTTTGTGCAAGACCAGGAGAGATTACTATCCTTTTAGGACCGAATGGGGCTGGGAAATCTACTACGATTAAAAGTATTGCAAATCTTTTAAATTATGAAGGGGAAATTCTGATATGTGGTCATCCAAACAATACCATTGAAGCGAAGAAATGTTTCAGCTATGTACCGGAAATTCCTATGTTGTACGATGTTCTTACTGTGGATGAAACTATAGAATTTATTGGCAGGGCGTATCGTGTAAAAAATTATAAAGAAATAGCAGATAAGTATCTGGAAGCATTTAAAATGACAGAAAACAGAAAAAAATTAGCAAAAGAGCTAAGCAAAGGAATGCGGCAGAAATTAAGCATGATTTTGGCGTTTATCATTGAGCCTAAAGCATTGCTGGTAGATGAGCCAATGGTAGGACTGGATCCGGCAAGCATTGAAGAAGTATTGGAGCTTTTTCGCCAGCTTCGGGCAGAGGGTACGGCAATTCTTATCAGTACCCATATTATTGATATTGTAAATGATATCTGGGACAGGGCTTATATTATGGATAAAGGAGAAATTGTAAAAACAATAGACAGAAAAGATGCAGGAGAAGAAACTTTAAAAGAAATCTTCTTTGAAACTACGAAGGAGGGAGATGCATGAATTCGTTCTTCTACTTATTTCGGACAAAAATAAAAGGTTCTATAAGAGTCCAGTTTTCTTCCTTGGGAACGGGGATGGCAGTCATTTTTATGGTTTTAATTTATGGAGTGCTGATAGGCACAATTTTCACATCTTCGGTGCCCTATCAATCTGAAACCATGTATTTACAGACTGCTATGGCAATTCTGGCAGGAGTAGGCGTTACTGCTTTTTTCTCATTGTTGTCATTAATGAGTAAACGAAAAGCACTTTTGTATGACACAGATGCTTTTTATTTTTTTTCCGGTCCTTATACAAAGACACAGACAAATCTCTTTATTTTAGTACAGACTTTAAAAGGTGCGTTGGGATATGGATTGATTGGCTGCTTTTTTACAGGCTTGCTTTCTATGGGGCGATATTTTTCAATTCCATATTTTCTTTTATGTCTGCTGGTATTTTTCCTAATCAGCGCTGTGTTTTTGCTAATGACAGATTATATTTATATGTGGACTTTGGTAAAACCAAAAGTTAAGATTTGGAATTATATAGCAGTGGTATTGGTATTGGCAGCGGCAGGAGGTGTATTTTTTATATCTATGCAAGCTGCAGGTTATGATTTTAAAGATGGATTTTTGAAATTTGCTGTCAGCAGAGAATTTTATTATGTTCCTTTTTTTGGTTGGGGTAAGCTTGTTTTAAGCGCTTTTTTAGGGAAAGAGTATATAGGCATGGTAATAGGGCTGGCTCTTTTACTGACTGCTAATGCTGTTTTTTTAATTTTGTTTTTGACATTTCCCAGAAATATTGTGGAACAGGCTGTACGGGATGCAGAAGAAATCAGCAATTATGTTCGCAGAGTGAAGGCAAATGGAGGAAATGCCCTTAGTAGTGAAGGGAAGATAAAGCAGGTTCGAGGAGAATTTCCGGAAGGTGCAAGAGCAATTTTCTATAAGAATATTCTCAGTATGAAAAAAACAGGCAGTTTTTTAAGAAAACAGGATTTTTTCATTATTATAATATATTTTGTACTAAGTTATGTAATGGCGCCGGAAAGACGGTTTTATATGTTTAGCTATATGATGATTTTATGGCTTTTTAACTTGCTGAATGATAGCGAGTTTTTAGGAGAGTTAAAAAACTATCAGATTTATCTCATACCGGAAAATCCATTAAAAAAATTAATTTATGTAATCTTACCCGCGTATTTTAAAGTTGCAATTTTAATCGGTACAGCGATTTTGATTGCAGGTATTTTTAACCGTATGCCGGTATTGACGATTTTACAATATTTCTTTATGCTGTTAGGATATGCAATGATTTTTATCTCCGGTACGGTTTGGGCTACAAAAATTATGAAAACAAAAGCGAGTGTGGCATTAGAAAATCTTCTTCGAATGTTGATTATCCTGCTGGCAGCAATCCCTGCTACAGGAGCAGGCTTTTTGGCATGGTTTTTACTGAAAGATTTGTATATTTTTCAGATAGTAGTTACAGTAATTACCATAGTGATGAATTTTCTTGTATCAGCGATTATCCTGATTGCATGCCAAGGCATGATGAACGGGAGAGAAATATAGAAGGGAACGAAAGAAATGTTGGCATCAAAAGAAGAAATTAAAATTCAGCAGGCAGTAGTACATATTTTAGACTCTACACTTGGAATGCCGGTATTATCCGATACACTGTTGGACTGTGGCTCGGATTTTTCCGATTTTTTGAAAAGTCATATTTTTAAAATTGACAGCAGTGATGAGATAAAAAATTGTAGTTTTATGGAAGAGTCATCGATTTTTCCGTTAATAGAGGAATGGAATTCTGAGAATTTTCTGGAAGTGTCTCAAAAGATTGCGGGAGAGCTCTATACCCTTATGAACCAGAATATTGATATTCCTGCAGCAGATTTGTTAGTTGTAGAATATCAGGTGGAGCAGCATAGCTATCTGGCGCTTTTAAAAATGAATTATAAAACTTCCTATACACATCTGACAAATTCAGATCCTTGGGGGAATAATAATGATATTATTAAGCAGAAAGCAATTCTTCCGGGAGAGACACAGAAGCTTACGGAAGCTGCATTGATTGACCTTATGGCTCCTCAGTACGTTCGTCTGGTGGAAAAGAAATATGATGTAAATGGTGTAAAAACCAATTATTTTTCCCAGTGTTTTTTAAAGTGCAAAGGTTCTTTGTCTTCAAAGACAAAACTTGCCATCGTAAATAAAGCTGTGACAGAGGTTCAAAAAAAGTATTTTCATGATTCAGAACAGTTTGAAGTGCAAATGGAAACGAAGAGTATTTTAAATCAGGAATTTTCAGAACAGGGTGGATTGGAAGTTCCAGTGGTGATTGATAAAATTTTCAAAGAGCATCCTCAGATGAAAGAGGAAGTTCAGGAAAAGCTGGAAAAATATAATCTTACCGAAGCAACGATAGAACCTCAAAATCCTCTTACAACGAAGAAGTTTACAAAACAGCATTTAATGACAGATACGGGAATTGAGTTAAAAATACCTATGGAGGAATATAATAATAAAGACAAAATCGAATTTATTACAAACCCAGATGGAACGATTTCTGTTTTGATTAAAAATATCGGAAGTATTGAAAGCAAGTAAGAACCATGTTATAATTACCTGAAAATCATCTCTGTAAAGTCGTTACACATCAACGCTTTGTTGAGATAAAGAAAAAAGAAGAAGAGGTACATAATATGGAAAGAGAAAAATTTTCCTCACGAATTGGCTTTATCCTGATTTCAGCAGGGTGTGCCATTGGACTCGGAAACGTATGGCGCTTTCCTTACATCACAGGAAAATACGGCGGCGCAGCGTTTGTGTTAATTTATTTATTCTTTTTGCTTGTTTTGGGACTTCCCATTATGGTAATGGAGTTCTCCGTAGGAAGGGCAAGCCAGAAGAGTATTGCAACATCTTTTAACGTTCTGGAAAAAGAGGGGACAAAATGGCATATTTACCGTTATTTTGGTATGGCGG
>CAJKQE010000049.1 GCA_905201915.1 uncultured Lachnospiraceae bacterium
AGACTGTGCAGCATTATTAGCTTCATTCTTTGCGGCTCCCATGCTCTTCATTGTTGGGAACAATAAAACGTCACGGATAGCAGCACTGTCTGTCAACAGCATTACCATTCTGTCGATACCAAATCCGATGCCACCTGTAGGTGCCATACCAATTTCCAAAGCATTCATAAAGTCTTCATCTGTTGTGTTTGCTTCTTCATCACCCTGTGCCAGAAGTTCTTCCTGTGCTTTGAAACGCTCTCTCTGGTCAATTGGGTCATTCAATTCAGAATAAGCATTTGCCATTTCCCATCCATTCATGAAGAACTCAAAACGTTCTGTATATTCTGGATTTTCCGGTTTCTTCTTAGTCAGAGGAGAAATCTCAATTGGATGATCCATAACAAATGTAGGCTGAATTAAATGTTCTTCTGCAAATTCTTCAAAGAACAGTGAAAGGATATCACCTTTTTTATGTCTTTCTTCATACTCTACATGATGTTCTTTTGCAACTTCTCTTGCTTCTTTCAAAGTATGGATTTCATTAAAGTCAACACCAGCGTATTTTTTAACTGCATCTACCATAGTAATACGCTCGAATGGTTTTCCTAAATCCATCTCAATACCATTGTATACAATTTTTGTAGTTCCCAGAACTTCCTGCGCTACATGACGATACAGATTTTCTGTTAAATCCATCATGCCGTGATAATCTGTATATGCCTGATAAAGTTCCATTAATGTGAATTCCGGATTGTGTCTTGTGTCAAGACCTTCGTTACGGAATACACGACCGATTTCGTATACTTTTTCCATACCGCCTACAATAAGACGTTTCAGATAAAGTTCAAGAGAAATACGCAATTTAAAATCTTCGTCTAAAGCATTAAAATGTGTTTCAAAAGGACGAGCAGCTGCACCACCGGCATTTGCAACCAGCATTGGTGTTTCCACTTCTAAAAATCCCTGACCATTTAAGTAATTACGGATACTTGCAATGATTTTAGAACGCTTAATAAAGGTATCCTTTACATCTGCATTCATAATCAAATCCACGTATCTCTGACGATAACGCAAATCTGTATTTGTTAAACCGTGGAACTTCTCCGGAAGTGGTTTTAAACTCTTAGATAACAGTGTTACTTCTGTGGCATGAATAGAAATTTCTCCTGTTTTTGTCTTAAACACTTCACCTTTGATACCTACAATATCACCGATATCCATTTTCTTAAAATCTTTATAATGGTCTTCGCCAATATTATCTCTTGCAACGTAAGACTGAATAGAACCCTGTACGTCCTGAATACTGCAGAAAGAAGCTTTTCCCATAACACGTTTGGACATCATACGTCCTGCAAGAGATACACTCTTTCCTTCTAATTCTTCAAAAGCATCCTTCACTTCCATGCTGTGATGAGTTACATCATATTTTGTAATCTGGAATGGATCTTTTCCATTTTCCTGTAACTCAGTCAATTTCTCACGACGCACCTTTAATAACTGGTTTAAATCCTGTTCCTGTGCTTTCTTCTGCTGTTCTGCCACCTTTTACACACTCCTTATCTTTAAATATTTCTCTCGATACCGAGAATTTTGTATTCCATTACACCTGCAGGCATTTCAACGGAAACAGTATCACCTTTTCTTGCTCCGATAAGAGCTTTTCCAACCGGTGATTCATTGGAAATTTTACCTTCCAAGCTGTTTGCTTCTGTTGAACCTACAATTTTAAATTCCATTTCTTCTTCAAATTCAACATCGTAAACTTTTACTTTACAGCCTACGCTGATTTTATCTAAATCTACTTCATCTTCTACAACAACTTCTGCATTTTTAAGAATTTTCTCTATTTCTTCAATTCTGGCTTCGATATCTCTCTGCTCGTCTTTAGCTGCATCATATTCTGCGTTTTCAGACAAGTCACCCTGTTCTCTGGCTTCCTTAATCTTCTCTGCCACTTCTTTTCTTTTGTTTACTTTTAAATCGTGTAATTCTTCTTCCAGTTTTGTCAGTCCCGCATACGTAAGTAATGTTTTCTTTTCTTCCATTTTAATTCTACACCCTTTCTCAATATATTTATAATGGAAAACGAACCCAGAAGGCTCGTCCATACAAATATCACTTCTTAACAGTCATAATATTATAAATAATAGATATGCGGATGTCAAGCTTATTACTCCTCATAATCTAATATTTATGCTTTTTTTACAATCTATTCACCAGCTCTTCCAGCTGTTCATAAGACTCTACTTCATTTACCATCCTTCTTACAGATGCGGAATGAGGCATACCGGAAGTATACCATGCCACATGCTTACGCATTTCTCTCATTCCCGTATAAGTTCCTTTATACTCTAACTGAAGTCTTGCATGGCGAAGCATCATTTCCTTAATCTCCTCCATAGATGGCTTTGGTTTTATCTTTCCGGTTTCCTGATAATACAAAATTTCAGAAAACAGCCACGGATTTCCCTGTACAGCGCGACCAATCATAATACCATCGCAACCTGTTTCTTTTACCAGTTTTTCTGCTTTTTCAGGAGACGTTACATCACCATTTCCAATAACAGGAATGGACACTGCCTCCTTTACTTGTCGGATAATATCCCAATCCGCCTGTCCGGAATAATACTGCTCTCTTGTTCTTCCATGTACAGCAACAGCTGCTGCCCCTGCATCTTCTAAAATTTTTGCAATTTCTACTGCATTGACACTGTCTTCTGTAAAACCTTTTCGAATTTTAACAGTAAGGGGTTTTTTAATTGCTCTTGATACCTTATAGACAATCTCATGTACCAGCTTTGGGTTTTTCATAAGAGCAGAACCTTCTCCGTTATTTACCACTTTAGGAACAGGACAGCCCATATTAATATCCAAAATATCAAAATTTCTATATTCAATCTGTTTCGCAATATCTGCCATTAAATCTGGCTCTGAGCCAAAAAGCTGTAAAGAAACAGGACGTTCTCTCTCATCAATCTCCATCAAGCTCTCTGTATTCTTATTTTTAAAATGAATAGCTTTTGCACTTACCATTTCTGTACAGATAAGACCTGCTCCCTGTTCCTTGCAAAGCAAACGAAATGGCAGGTCTGTTACCCCTGCCATAGGCGCCAATATTAAATTATTTTCCAGCGTCACATTTCCGATTTTAAGCTTCATCTTCTACCTCTTGTCCCAGAAAGAATACTTTATAATACAGCTCCAAAGACTCTAAAAGCTCCTTTTTCTTCTGGCGCAAATCTTTAATACGCAATACACTTCCGATTTCATCAAACATAGCATCTGCTTCCAGCGCCTCTACCTGAAACTGTAAACTTCCGTCTTCGTCAAATTCTAAAGTAAGCACTCCACCGATTTCCTCTGTATACAGTACACACATAATATGCAACTCATCCTGTATAGACTGCGGAAGTGATGCAAAATCATCATTGAAATAATACTTCTGCTCGTACGCACTTGCACCGCACAAAACCACTTTATCCTTATACATAACGTTCTCCTTTATACATAACTATATAATCCCCTTACAGAAACTTCGCCGGAAAAAACTTTCCTCATCTCTCCCTTTAAGTCCTCTACAAGAAGCTCCCCTGTGTCTGTAATCCCTCTTGCCGTACCAATGGTTTCTGTAGCTTTTTCTAAAATTCGTACCTGCTGATTTTTATTCAAAAGTCGTTTTTCATAATCTTCTTTTAGCAAGCTTAAATCCTGTGTTTTCAAAAATATATCATAATTCTTCCAAAAACATTCCGCAACTTTTTCTATCAGGTTCTCTCTTGACAGCTCCCTGCCTGTCTCCAGAAAAACAGAAGTTGCCTTATCTCTAAGCTCTTCCTGAAATTCCTTTTGATTGACATTGATGCCTACACCAATCATGATAAATTCCGGTTTCTGCTCTTTTATCTGCATTTCCGTTAAAATACCGCAGATTTTCTTTCCGGAAAGGACAATATCATTTGGCCACTTAATTCCTGCAGTTACTCCTACTACTCCCTCAACTGCTTCTGCTACAGACAATCCCATAACAAGAGTAAGAGAAGAAGCATTCTCTGTTCTCACTTCAGGTCTCATCAGCAATAATGTCATATAAATATTCTCACCGGGCACAGAAGTCCATACTCTCCCCAGTCTTCCTTTTCCTGCTGTTTGCTCATCTGCCACAAATAAAGCCCTATCCAGCTCTTTGCCTACACTCTTTTTCGCTTCCTCTTTTGCCCATATAAGGGTAGAGTCTACACTTGATTTCCAAAATATTTTTTCCATCTTAACAGCCTTCTGCTCCTAAGGTAGCTGCCATAACAGCTTTGATAGTATGCATTCTGTTTTCTGCTTCATCAAAGACTACAGACTGCTTACTTTCAAAGACTTCGTCTGTAACTTCCATATCTTCAATTCCGAATTTTTCTCCCATTTCCTTACCAATATCCGTCTGCAAATCATGAAAAGCAGGAAGACAATGAAGGAAAATTGCCTGCTCTCCGGCATTTCTCATAACGTCCATAGTAACCTTATAAGGTGTCAGCTCTTTAATACGTTCTTCCCACACTTCTTCCGGTTCTCCCATGGAAACCCATACATCCGTATAGATAACATCAGCACCTTTTGTACCCTCCATGACATCTTCTGTCAAAGTAATGGTTCCGCCTGATTTCTCTGCAAAGCCTCTACATTCCTCTACCAGCGCGTCATTTGGAAAATACTTTTTCGGCGCACAGGCAACAAAATGCATCCCCATTTTTGCACATAAAATCATCAAAGAATTTCCCATATTATAACGTGCATCACCCATATAAACCAGTTTTACACCCTCTACTCTTCCTAAATGCTCACGAATAGTAAGCAAATCTGCCAACATCTGTGTAGGATGATATTCATTTGTAAGTCCGTTCCATACGGGAACACCTGCATATTTTGCCAACTCCTCTACTTTTTCCTGTCCAAATCCACGATACTCAATTCCATCGTAAACACGTCCTAAAACTCTTGCAGTGTCTTTAATGCTCTCCTTTTTTCCAATCTGAGAGCTTTTCGGGTCTAAATATGTGCTGCCCATTCCCAAATCATGTGCTGCCACCTCAAAAGAGCTTCTTGTTCTGGTGCTCGTTTTTTCAAAAATCAGCGCAACATTTTTTCCTTTTAATGTATCCACCGGAATTCCCTGTTTTTTCTTTCTCTTCAATTCCGCAGATAAGTCAACAAGATACTCGATTTCTTCCTTGGTAAAATCCTTCAATGTTAAAAAATGACGCCCTTTTAAATCCATTACAGTAATCCTCCGCTTCTATAAAAGTTTTTCTTTTGAAATAATCTGCACAAAAGCCGGTAACTCTTCGCCCTCAAGAGACGGCAGCTTTTCTCTTACCCTGTCCTGCAGCTCCTGCAAAGTATAAATTTTATACTTTTGAATTCTGCATATCTTTGCCGTTGCTTCTAAGATAGAAAGATACAATTCTCTGTAACTCCATTCTTTAGAAAGCTTCATCTCCTCTGCGATTACCGGCAAAATAATTTCTGTAAGATTTCGAACTGCTCTGCTTTCCTGCACCTCCAATTTATATACATCTGCCAAATATACATAAATATCCTGACTTAATTCTGTCAACTGACTTAAATAATAACATTCTTTTTCCTGTTCATCAATATAATATATTTTCCCTGCAAGACCGTAAAGTACACGCATAGTATCAAAATACCCACGTTTTAAATGCATTTTGCTTCTTTTAGGGTTAAAATCCAAAATACTTCCCAAACTCACAGTAGGAGCAATGGTATAAATTGTCGTGTCTTCCGGTATTTTTACCTTTTTTTCTCTGCCAATACCAAAAATCCGCACTATAATAATATCCTTATACTCTTTCTCAATCAAAGTATCTACAGGCACATTATTAATAGCTCCTCCGTCAATATAGGTTTTTCCGTGAAGCTTTTCACTCTTAAAAATAGGAAAAATATAAGAGCTTGCTAATAAGAAATCCTTAATAAGCTCCGGCTCAATTTCTTTTAAATCTACATTTAATTCCCTCATTTCATCCACACTAAAAGTATGAATGTATAAATCCATGGGCGAATTTTGAATTTTTTCTTCGTCTACACATTCTGCAATCAACTCTTTTAAAGGTGTAATATCCACACCACCATCAGAAATATAATCCATCATATCCTTTAAAGCATCACGGCTGATTTTCTTCTGTTTAAAAATGTCTTCCATAATTTTGTCATCTACTGACATAATCTGGGAATATGAAATATTTTCCCAAAGGCTTTCTGCCTTTTCCAAATCCCCCATACAAATTAAAGCCCCATTAAGTGCACCTACGCTGGTTCCTGCAATCCCTTTTATACGAATATTTGCTTCTTTTAATGCTTTCCATGCTCCGATTTGATATGCGCCTTTTGCGCCTCCTCCCTCAAGTACCAGTCCATACTCTTTTGTAGTATCTATTACTGGTTTCATACTCCACCTCTCATTCTTATACGGAAAGGGAGCGTTGCATCTGCAAACAGCCCCCCTTCCTTACACTTAATTTTCTTTTTTATTTGTAGCGATTTCCACTAAGGAAGATGCAAGACCTGCAATTCCCTGAATTTCTGAAGGAATAATAATCTTAGTAGCTTTTCCGTCTGCCGCCTGTGCAAATGCCTCCAAACTCTTCAAAGTAAGAACACTCTGGTCTGCACCGGCATCTTTAATAAAACGAATACCATCTGCCTTTGCCTGCTGCACTTTCAAAATAGCTTCTGCCTGACCTTCTGCCTCTTTAATCATCTTTTCCTTCTCAGCTTCCGCTCTTAAAATTGCAGCCTGTTTTTCTGCCTCTGCGTCCAAAATTGCAGACTCTTTTTTACCTTCTGCCACAAGAATTGTAGATTTCTTCTCTCCCTCTGCCTTCAGAATTGCTTCACGGCGTTCACGTTCTGCCTTCATCTGTTTTTCCATTGCTTCCTGAATTGCTGCCGGAGGAATAATATTCTTCAATTCTACACGAGTTACCTTAATACCCCACGGGTCTGTAGCTTCATCAAGAGAAGCTCGCATTTTTGTATTGATAATCTCTCGGGAAGTCAGTGTAGCATCCAACTCCATATCACCGATAATATTACGCAGTGTAGTAG
Organism: uncultured Lachnospiraceae bacterium; assembly: GCA_905201915.1. Lineage (GTDB taxonomy): Bacteria > Bacillota > Clostridia > Lachnospirales > Lachnospiraceae > Blautia. Next base: position 7,096 of record CAJKQE010000049.1, read on the forward strand.
CAGTCAGATTTTCAATTGCCATAATCGGATTATCAATTCCATAAGTAAATAATCTTGGATCTGTAATCTGGAAAAATACAACGGTATCAATTCTCATAGTAACATTATCTTTTGTAATAACTGGCTGCGGAGCAAAGTCTACAACCTGTTCTTTCAAATTCACACGTTTTGCAACTCTCTCGATAAAAGGCACTTTAAAATGAACGCCGCTTCCCCATGTTGCCTTATAGACACCGAGACGTTCTAAAATATATGCCTGTGACTGAGGTACAATCTTAATACAAGATGCTGCAATAATTAAAATAATAACTAACAGAATAATAAATAACCACATCATATTACATATCCTCCTCTACAATAAGCTTTACACCTTCTACAGCTATTACCCTTACAACTTTTCCTTTTTCAATGATATTATCATCTTTTGCTCTTGCACTCCATTCCATACCGCGAATGGTAACCTGACCTTCTGCTTTCAAATTGTCAATGGTAGCTGTCACAATCCCTTTCTGTCCGGGAATACTGTCTACATTTGTTTTCTGTACATTTTTATTCAGGTATTTCACTGCCAATGGTCTGGTGAACAATAAAAGTACTACAGAAATTACAAGAAACAGTAAAATTTGTAGCCACAGTGGACCTCCTGCCAGTGAAACCAGAAAAGCAATTAATGCACCTCCTGCAAACCAGACAGTTGTAAGTCCCAGAGTCAAAAACTCAATCACAAGAAGAATTGCCAGAACTACAAGCCATACAATTGATATCATTCCTGCGTCCATAACCCCACCTTCTTCACTATAAATTCTCTGCACCAGTAAAGTTTCTACTGATTTGTTCTCTCATTATATTCTAATTTTCTGAAAATATCAACGCTTTTTTCTTGTATTTCTTTTGTTTTTTATTAAAATCACTTAGTCGCATTTATCTCATAAAGAAAAACTCCAAAAACAACTTCTCGCTGCTTTCGGAGTTTTCAAAAATATAGTCAATCTTCACTTTTAATAAAATGTCTGATTTCCGATTGTAAGTCCTCTGCCACCTCCTGCATGAAAGAACAGACGGTCTCCAATTGTGTTTGCTCCTGCAAAAACATCTCTTGCGGCATCATAACATGCCTGGCTTGCACCTCTGCTTAATACGGAAGCAAGTTTACCTGATGCAGCCGGTGTAAACTGTCCTCTCTGATAAATAACTTCAGACAATGTATTTGGGAATTTGCCGCTGCGAATACGATTCATAATAACTGCACCTACACCAATCTTCCCTTCATAAGACTCCCCGCCTGCTTCACATTCAATAATCGCAGCCATCAAATCTAAATCTGCCTGAGATACGGATGCTGTCTGATTTGAAATTGCTGCTGTTTCTACTGCAGTTTCTAAAGGCTGTGCACCTGTAATCTCCCCATCACCATACACAGACTCAAATAACTGCTGCGCTTCCTCTCCGGATACTAACAAGTCTTCTCTGATATATCCTTCAATTTCACCGGAAGAAACCTGAATCCATCCATTCTCTTCTCCTACAACGGTCACAACAGCACCGGCCGGAAGTTTTCCGACTCTTTCTGTGCTGATATCAGAGCCTTTACGAATGTTTGCATATGTAGTAACATTCGCTGCTGCTTTATCTGACCAGTCAAAAGTTGCTTTATCTGTTGTTTCTGCCAATGCCGGTACTGCCATTGCAGCAGTCATAGCACCAACAGTTCCCATACAAGTTAAAAGTTTCATGAATTTTCTTCTCATTAAAATAACCTCCTGATAAGTCTGTTTCTTTTTTTAATATTTGTTACAGATTTATTAAGTTTTGTTACAAACTTATTCTAACAAGATTACGTTTCTTTGTCAACCGGGTATTTTTTGTAACATTTTACAGTATTTCGGAGAGAAAAATAGAAAAAAGTGGCAAATATATAGAATATTCACCACTTTTTATATTTTATATTCAATTTTTACGACGCTGCCTGTATGCCTCATACATCAAAATTCCCGACGCCATAGCAGCATTTAAAGACTCCACTTTTCCCTGCATTGGAATTTTAATCAACGTATCTGCTCTCTCTGTGAGATGCTCGCTGAGACCGTTTCCTTCATTTCCAATAAGAAATGCTGTACCTTTGGTATAGCACTCTTTATCATAATCATTTCTACCTTCCAAATGAGCCGCATAAGTAGTAATTCCCTTTTCTTTTAAAAGAGGAAGTACCTCATCCTCAATGGAATTGACATAAATAATCGGCATTCTATACACAGAACCCATGGTAGAACGAATAACTTTCGGATTAAAAACATCTACAGAAGTTCGGCTCATAATCACACCGGTAACACCTGCTCCCTCTCCGGTTCGTAAAATCGTTCCAAGATTTCCCGGATCTTGTAAATCTTCTAAAATCATCAGCAGGGGATTTTCTTCTCCGCTTAAAATTTCAGAAAGTGTAAAATTCTCCATCTTAACAAGACAAAGCACTCCCTGAGGTGTTACAGTATCCGATAAATTTTTAAAAATTTTATCATCCACAATCTCCACGTAGGCTGTTTCTTCTATAGAAATACCCTTTTCCTGAAGAATTCTTCCACATTCTTCTTTTTCAGCAAAGGACTGGGACAGATACACTTTCTGCAAACGAGACTTCGGTACTTCACTGAACATCTTAATTCCCTCAACCGCAAAAACCTGTTCTTCCCTGCGTACCTTTGCTTTCTTCAATATCTGCTGTACTTTCTTTATCTGTACATTTGACGCACTTGTAATCATTTTCTTACTCGTTATTCTTGCTGTAATTATGAGACAGGGAATAGCTTACCTCGTACTGGTATTCGGAGATACCTTTCTTCATTGCCAGAGCTTCATTGATATCCATGTCAATGTACTCACCGTCTCTGTAACAGATAACTCTCTTAGATTTACCTTCCAGAAGAATGTCTACTGCTTTTGCACCCATAATGGAAGCATATACTCTATCCTTACATGTCGGTGCACCGCCACGCTGCATGTGACCTAAGATAGTCGCTCTTGTTTCAATTCCTGTTGCAGCCTCGATACGTTTTGCCATAGCTTCGGAATGTCCGATACCTTCTGCATTAATGATAATATGATGTTTTTTACCTTTTTTACGGTTGTCGATGATGTTGTTGATAATTTTCTGTTCATCAAAATCGTATTTTTCAGGAAGCAAAATATCCTCTGCACCATTGGCAATACCGCACCATAAAGCAAGATATCCTGCATTTCTTCCCATTACCTCAATAATACTTACACGTTCATGAGAAGTAGAAGTATCACGTACCTTATCAATGGCTTCCATAGCTGTATTTACTGCTGTATCAAAACCGATTGTATACTCTGTACAAGCAATATCAAGATCAATTGTTCCCGGAACACCTACTGCGTTAATTCCCAAATTAGCCAGTTTCTGTGCACCGGCAAAGGAACCGTCACCACCGATAACTACCAAGCCGTCAATTCCATGTTTTTTACATACTTCAGCAGCTCTTTTCTGTCCTTCCGGTGTACGCATTTCTGTACAACGAGCAGTATACAGGATTGTACCACCTCTTTGAATTGTATCTGAAACATCTACGGCAGTCATGTCAATGATTTCTTCATTCATCAGACCACTATAGCCTTTTAAGATTCCCTTCATATTAATACCACGGCTTAAACCTCTTCTGACTACTGCACGGATTGCAGCATTCATTCCCGGAGCATCTCCACCGCTTGTTAATACACCAATTGTTTTAATTTCTTTATTTGTAGTCATTTTCTTCCTCCATACTGTTGGCAGACTCTTGTTTCTTATTTTGTACATTCAGTCGTTTTTTATTCTAATCTATTTTCTACTGTTTTTCAATACTCTTTTCGACAACTTTTACATTGTCTTTTCCGTACTTTTCGTACAGTCTTACCAATAAGTCCTGACTAATGCGAATACTTTTGGATGCCCCTAACCTTTTTATAGCCTTTGGAGATTTAATATAGATTACTACGCCGTCCTTTCCGTCTGCTTCTTTTAAGTCTTCATACAACTCCTGTTCACGGGAAAGAAAACTTTCTTTTGTCTCAAACTGCAGCCACAGTTCCCTTGGCACATCCTCAAAAAAATACATCTTCTCACATATCAATTTGCTTGCTTTTTCCTCCTCCACGGAAACACGACCTTTAATAAAGACTTTCTCATCAATTTCCATAAGTCTTACATTCTTTTCATAATCACGAGGGAAAATCACAACTTCTACTGTGCCCAGCAAATCCTCTAAAGTAAGAAATGCCATTACTTTATTAGTCTTTGTATACTTAATGGTCTTTTCCGTAATCATACCGCCTACAATCACCTGCTGTCCATCGCGCACTTTAGGCTGTCCGCTTTCCTCATCAGGCATAAAGTCTGTCGTTACCGCAGAAATGTTTTTCCTCCAGCAAGTCTCGTATTCTTCCAGAGGATGCCCACTGATATAAATACCCAGTACTTCCTTTTCAAATGCCAGTTTCTCCTCTTTCGGATACTCCTCTACATCCGGCATACGGATTTCATAGGCTGTCTTTTCTTCTTCTGAAACTAAATCAAACAAGCTCATCTGACCTGCCATCATATTTTTCTTTTCCTGCACTACGGAGTCTAAAATCTGAGCATACACCATCATTTTCTGACGGCGGTTTCCGGGAAGTTCATCAAAAGCCCCTGCTTTAATAAAGTTTTCAATGGCTTTTTTATTTACATCCTTCCCTGTCATTCTCTCAATAAAGTCTCTAAGGCTTGTAAAGCCTCCTCTTTGTTCTCGTTCTTCCACAATAGCATCAATTACTGGTCTTCCGATACTCTTAATTGCTGACAGTCCATACCTTATTCCTCCGCCGTCTACAGAAAAGGTACTGTCACCTTTATTAATATCAGGAGGCAGGATATCTATCCCCATTTTACGACTGGATAAAATATAACCGGCAACTTTCGGTGGATTATCAATTACAGAAGTCATCAAAGCAGCCATAAATTCAACAGGAAAATGGCACTTTAAATATGCCGTCTGGTACGCTACAACTGCATAAGCAGCTGCATGAGATTTATTAAACGCATATTTTGCAAAATCCATCATCTGTTCGTAAATGGTATTCGCAACTTCCTCTGAAATTCCTCTGTTGACACAACCGGGAACGCCTTCTTCCTCATTTCCATAAACAAAGTTCTGACGCTCTTTCTCCATTACCGCAGCCTTTTTCTTACTCATGGCACGACGCACCAAATCACTTCGTCCCAGAGTATATCCGCCCAGAGAACGAACAATCTGCATAACCTGTTCCTGATACACAATACAGCCATAGGTTGCACTTAAAATCGGCTCAAGCTGCGGACACAAAAAATGAATGCTGTCAGGATTATTTTTTCCTTCAATATACTGAGGAATAAAATCCATAGGGCCGGGACGATACAGAGATATTCCCGCAATAATATCTTCCAAACTCTCCGGCTTTAACTCCTTCATAAAGTTTGTCATTCCTGCACTTTCCAGCTGAAAAACACCCTCTGTCTTTCCCGCTCCAAGCATATCATAGACTTGCTTATCGTTATAATCCACACGATCCATATCAAGAGAAATACCTTTATTTCTCTCAATTAACTTTACTGCTTTTTGAATGACCGTAAGGGTACGAAGTCCCAAAAAGTCCATTTTTAAAAGTCCCAGTTCCTCCAGCGTAGTCATCGTAAACTGTGTCACAATAGAACCGTCTGACGCTCTGGCAAGAGGCACATATTCATCTACGGATTTCTGACTGATTACTACACCTGCTGCATGCATGGAAGTATGACGTGGTAAGCCTTCCAGACGGCGGCTCATATCAATAAGCTTTTTCACTGTCTCATCCGTGTTATATAAATTTTTCAATTCGGGGTTCATTTTCAAAGCCTTATCTATAGTGATATTTAATTCCTCCGGAATCATCTTCGCAATCATATCACACTGTGCATAAGGCAAATCCATAACTCTTCCCACATCTCGTATTACGCCTCGTGCAGCCATAGTACCAAAGGTAACAATCTGAACCACCCTGTCTTTTCCGTATTTCTCCACTACATAATCAATAACTTCCTGCCTTCTTTCAAAACAGAAATCCACATCAATATCAGGCATGGAAACACGTTCCGGATTTAAAAAACGCTCAAACAGAAGGTTATACTTAATAGGGTCTAACTTGGTAATTCCTAAAGTATAGGAAACAAGACTTCCTGCTGCAGAACCACGTCCCGGCCCCACCATAATGTCATGATCCCTGGCAAATCGAATAAAATCCCATACAATTAAGAAATAATCCACATAGCCCATGGTTTTAATAACACCAAGCTCATACTCCAGCCGTTGTTCAAGCTCTGTCAGGTCTCCGCTATACCGTTCCTTCAAACCATCATAACACAGCTTATTTAAGTATTCCCATGAAGTATAAGGAGCCGGTACATCAAATTTAGGCAGCTTTGTTACACCAAACTCAATCTCCACTTCACAACGGTCTGCAATTTTCTGGGTATTTTCCAATGCTTCAGGAATATAGGGGAATAATTCAGCCATCTCTTCCGGGGATTTCACATAATACTGTCCCCCTTCATAACGCATACGGTTTTCATCACTTAACAGCTTTCTGGTCTGCACGCACAACAAAATATCATGTGCTTCTGCATCTGTGTCATAAGTGTAATGCACGTCATTAGTGGCAACCAGCGCAATGCCTGTTTCCTGACTCATTCTCAAAAGCTGCTGATTTACTCTTTGCTGCTGAGGAATTCCATGATCCTGAAGTTCCAAAAAGAAATTCCCCTTCCCAAAGATTTCTTCATACCGAAGGGCAGCACTTTTGGCTTCTTCATACATACCTCTTGTAATATTCTTGGCAACTTCTCCTGCTAAACAAGCGCTTAGAGCAATAATTCCTTCATGATATTCCTGCAAAAGTTCCATATCTACTCGCGGTTTATAATAAAAACCATCCACAAATGCTTTCGACACAATCTTCATAAGATTTTCATATCCACGATTATTCTCTGCCAGAAGAACCAGATGATAATATCTGTCCTCTGCCTGTCCCACTTCTCTGTCAAAACGGGAACCGGGGGCAACATACACCTCGCATCCCAAAATCGGCTTAATTCCCGCTGCTTTTGCTGCCCTATAAAAATCAATGCAGCCAAACATGACTCCATGGTCTGTTATGGCCGCACTGTTCATCCCCAGTTCCTTCACTCTGGCTACATATTCATTTATCTTATTTGAACCGTCTAAAAGACTGTACTCCGTATGTACATGTAAATGAGCAAAATTCACTGTATCTCTCCTTTATTCGTCTTGCTTTTCCTTGCGAAGCAGAACATTAAACCAACGATTGCTCTTGTCTGTTCTGACATCACTGGTTTTCCATATATCTAATACCTTTATATTTGGGAAAAAATCCAAAAGGTTGTTAAGAGCCTCTCTGTCATAATCATAGAAATATCTGCCATTATAGTTACCATTTCTTTCTCCCTTTTGAACGGAAAAATACAAAATCCCATCATCCTTTAATGCCCGTAAGATTTTTGCCATAATATCTTTCACTTTATCCGGTGAAAAATGTCCTAAAATAGCACAGGCCCAAATCCCATGAAAGACATCTTCAAATTCCATATCCTCCACTCTAAGGTGCAGCACTTCTTTCCCTGTGTGAATACTTGCCAGCTCACACATTTTCTCAGAACCATCCATAGCAGTAACGACACAGCCTTCTTCTTCAAGGCATACCGTATCTCTACCCGATCCACAGCCTAAATCAAGAACATCTGCACTTTCCGGAAGCAATTCAACAAAACGCTTAATTTGCTCCTCCATGCCAAACTCTACTGTTTCTTCATAATAAGGTACTGCGTACCGGTCATAATAATCTATCGAGTCCACTTATTTTCCTCCTTCTGGACATTTACAATTATACTTTTCTTAAATATTATATAATTATACCACGTGCACAGAAAAGGAAGCACCCGAGAGGGTATTTACTTTTCAAGCCGTGGCTTGCCGGTATAATCCGACACCTTGTGGCG
>CAJKQE010000050.1 GCA_905201915.1 uncultured Lachnospiraceae bacterium
AAAAGCCCCATTGGAGAGGTTTCCATAGTAAAGTCCTTTTGAAACCAATTCAGCAGTTTCAGGGGATAGGAGAAAAGCTCCGTTTTCCTGCTTTAAAGTGTGAGCGTTTAACTGGAAAATCTCACTTGAACTTAGTGTTCGGCTGAACAGCTTTTCATATTGGTCGCACAGTTTCATTACATCATCCAGTAGTTTTTTATTCTGCGAGTCATAAATGTTTACTGTAATAACAGTATTTAATTTAAAAGCAGTTGCAGAAATGGGTTCCTGCGATTGTTGTTTTTTTTCGTAAATCGCAGCAAATCCAAAAAGGGTTATAAGCAATAATCCAATGGTAAATAGAAATAATGATTTTTTATTTTTCATAAGTGCTCCTTATTTGTTTAAATCAAAAATATTGTAAGGTTAAGGTGCTGTTTCTGTCAAGAAAGAATATAATAGAGTGATGATAATTGGAGTGTGATTATGAAAAAAATAGTGTTTATTTTATCTTTTTTTGTGATATTTTTTATAGGAAAACAGGGAATGGAACAAGCAGTAGAAACAGTAAATGAGCTTTCCGATGAGGATCATCCTGAAATTGCATTGACCTTTGATGATGGACCTCATGAAGTTTATACAGAGCAGCTTTTAGATGGTTTAAAAGAGAGGGGAGTACAGGCAACTTTCTTTCTCATTGGTCAGAATATAGAAGAAAAAGAAGCAGTGGTACAGAGAATGAAAGAAGAAGGACATCTTATTGGAAATCATACTTATCATCATGTGAATTTAAAAAAGATTTCAGAAAGCAAAGCAGAAGAGGAAATAGTGATGACCTGTAATAAAATTTATGATACAGTGGGAATTTGCACGTCTTTTGTCCGTCCTCCTTTTGGTGAGTGGAAGCAAAACTTAGATTTTGACATTACTATGATACCGGTGTCATGGAATGTGGATTCTTTAGACTGGACAACAGAAAATGTAGATAAAACTGTAAAAAGGGTAGTGAAAGATGTGAAAGAAGGTGATATTATTTTAATGCACGATATTTATGCGTCCTCGGTAGAGGCAGCACTTCGTATTGTAGATATATTACAGGAAAAAGGATATGAATTTGTTACTGTAGATAAATTACTTTTAGAATAGAGGAGAAAGATACAGAGATGGACTTATTTGATTATATGAAGGAACAGACATTGGAAAATGAATCGCCTCTGGCATCAAGAATGAGGCCTGTTACTTTAGAAGAAGTGGCGGGGCAGGCGCATATTATAGGGAAGGATAAGCTGCTTTATCGAGCTATTAAAGCTGATAAATTGGGAAGTGTTATTTTTTATGGACCTCCGGGAACAGGAAAGACCACACTGGCAAAGGTAATTGCAAATACTACAAGCGCCAGATTTAAACAGATTAATGCCACAGTGGCAGGGAAAAAAGATATGGAAGAAGTGGTGAAAGCAGCTCAGCAGTATTTAGGAATGTACGGGAAGAAAACAATTCTTTTCGTAGATGAAATTCATCGTTTTAATAAAGGACAGCAGGACTATTTACTGCCTTTTGTAGAAGACGGCACTTTGATTTTAATAGGAGCAACAACAGAAAATCCTTATTTTGAAGTAAATGGAGCGCTTCTTTCCCGTTCCATTGTTTTTGAACTGAAACCTTTGGAAAAAGAGGATATCTGTAAGCTTTTAGAGAGAGCTGTTTCTGACTGTGAAAGGGGAATGGGAAGCTATCATGCAGTGCTTCATGAAGATGCCAAAAACTTTCTGGCAGATATTGCAGGAGGTGATGCAAGAGCGGCATTGAATGCTCTTGAATTGGGTATTCTTACTACGCAAAAAAGTGAAGATGGTAAGATACATATTGATTTGGAAACAGCTTCTCAGTGTATCCAAAAAAGAGTTGTCCGTTATGATAAAACAGGAGATAATCATTACGATACTGTTTCTGCATTTATAAAAAGTATGAGAGGTTCTGATCCGGATGCAGCAGTATTTTATCTGGCAAAGATGTTATATGCAGGAGAAGATATTAAGTTTATTGCACGGCGTATTATGATTTGTGCTGCAGAAGATGTAGGAAATGCAGATCCTCAGGCACTACAGGTGGCTGTGGCAGCAGCTCAGGCAGTGGAGCGTCTTGGTATGCCGGAAGCACAAATTCCACTGGCTCAGGCAGTAACTTATGTGGCTTCTGCACCAAAGAGCAATGCAGCATATATGGCAATCGCAGAGGCAATGGAGGCAGTGAAGAATACGAAAACTACAGTGCCGGTACATTTACAGGACTCACATTATAGAGGAGCATCTAAAATGGGACATGGAATAGGATACAAATATGCCCATGACTACCCTAATCATTATGTAGAGCAGCAGTATATGCCGTCTGAGTTGCAGGGCAAAGTATTTTATACTCCTACAGAGAATGGATATGAACAGAATATCAGGGATTATTTCAAAAAAATCAAGGAAAACAGTTGAGTTTCTTAAAGTAAAGTGATAAAATCATTCCAATAAAAAATAAAGTGAGGCAGAACTATGAGAACATTTCAGAAATCATCAAAACTCGAAAATGTGTGCTATGATGTAAGGGGACCGGTTTTAGATGAAGCAAACCGTATGCAGGAAAGTGGTATTGACATTTTAAAGCTGAATATCGGAAATCCTGCGCCATTCGGATTCTCAGCCCCAGAAGAAGTGATTTTAGATATGATTTATACACTTCGGGATTCACAGGGTTATTCAGATTCCAAGGGGATTTTTTCTGCGAGAAAAGCAATTATGCAATATTGTCAGATAAAGAAAATTCCTAATGTAACGATTAATGACATTTATACAGGGAATGGTGTCAGTGAGCTGATTAATATGGTAACGCAGGGACTTTTAGATAGCGGCGATGAGATATTAGTTCCTTCACCGGATTATCCATTATGGACAGGCTGTGTTTCTTTGTCGGGAGGAACACCGGTACATTATATCTGTGATGAGCAATCAGAATGGTATCCTGATATAGAGGATATTAAAAGTAAGATAACAGATAAAACAAAGGCAATTGTCTTAATTAATCCTAACAATCCTACAGGAGCAGTTTATCCGAAAGAGCTTTTAATGGAGATTGTAGAGATTGCAAGAGAACATGAGCTGATGATTTTCTCTGATGAAATTTATGACAGATTGGTATTCGATGGGATTGAACATACGTCTATTGCTTCTCTGGCACCGGATGTATTTTGCATTACTTTAAACGGACTTTCCAAATCCCACATGATAGCAGGATTTCGGTGCGGCTGGATGGTATTAAGCGGTGCAAAAGAAAAAGCAAAAGGGTTCATTGAAGGCTTAAATATGCTTTCTAATATGCGCCTTTGCTCTAATGTTCCGGGGCAGGCAATCATTCAGACTGCTTTAGGCGGCTATCAAAGTGTCAATGAATATTTGGTTCCGGGAGGCAGAATTTATGAGCAGAGAGAATATATCTACAATGCAATTAATGATATTCCGGGGCTGTCAGCAGTAAAGCCAAAAGCAGCATTTTATATTTTCCCGAAAATGGATACAAAGAAATTTAATATTTTAGACGATGAAAAATTTGCATTAGACCTTTTAAAAGAAAAGAAAGTGCTTATTACACATGGAAAAGGATTTAACTGGGGAGAACCGGATCATTTCAGAATTGTGTATTTACCGGGAGTGGAAGAATTGAAAAAAGCAACCGGAAAATTAAGAGATTTTTTTGCGGGATATCATCAGAAATTATAAAGAAAAACGAACGTTATAAACAGAACTGTCACATGAAGAAATAATCGAGTGGCAGTTCTTTTTTCGTTATATAAGAAATTAAATTAGCTGACTAATAAATATCATGTGACTTATTTCTAAAAAAAGTGTAAAATATCAAAAATCTGCTTGATATTTCATGACTTCTGCCATAATATAAGTTAGTCAACTAAATAATATAGCGGGGACTTTGTATTCGCTGTATGAAGGAAAGGAGCATAAGAATTAAAATGGAGAAGGATGACAGTTTGCATGGAAAATTTGTGCAGCTTACCCATCTGTATTACAGAAATACATTTAAGATTTTAAGTGAAACAGGCATCCATCCCAAGCAAATTCCACTGCTGATTTTATTGGATAAGCGGGATGGTATGAGCCAGAAGGAAATCTCAGAAGAACTGCATATCAGCGCCCCTACTGTGGCAGTTTCCATGAAACGTATGGAAAAAGCAGGGATTATTGAGAGAAGAAATGATGAGCATGACCAGAGAATGGTGCGTATTTATCTTACGGCACAGGGAAAGGAAATGATTGAAAAATCCAGAAAATGTGTGGAAGAAAATGAAAAGATGGTTTTTTCCGGTTTTTCAGAGAGTGAAATGTGTCTCATGAAACGCTTTTTTGACCAGATGATTAAAAACTTAGGCGGAGATGATAAGCATCATTGTTGTATGTAGGCAGTAAAGGAGGACACTATGTTAAAAATGTTTCATTATATGAAAGAACGATGGCATTACATTGTAATGATTATCCTTCTTTTATTTGTTCAGGCATTTTGCGATTTGTCTTTGCCGGATTATACATCTAAGATTGTAAATGTAGGAATTCAGCAAAAAGGCGTGGAAGACGGAGTGCCGGAAACCATTGAACAGAAAAATTTGGAAACACTGCTGTTGTTTATGGAGCAGGAGGAACAGGATACGGTATTAAACGCTTATGAAATAGAGGATGAGCAGTACCGGCTAAAGAAAATCACAAAAGAGGAAAGAGAAGAGCTGAATAGTATTCTAGGGATTCCTGAGCTGATTGCAGGAAGCATGAAAGCAGAGGAGCTTCAGGCAGCAGCGCAGATGCCCAAGGAGCAGCGAGAAGCTTTTTTAGGAGATGCCAGAGCAAAGCTTGAAGAAATTCCGGACTCTATTATTACACAAAAAGCCGTAAGCTTTGTGCAGGAAGAATATAAGCAGCAGGGGCAGGATATGGATAAGCTCCAGACGAATTATATTTTATTCAGTGGCTTAAAGATGCTGGGACTGGCATTTCTTGCCATGGCAGCAGCCGTTATGGTTACCTTCTTGTCTTCACAGGTTGCGGCAACATTGGGAAGAAATTTAAGAAACAGTGTTTATCGCAAGGTGATTTCTTTTTCAGGAGAGGAATTAAACCATTTTTCCATTGCTTCTTTAATTACCAGAAGCACCAATGATGTGCAGCAGGTACAGATGCTATTTACCATGCTGTTTCGTATTGTTCTGTATGCGCCGATTTTAGGAATTGGCGGTGTATATAAGGTGTTTCAGACAGACGCATCTATGACATGGATTTTAGCGTTGGCAGTGGTTGTGATTACACTGTTTGTTTTCCTTGTTTTCAAGCTGGTTATGCCGAAATTTACAAAGCTTCAGTATTTAATTGACGAGTTGAACTTGGTAGCAAGAGAAATCCTTACCGGTGTGCCAGTTATTCGAGCTTTCAGTCGAGAAAAGCATGAGGAAGAACGTTTTGAGGATGCCAATGCAAAGCTGACAAAAACCAATCTTTTTGTAAACCGATGTATGACATTTATGATGCCGTTTATGATGCTTTTGATGAATGCCATTACCGTTTTAATTGTGTGGAACGGTTCTCATGCCGTAGACGCAGGCAATATGCAGGTAGGTAATATGATGGCGTTTATGCAGTATGCAATGCAGATTATTATGGCATTTCTGATGATTACCATGATGTCTATTATGATACCGAGAGCCAATGTAGCGGCAAAACGTATCAACGAAATTATGGAAACAGAAGTCAGCATTAAAGATGAAGAAAATCCAGTGCAGCCGAAAGAAGAACAAAAAGGGGAAGTGGTCTTTGAACATGTGGGATTTGCTTATCCCGGTGCAGATGGAAATTCTCTTACGGATATTAGTTTTTCTGCAAAAAAAGGAGAAACGGTTGCGTTTATCGGAAGTACAGGAAGCGGCAAGAGCACGCTGGTAAATCTTATTCCGAGATTTTTCGATGTGACAGAAGGAAGAATTTTGGTAGACGGTGTGGATATCCGACAGATGCCTTTGCATGAATTAAGAGAACGAATTGGCTATGTGCCGCAAAAAGGTGTGCTGTTTTCCGGTACCATTGACTCCAATATCCGTTACGGAAAAGAAGCTGCCACAGAAGCAGAAGTACAAAGAGCAGCTGAAATTGCGCAGGCATGGGATTTTATAGAAGAAAAAGAAGACGGTGTGCAGTCAGCCATTGCACAGGGCGGAACCAATGTTTCCGGTGGACAGAAGCAGAGATTGTCCATTGCAAGAGCCATTGCAAAAAATCCGGAGATTTATATTTTTGATGATAGCTTTTCCGCATTGGATTATAAGACGGATGTGGTGCTGCGAAGAGCATTGAAAAAAGAAACAAAGGATGCCACTACACTGATTGTGGCACAGAGAATTAGTACCATTCTTCATGCAGATAAGATTTTAGTTCTGGATGAAGGCCATGTGGTAGGACAGGGAACTCATAAGGAGCTTTTGAAATCCTGTGATGTATATCGCCAGATTGCCATGTCACAGTTATCAGAGGAGGAATTAGCCGATGAGTAGTGGAAGACCAAGAGGACATGGAGGACACATGTCCGCAGAAAAAGCCAAAGATTTTAAAACAGCAATGAAAAGGCTGTTAAACTATATGAAGCGTTACAGACTTCAGCTTGTCGTGATGATGGTATTTGCAGTGGGAAGTACGATTTTCAACATTGTAGGTCCTAAGGTTTTGGGAAAGGCAACCACCGAGCTGTATGAAGGGCTGGTTTCAAAGATAAGCGGAGGGGCAGGCATTGATTTTGGAAAAATCGGTGAAATTCTTCTGTTTGCATTGGGCTTGTATTTAATCAGCTCTGCCTTCTCTTTTATTCAGGGCTTTATTATGACGGGAATTTCCAATCAGGTTACTTATAATCTGAGAAAAGACATTTCCGTAAAAATCAATAAAATACCTTTGAAATACTTTGAGAGCAGAACACACGGAGAAATTTTATCACGTATTACCAATGATATTGATACCTTGCAGACCAGTATTAACCAGAGCTTTACCCAGTTGATTACCTCTGTTACCATGCTGATTGGTGTTCTGATTATGATGCTGTCCATTAACGTATATATGACTGTGGCAGCAATTCTGATTTTGCCGATTTCCATGATGATTATCGGAAAAGTCATGAAACATTCGCAGAAATATTTCCAGCAGCAGCAGAAATATCTGGGAGAAGTCAATGGGCAAGTGGAAGAAATTTACAGCGGTCACAACGTAGTCAAAGCATTTAACAAAGAAGAAGATGTTATCCGTGAATTTGAGAAAACCAATGAAAAGCTGTATACCACAGGATGGCGTTCTCAGTTTTTCTCAGGAATGATGATGCCGATTATGCAGTTTGTGGGAAATCTGGGATATGTTATGGTAGCTCTTTTAGGCGGATTTTTAGTAATTAAAGAAAAGGTTATGGTAGGTGATATTCAGGCATTTTTCCAGTATATCCGAAATTTTACCCAGCCAATCCAGCAGATTGCGCAGGTTACTAATATGCTTCAGTCATCCGCAGCGGCGGCAGAGCGTGTCTTTGAATTTTTAGATGAGGAAGAAGAAGACCAGACAGTGGAAAATCCTGTGGATATCACAACCATAGAGGGAAACGTAGAAGCCCGTCACGTTGCGTTTGGCTATCAGCCGGAGCATTTGATTATTCACGACTTCAGCGGTGATGTGAAGGCAGGACAGAAGGTTGCCATTGTAGGACCGACCGGAGCAGGAAAGACCACCATGATTAAGCTTTTAATGCGTTTTTATGATGTGAATTCCGGTGAAATTCTTATAGACGGTCACAATATTAAAGATTTTAATCGAACTCAGTTAAGAGAATTATTTGGAATGGTATTGCAGGAAACATGGCTGTTCCACGGAACAATTATGGAAAATATCCGCTATGGACGCTTGGATGCCACGGATGAAGAGGTTATTGCAGCGGCAAAGGCAGCGCATGCCCATCACTTTATTATGTCCCAGCCGGGAGGCTATCAGATGGTTTTAAATGAAGAAACCAGCAATATTTCACAGGGACAGAAGCAGCTTCTTACCATTGCAAGAGCGATTTTGGCTGACAATAAAATCTTGATTTTAGATGAGGCAACTTCCTCCGTAGATACCAGAACAGAGGAGCGTATTCAGGCAGCTATGGATAACCTGATGAAAGGCAGAACCAGCTTTGTCATCGCACACAGATTATCAACCATTCGTGATGCAGACTTAATTCTGGTTATGAAAGACGGAGATATTATTGAACAGGGAACACATCAGTCTCTTTTGGAAGCTGATGGATTTTATGCAAATCTGTATAACAGCCAGTTTGAAAAAGCGGAAAGTATATAAGAATAGAAATTATAAAAATGGAGAAAAGATAATTTTTGTCTTTTCTCTATTTTTTTTGCAAAAAAGGGCCCGAAACTAAAAAATCCCCTTGTATTATATAGTAAAAGGCGAGAGGAGGTTTTTATATGAGCCAAGAAAAACAGACAAAGCTTTCTGTATCAAGAAAGGAAGTAAAGTACCTGCTGTCGCTGCCGGACCGTTTATTTTTATTAGATGCTCTCGATCATATCTTAACACCGGACGCTTATGGCGGATATGATGGCTATACTGTACGCAGTGTATATTTTGACAGTATTAGCAATGAGGACTATATAGATAAAAAAAGAGGGGCAGATGAGAAAAAGCGAATTCGTGTAAGGATTTATCATCCAGAGGATACGACAGCGAAATTTGAATTAAAAAGAAAAAGCTTTGGCAGGGAATTAAAGGAAAGCCTGGTGATATCAAAAGAAGATGCACAGAGGCTTTTAAAGAGAGATTTTACAGCACTTTTAAATTATGACAGCGATGTGGCGGGATATGCCTATGATTTAATGACAAGCAGACTGTATCGTCCGGTTTCTCTTATTGAATATGACAGACGGGCATACACCCACGAGAATTTTAATACAAGAATTACACTGGATAATCATTTAAGATATTGTGATTTTTGCTATGACTTATACAGTAAAAAATTAAATTTCAAATCGGCTATGCCAAAAGAACAGACAATTTTAGAAATTAAATATGACAGGTTTTTATTTAAACAGATACAAGATGTGCTGGCACAATGTGATTTGAGCAAAAAGCCTCCCAGCAAATTCGGAACATCAAGGCAACTTTTAAAAGAATATTATTATTAGAAAGAAAGGATGAAAAATATGAACGGAAATATAGAATTAGTAATTAGTATTGGATTTACGCTTTTTACAGGAAGTTTGATGATGGGTGTATATCGTCTTTGTCATGATGCACTTACGTACAACAGAAGATTTAATATTACACTTTTGATGTTGTCGTTTGTTTCCACTATTTTACTGACTTTAATCCAGAATAATCCTATGTTGTCATTAGGCGTACTTGGTTCTTTATCTATTTGTAGAATTAGAACCAATACAAAAGATCCCAGAGATTTAGGATTTGTATTTTGGGCATTATCTATTGGAATTTCTTCTGCAGTAGGTGCATTTATAGTTTCCTTTATCAGTTCCCTGTTGCTGGGCACTGTGTTATTAATTTTCAATCACAGCTTTGAACGAAAAAAATCCAGAATGGTGATTGTACGAGGGGAAAAGCAGAATTTAGAGCCTGTACAGGAAATGTTGGGACAGACGCAAGGCAGTTCTGTTCAGAGTAAGAACGTATTTGCCGACACTTTTGAATTAGTGTATAAGGTACAGGTAGAAGAAAAGGAAGAAGAAAATCTTTTATGTAAAATCAGTAAGATGGAGGGTATACATGGTGTAAATATTTTATCACCTAAGACAAAGGTTGCATAATAGTAGGAGGGCATTATGAAATACAGATTAGGATTGTGTGCAGGAATATTTTTTTTTAGCTGCCTGTTGTTCGGATGTAGAGAAAAAGAAGAAAGATTTGAAGGAACGTTGACTATTTCTTTTATTACAATAGGAAAAGGAGATGCCTTTTTAATCGAAACACCGGATAAAAATTTTTATATGTGGGATACAGGAAAAAAAGAAGACCAAGAGCAAGTTTCAGAATTGTTACAGAAAAAGGGAGTTAAGGAGCTGGCAGGGATATTTCTTTCTCATGGGCATAAAGATCATGCAGGAAATTTGGAGATGCTATTCAAAGAATATTCTGTAAAGAAACTTTATTTATCAGGGAAAGATGATGCTTCTTATAAGAAAATAGATGCGAAAACTTTGGCAAAAGAATATGACGTATCAGTCACAGAGCTGTCAGGTGGAGAAAAGCTTGATTTGGGAGGTGCAACCGGAGAAATCTGGCTCCCTACTGAGACAAATTATGAAAATGAAAACAATAATTCTGTTGTGATGCGTTTGGTATATGGGGAAACAGCTTGTCTTTTTACGGGTGATATGGAGAAAGACGAGGAAGCAGAATATCTGTCAGAAAATAGAAAGATTTCTGCAAATATTTTAAAGCTGGGGCATCATGGAGAAGATGATGCAACAAGTCCGGAACTTTTAAAAAGGGTAAAGCCTGAATATGGAGTTATTACCGGAAATGCAAAAGAAAATCCAGAGTCTGTAAATGCGCAGACGCAGGAAAAATTAGAACAGTATGGAGTGAAGCCATATTATTCAGAAGACTCTCAGCTAAGTATAGATTTTACATCAGACGGAAGAGAAATAACAGTTTGTTTTATTGAGAAAGAATGAGGTAGAGCAATGAAAGAATTATTTAGTATAATAAACCAAAAACCGGAACCGATTACTATATTAATTAGTCTTATAGCTGCATTGGTATTTTCTGTGATTTTATATCTTGCATATCGGCTGGCAAATACAAAGGAAAGTTATCAGCCCCAATTTGCCGTTACATTAGTCACAATGGCATTGATATCTACAGTTCTTATGGATTTGATACAATCAAATCTGGCATTATCTTTGGGAATGTTGGGCTCATTGTCTATTGTACGTTTTCGTACCAACATTAAGGATACCAGAGATATTGGTTTTATTTTCTGGTCTATGGCTATTGGATTGGCAGCGGCTACTCAAAGTTATTTCATTGGTGCAGCAGGTTCGCTGATATTGGCATGTGTGATGATTAGTACCAAGAAAAGAGCCGCAAAACAGGCTTCCATGCTTATGGTAATCAGAGGAAACCATACGGATTTGGATAAAATGCAGGAATTAGTAAAAGAACGGACAGAAAGTGTAAAGGTAAGAGCAAAAAATATTCTGGCAGAGTCTTTTGAAATTGTTTATGAGGTGCAGCTTCATGAAGAAAAAGGAAATCAAATCATAGAGGAAATTTTCTGTATGGGTGGTATTGACAGTGTGAATCTTCTGGCACAAAATAACTGATAAAGGGCAAGTTTTGTGATAGAATATATAACAAAAAATATAAAAGGAGATACCATGGGGCAGGAAGAAGAAATCAGTATAGAAAATATAGAATATCTGCTTGAAAAATATATGGCTTTTTTGATAAAGACAGTCAGTGGCTTTACAGGGCGTTATGTTTCTGTGGAAAATGATGAAGAGTTTGAAATTGCACTTCTGGCATTTACAGAGGCTGTAGAAAAATATCAGCCGCAAAGAGGTGTGTTTTTAGCCTTTGCAAAGTTAGTAATTATCAGCAGATTAAAAAATTATGTGGAAAAAGAAAAAAAGTATGAAAAGGTGGTTTCTTTGGATGCTCTTTATGAAGAGGGACAGGACTTTCAGACGGAAGAAACAGAAAACCAGGACAATGATCTTCATCAAGAAATTTTAAGATATAAAAAGGAGCTTCTTTTCTTTGGACTGACATTTGAAAAACTGGCAGATGAAGCGCCCCGCCATAAGGATACAAGAGAAAATGCCTTAGATGCAGCTGAAAAGGCCGGAAAAGACGAAGAAATTGTAGAAGAAACATATAGAAAACGGAAGCTTCCTATCCGAAAAGTAGCTGTTTTAGCGGAGCTTACGGAAAAGATAATAAAACGAAGCAAGAGTTTTATTCTTAGTGTAATGATTGTTTTTGCAAAGGAATTTCCAGGCCTTTTGTATTGGATAAAGGGAACGAGGTGTAAAAATGTATCATAAAGTGATTGTTTTGGAAATAAAAGATGGATATGCATTAGCAATGACAGGAAAAGGGGAGATTATCCGTATAAAAAAGAAAAAGGGAATAAAAGTAGGAGCTGCTATTTATGTGCTTGAAGAAGATATGTATAAAAAAGTGAGAACATTGCATTGGCAAAAAGCAGCAGCTATAGCAGCAGTTATTCTTTTATTCGTTACATCCTTGTTGCTGCCACAATTTAGCCAGCAGGTGTATGCCATGGTTGAATTAGAAGGTTCTAAATCTGTAAGTGTGAAAATTGATAAAAATTATAAAATTCAAGATGCTTATTCCTATGATGATACAGTTTCTTTAAAAATTTTAAAAGATTTAGAAGGACAGAAGCTTCAGGACTTAAAGGAATTAGCAGAAGAAATCAGAGATTCTGACGGTAGTTTAAAGGTTGTATATGCTCTTTATAAAGAGAATAAAAAAGTTTCAGGAAAGTTTGCAGAGGTATTGCAGGAGATTTTTGGCAATCAGGCTGTTACTTACATGGAAGGAAAGATAGAAGAAATTCAAGAACCTGATAAAAAACAAAAAATGGATATTATAACAGGAAAAGAAATTATTGCAGAACCGAAAGCAGAAGAAGCAGAACAAGAAGATGATGATGAAAATGTAGAAACAGATACAGAAGAGATAGATGAACCGGAAAATGAGGAGGATGAAGACGATCGTTTTTCAGAGTCGGAAGAACCGGATAGTGGGGAAGATGACATAGAGCTGGAAAGCGAAGAAGAGGAAGAAACCGAGACACCAGACCGAGAAATTCCAGAACCGCAAGATCAAGAACCGGAAGAAACGTGGGAAGCGGAGGAACCGGAGGGAGAAGAGCCGGAAGAAGATGAAGATTAGTTAAAAAAATAGGGTTGTCGCATTAAGTGTATATTTCTGATTATTGCTTAATGCGGCAACCCCTTTGTCTTATAAGAAAATTATGGTGTAATCATGGCTATGATTTCTTCACAAATCTGAGAAAGCGATTTTTCATCGGTGGAAACAATTATGTCAGCAGCTATATGATATCGTTCTTCTCTTTCTTTCATTAGCTTTGTGATGTCGTTTACGTTTTTCTTGCCATTTAAAACAGGTCGGGACTGGTTATGCAGAACTCTTTTTAAAATGGTTTCCGGTTTTGCTGTGAGAAGAATAACAGTGCCATGATTTTTCATTGCCTGAATATTTTCATCACGTAATATAATTCCACCGCCACAGGAAAGAATACCTGTTTCTTTTTGCAGGAGATTTTTTAAAAGTTCAGTTTCTAAATCGCGGAAGTAATTTTCTCCTTTTTCTTTGAAAATATTGGAAATTTCCATTCCCTGTTCTTGAACAATCATTTCATCCATTTCAAAAAAAGGAAGATTTAATTGCTTGCTTAACTGGCAGGCAACGGTACTTTTACCGGTTCCCATAAAACCAATTAAGATTAAATTTTGTAAAGAGTTCATATAAAATCCAGCCTTTCTATAATGTTGTTTCTATTTGTTATTTTTTCTGCGTTTTCTTCCAAGAGATAAGGATAAAACACCTGCAGAGCCTGCAAACATGGAGCCAAACAGACCTACATTTGCCATATCAGCTGTTTTAGGCGCTTTCTTTTTCTCGTCTTCTTTTTCTTTTACAGTTACTTTAATAGTTTTTTCAACAGAAGATCCATTTTTGTCTGTAACTTTATAAGTAACGGAATAAGTTCCAGCCTTGGAAGTATCTACATTATTTTTAATTACGTTATCTTTGGTGAGTTTTAGATTTCCGTCTTCTTTATCTGTTGCAGTTACTTTTTTCAGAGGATCAAATTTATCGCCTACGGTTAAAGTAAGATCTTCCGCATGAATAACAGGAGCAGTGTTAGGTTCTTCAGGTTTGGAATTTACAGTTACTTTAATGTTTTTTTCAACAGAAGCTCCGGCTTTATCTGTAACTTTATAAGTAACATAGTAAGTACCTGCTTTTGCTGTGTTTACATCATTTTTAATTATATTATCATTCGTAAGTTTTATCTCGCCGTCTTCTTTGTCGGAAGCAGAAGCAAAATTAAGAGGATTAAAGCTGTCGCCTACGGTCAGTGTAATATCTTTCGCTGTGATAGTTGGAGGTGTATTGGGGATAACTTCCTCTTCCCAAAGGGCATATAGTGTCATAATCCTTGTTACCGGCGCTGTAAAGTCATAAACTTTTGTAAATTCTTTATCCAGATACCAGCCTTTAAAAATGTAACCTTCTTTCGTAGGATCAGCAGGTTTGGAAGCAGTTTTTCCGTGAGTGATAAGCTGGTCTTCTATCTTACTTCCACCCATAGAGTCAAATGTTACGCCATAAATATTCGGTTGTGTGACATCTGTGTAAAAAATCCATTTTAGTGTTTTTTTGCCATCCACTTCGTCTGCTTTTAAAGTAGTTTGATTTTCATTAGCAGGTATGGTCAGAATATTTGTTTCTTTATTAAAAGAAGAATGGTTTTCATTAGCGAAAACTTCTAATAATGTAGGAGCAAAAACTTTACTTAAATCTATGGCTTTTGTGCCGTCAGGATTTATTGTGTAGAATTTTTTTAAGTCGATTGTCAGTACTTCGAGTTTGTCCAATCCTTTCAGAGTGAAAGAAGATAAGCTGGAACCAGAGATAGAAAGCGTTTGTAATTCTGTAAAGAATTCAATTCCTTTGATATCTGAAACAGACAAATCAAGGAGTGAAATGGAAGTGACTTTATTAATTTCAGCTTCTGTTAAAACACCTTTGGAGCTTTCCTCGGTATCAAGATTTTGCTCGACATAGCTGCGAAAAGCAGCATCCGGAAAAGCTTTTTCATCAATGGTAATACCAATGGATTTTTCTGCTTCTGGTACGATAGTTTCTTCTGATACGGTTTGCGCTGATACGATATTAGGCATTCCTGTAAATGCAGTTGATGCGCCAAAAATAATTGCAGAACTGATTGCTGCTATTTTTTTCACCTTCATAATAACAACTCCTAGTATAATAATGGTGTAGTCAGTAAGACTACTTGGTTAATAAGTTTCT
>CAJKQE010000051.1 GCA_905201915.1 uncultured Lachnospiraceae bacterium
GAAGTATCAGTTATCTCATATAGAAATTGCCATTATTGGATTTTTATATAATAATCCGGAAAAGGATACAGCAGCAGATATTGTGGAAAGACGTATGCTTCCAAAGGGGAATGTATCTGCAGGTGTAGAAACTTTGGTACAAAAGGAGCTTTTGATACGTAGACAAGATCAGGCAGATAGAAGAAAAATTCATTTATCTCTTCTTGAAAAAGCTTTTCCTATTATTAGGGAAATTGATGAAATTAATCAGAACTTCAGAGAACAGATTTTTAAAAATTTTTCAGAAGAAGAATTGAAAAATTATGAAGCTATGAATGAACTGCTCTTAAAAAATTTGAAAGAGGTTTTAGAAAGGAAATAAGAATTATGGCAAATGATAAGGATTTTTTAGGGAAAGAGCCGGTAGGTAAACTATTGCTAAAATTGGCACTTCCTACAGTAACTGCACAGATTATTAATATGCTCTATAATATCATAGACCGTATTTATATTGGGCATATTCCTAAAGTGGGCGCTATGGCACTTACAGGAGTAGGGGTGTGTATGCCTTTGATTTTGATTGTAGCGGCATTTGCAGCATTGGTAGGAAACGGTGGTGCACCAAGAGCTTCTATCTTTATGGGAAAAGGTGATATAAAATCAGCAGAAAAAACGCTGGGTAACTGCTTTTCCCTGCAAATTATGATTTCTATTATATTGACGATTGTTTTGTTGATTTGGAACAGAGATTTTCTTTTAGCTTTTGGTGCCAGCGAAAACACCATTGAATATGGTGTAAGCTACATGAATATTTATGCTTTAGGAACGATTTTTGTCCAGCTTACTTTAGGACTCAATGCTTTTATTACCGCACAGGGGTTTGCTAAAACAGGTATGTTATCTGTCTTAATCGGTGCAGTTGCAAATATTGTATTAGATCCAATTCTTATTTTTGGATTTGATATGGGAGTACGTGGAGCAGCTTTGGCAACTATTATTTCTCAGGGACTTTCCTGTATATGGGTAGTATCTTTTCTTTTTGGAAAGAAAACTTTTTTAAAAATCAAAAAGGAAAATTTGAAATTAAAAAGAGAATTTGTCTTGCCCAGCTTAGCTCTTGGTTCTTCTGTTTTTATTATGCAGGCAAGCGAGAGTATTATTTTTGTATGTTTTAACTCTTCTTTGTTGAAATATGGAGGAGATATTGCAGTAGGTGCTATGACCATTCTTACCAGCGTTATGCAGTTTGCCATGCTTCCTCTGCAGGGATTGGGACAGGGAGCGCAGCCAATTATCAGCTATAATTATGGTGCGCGGAATGTTGAACGTGTAAAAAAGGCTTTCTGGCTGTTATTAAAAGTAAGTATGGCTTACGCTGTTTTATTATGGGGCGGAGTGATACTGTTTCCACAGGGATTTGCGAGTCTGTTTACATCAGATACGGCACTTTTAGTATTTACCAAAGATGCACTGCGAATTTATGTGGCAGCGTTGTTTATTTTCGGAATTCAGATGGCATGTCAGATGACTTTTATGTCTATCGGAAATGCAAAGGCTTCTATTATCGTAGCGGTTATGCGCAAATTTATTCTTTTAATTCCACTGATTTATGTGATGCCTGTAGTTTTAAAACAGAACCAGACTATGGCAGTTTATATGGCAGAACCTGTGGCAGACATAATTGCCGTGACATTTACCGCAATTTTATTTGCATTCCAGTTTAAGAAAGCTATGAAGGAAATTTCAAAACAGTAAAAAGAAGGGCAGAGCAGTATGGAAAATTCTATGCTGCTCTGCCTGAATTATTTTTCAATCATCGGTTTCTATGGTAAAATAAAATGAGATATTTCATTGAAAATTCGTAGTATAAAGATAGAGAAGAAAGGAGGGAGGTTTTGGAAGATTTAAAAATTATTGAATTATTTTATAAACGTTCGGAGCAGGCAATTATAGAATTGTCCAATAAATACGGCACAATTTGTAAAAAAGTGGCAAATAACATATTAAATAACAGACAGGATACAGAGGAATGTTTAAATGATGCCTATCTGGGAGCATGGAACACCATACCACCGCAAAATCCAAATCCGCTTTTAACATATATTTGTCGTATTGTTCGGAATTTAGCGATTAAAAGGTATCATACAAATACTGCTGCAAAACGAAATAGTATCTATGATATTGCGCTGGATGAATTGGAGAATTGTTTTCCGTCTGTGCATACAGTGGAAACGGAATGGGAAGCCAAGGAAATTACAGAAAGCATTAACCGATTTCTTGCCTGTCTAGAGGAAGACAACCGTATCATGTTTGTGCAGCGCTATTGGTATTCGTCTTCTATCACAGAACTTGCAGAGCTTTTTCATACGAGTAAGCATAATGTATCTGTTCGGCTTTCCAGAATACGTGCAAAATTGCGAAAACACTTAATAAAGGAAGGTGTATTTCTATGAGGAGAGAGAAAATTTCTGAAATTATCAGTGATATAAATTCTGAATATATAGAAGAAGCGGCGGTATATACCGGAAAGAAAAAAAGGCAAGGGCGTTATGTTTGGCTAAAATGGAGTGTTGCTGTTGCAAGTATTGTATTGATTGTATTTTTAGGGACAGCAATTTTAGGGTGTACATACACCGTTACATTAGAGAATGGAGATACGATAAAATTTGTAAAAAATAAGTCTTCGGGAAATAGTGTCGAAGGAAAAATAGAGTGTGATACAAGAGATTTAACAGAAGAAGAAATTCAACAGCTTTTTCATGATTTACCTGTTGAAGCCTATGGATTGTTTGATGTTGACAATCATCAATTATTCCTTTTAAAGGGAATGATAGGTGACGTAAGACTTTATATAACTACGATAGACTCCTTATTTGACGATGTAGAAAACATGGGATATACAAATACTTCTATTATAGAGGGAATTTCTGTTCATGGAGGTTATTTTTATCGTAGAGAAGAAAATTTGGAGGTTGTTTGCAATGCCGGTTTTACTATGGGGAACAGTACAGTATATCTGGAATGTACAGAGGAATATAAAAATGCAAAGGCAGCAAGAAATCAGATTGCACAAGCTGTTTATAATTTAATTGAAAACGGAGAAATTAATCTGGAACAAATTGTAAAATAGTCTTATACTTTAATTAAAGAAAAAACTTGGAAAGGGGAAAACAATGCAGTATAAAACATTTAAAGATGAAATCCAATTATCCAGACTGGGTATGGGTGTGATGCGCCTTCCAATATCAGAGGGAAATGAAGCAAAGATTGATTACGAGAAAGCAGAGAAGCTTATTTCTCACTGTATGGAGCAGGGCATTAATTACTATGATACAGCTTATATCTATCATGGAGGAAAGTCTGAAGAATTTTTAGGAAAGGCTTTAGCAAAATATCCACGGGATAGTTTTTACGTGGCAGATAAGTATAATTTTCAAGCACAGCCTGATTATTGCAAACAATTTCAGGAGCAATTAGTAAGGCTTAATATGGATAGAATAGATTTCTATCTGCTTCATGGACTTCAGGATACTTTTGCAGAAGAAATGATTGGAAATGGATGTATTTCTTATTTTGATCAGATGAAAAAAGACGGAAAAATCAAATATCTGGGATTTTCTTTTCATGGAACAGCAGAACTTCTTAAAAAACTTTTAAAGTTATATTCTTGGGATTTTGTGCAAATTCAGTTTAATTATTATGATTGGTATTTCACAGATGCAAAAGAGCTGTATGAAATTTTGGAGCAGGCTCAAATTCCGGTTATGGTAATGGAACCTGTACACGGAGGTCTTTTAGCAAATCTTACAGAAAAAGCAGCGGATAAATTAAAATCAATGAATTCTGAGCTCTCTTTAGCATCATGGGCTATGCGATGGGTAATGGGGTACGATAACATTCAGGTAGTTTTAAGCGGAATGTCAGACGATATTCAGGTTTATGATAATATTAAAACATTTTCAGAGGCAGTTCCATTGACTGATGAAGAAAAGGAACAGATTAAAGAGGCAGCAGAAATGCAGAAAGCCATAATTACAGTTCCATGTACAGAATGTAGATATTGTACACCTAATTGCCCTCAAGGATTGGATATTCCATTTTTGTTGGAGAGTTATAATAAAGCAAAAGTCGGTGGTGTATGGAGAATTCGCCATTTAAAGCAAATGCCGGAAGAAAAAAGTCCAGCAGCTTGTATTGGATGTAAAGCCTGTACAAAACATTGTCCTCAGGGATTTGAAATTCCGAAGTACATAAAAGAGTTGGATGAAATGTTGAGTACTTTATAGAATAAAAGAAAATAACATAATAGAGATATCTTAAAATATGGGAGGTACTTGCATGAATTTTACGGATGAGAAAGATTATATTATGCGTATGATTAAAGAAATGGTAAGTGTATTGTTTTCCTTAGCATTGGGGAAAAAATATACTTCTGTTGAATTGGAAAATGAAAATAAATTTCAAGTATCTGGAAGACCATTAAAAGATTTCAAAGCGATGATTGATTGTGGGCAGATTAATGAAGCGGAAAATATTCTCTTAGATGAAATGGATTATGCAAATGAAGAGGATGTGATAACTGCTGCACTTTTTTATCAGTATTTATGCGAGAAAGAAGAAAGTTTTTTGCAGGAACATCAATATTCAAAAGAGGAAGTACTTTTTGGAGCGAAAGATTTATTAGAGAAATCCGGATATCATGATTTGCTTGAAATTTTGCAAGAAAAGATATAGTTTACAATAAAAATATTATGTAAATAAAAAGCAAGAATGGAAAAAATATTGTTCCATTTTTGCTTTTTCTGCTATAATGGGTTGGGAGGCAGATATGAAAGAAAAAATATTAATTGTAGATGATGAAAAAGAAATTGCGGATTTAGTTGAATTATATCTGCAAAGTGAGGATTTTCTGGTATATAAATTTTATGACGCAGAAGATGCATGGGAATTTATGGAAAAAGAAGAACTAGACTTAGCCCTTTTGGATATTATGATGCCTAAGATTTCAGGTCTGGAGTTGTGTAAAAGAATACGCGAAAAGTATAATTATCCTATTATCATGCTGACTGCTAAAGGAGCAGAAATTGATAAAATTCAAGGTTTGACTTTAGGAGCAGATGATTATATTACCAAGCCTTTTCAGCCTCTTGAAGTAGTGGCAAGAGTAAAAGCACAGCTACGCAGATATAAGCGTTATAATACAGGGATAGTGAAAACAGAAGATATTTTAGAGCATAAAGGATTGGTCTTGAATAAAAAAACGCATGAATGCTTTTTAAATGAACGTTTGTTATCCCTTACACCCACAGAGTTTTCTATTTTGGCCATTTTATGTGAGCAAAAAGGAAATGTAGTCAGTGCGGAAGAGTTGTTCCATCAAATCTGGAAAGATGAATATTACAGCAAAAGTAATAATACTATCACCGTACATATTCGCCATTTAAGAGAAAAAATGGAGGACTCTTTTGACAATCCAAAGTATATTAAAACAGTATGGGGGTGTGGCTATAAAATTGAGAAATGAGAAGAAAAATATTTATAAAATTATTAAAGTTATCCTTTTAATTCTGCTGTTTCTTTTAGGGATTTTTGGAGTTTTATATTTATTTGATACTGTTTTTAATGGAATGTTTTTAGATTGGATCAGCAATCATTTTGCTCATGAGGAGAGTACAGGATGGTATGATGGAGAACAAAAAGTTCAATATATTTATGAGCGCGTTGATTGGCAGGCATTAAAAACGGTGGCTGTTATTTCCTTTGTTTTTTTAGCCTGTATAATTGGAGTATGTGTGTATCTTATTTTGCATTTTTCTCTGAAAAAGCAACAGAAAAAGTTGATTTCTAAGACTGCGGAAATGATACATGACTATATGAAAAAAGAATGTGATGTATCAGAAGTTTTCCCACAGGAATTTTCAGAAATCAGTACACAGCTGGTGCAGATAAAAGCAGATATGGAAAGAAAAGAACAGTATCTGAAAATGGAAACACAGAAGAAAAATGATTTAATTACCTATTTGGCACATGATTTAAAAACACCACTCACTTCTGTTATGGGATATTTGAATTTACTGGAAGACGCACCGGATATGCCTCTTGCTCAGCGTGAAAAATATACTCATATAGCCAGAAAAAAGGCAGAACGTTTAGACAGTCTTATTCAGGAATTTTTTGAAATCACACGTTATAATTTGCAGAATATTACACTGGAAAAAGAGAATATTGATTTATATTATATGTTCATGCAGATGAAGGAAGAGTTTTATCCTGTTCTGGCACAAAAGGGAAACAAAATAGAGTTGAAAATGCCGGAAGACTTACAGGTTTATGGGGATGCGGATAAGCTTGCCAGAGTATTTAATAATATTATTCGAAATGCTGTTGCTTATAGTTATTCATCTTCCGTTATTACTATCGAGGGACAGAAATCTTCAGATGGAGTAAATCTTTTCTTTCGAAATCAGGGAAAAACAATTCCGAAAGAAAAGCTTGCCAGAGTATTTCAGAAATTTTTCCGAATTGATGAAGCACGTAGCACAGATAGTGCAGGCGCAGGTCTTGGACTTGCTATTGCAAAAGAAATTGTGGAACTTCACGGCGGAAGGATATCTGCTGTAAGTGAACAGGAGGAAACCGTTTTTCAGATTGTACTTCCGGAAAATTAATAAAATCTTAGGATTTTAACAACAGAATATTAAAACACCTTTTCTTTCTTTTTGGTACAGTAAACTTGTAAAAAGTACAAAAGAAAGAAGGGTGTTTTTTTATATGAGTAAACGGAAACAAAGAAGAAAGAGAAGAAGAAAAATAGGATTAATTTTCTTGGTAGCAGTGTTGGTTTTCTTGCTTTTGCCAAATAAAAAATCGGAAGTTTTCAGCAAGGGAAAGGAAGAAATTTCTTTAGGAGAACTTTATAGTGAGGCTGCGATACTGCTGGACGAAGAAGGTCAAATTTTAGGAAGAAAAAATTCAGAAAAGAAAATTTATCCGGCTTCGCTTACGAAAATTATGACAGTGCTTTTATCCATAGAAAAGCTGGATAATATACGGGAAATAACTGTTTTAAGAGAGGAAATCTTTCCTGAATTATATGCACAGGACGCTTCTATGGCAGGATTTTTGCCGGGAGAAAAGGTTACTTACAGAGACCTTTTATACGGAGCGATGCTGCCCTCAGGGGCAGAATGTTGTGTCGCTTTGGCAGAAGGTTCTTGTGGTTCAGAGAAAGAATTTGTATCAGAAATGAATAAGAAAGCAAAAAAACTGGGAATGAAAAATACACATTTTACAAATACTACCGGCTTACATGATGATAATCATTATACAACAGTTGAGGATTTATCACGCTTACTTTGCTATGCTATGAAAAATCAGGACTTTTCTAAGATTTTTACTGCATTTTCATATTCTGTGCCTGCGACTAACAAACATCCGGAGGGCTTTACTTTTTTCAGTACATTATCACAGGAGTTGCAAAAAGCAGGAGTAAAAGATAGCTGTATTTTAGGAGGAAAAACGGGCTATACCTCAAATGCAGGGCTTTGTCTTGCCACAGCAGCAGAAATAAACGGAAAAAAGTATTTTTTCATTACCGCTCATGCACAAGGCTCGCATAATACAGAACCGTATCACGTGTTAGATGCGCTTTCTGTTTATGGAAAACTGGAGAAATAATTTTAGCTGTGTCTTCTTTTCAGTATCTGTGCTATAATTTGCAGTATATACAACGGATTATATAAGCAATTTATAACCCCCACCGGAAAGGATTAAATATATGAATTTATATGATAATATTTTATCTTTTAAAGGCACCTGGAGAAGATATCAGGAACGTGTTTTAAATTCTTGTGATGCGTATCTTTCCGATAGGAAAATACATATTGTAGCTGCTCCAGGTGCAGGAAAGACAACTTTAGGCATTGAACTTATCAGACGGACACAAAAGCCTTGCCTTATACTTTCCCCAAGAATTGTTATTCGAGAACAATGGCTGGATAGAATAAAAGACAGTTTCTTAAATGATAAGATTTCATCAGAAGATATTCTTTCCAACGATATTAAAAATCCAAAACTGATTACTTCTATTACCTATCAGACTTTATTTTGTGGCATGACACGCTATGCCGGAATGATGGAGGAAGAGGAAATAGAAAATCAGGAAACCATGGATTTTTCTCACTTTGAACTTCTAAAAACTGTAAAGAAAGCCGGAATAGAAGTCATTTGTCTGGATGAATGTCATCATTTGAAAAATGAATGGTGGAAAGCATTGGAAGAATTTATGAAAGAAATGGGAGAAATTACGGTAATTTCTTTGACAGCAACACCTCCTTACGATGCCACGCCGGCTCAATGGGAACGTTATTGTAATATGTGCGGACCAGTAGATGAAGAAATTACAGTTCCTGAGCTTGTAAAGGAAAACAGCCTTTGCCCTCATCAGGATTTTGTGTATTTTAATTATCCCACAGGTGAAGAACAGGAAAAGGTAGACTCCTTCCGACAAAAAGCAGTTCAAATGATGCAAAAACTTATGAGTGATGTGCGTTTAAAAGAAGCTGTGGCATCTCACAAAGGATTGGAAGACGTACAGGGGTATTTGGAAAAGTTACTGGAAAATCCAGCTTATTTATCGTCTCTGTTGATTTATTGTCAGGAACAGGGTATTCCCTATTCTTACAGATGGCTGAAAATTTTGAATGTAAAAGAACTCCCGCCTGTGTCTGAAAAATGGCTGGAAATTTTGTTGCAGGGTTTTTTATATGATGATGTATCTGAGTTTGTATGTCAGGAAGAATATCGAGAGGAACTTATTCGGCGGTTAAAAGCCAATGGATTGATAGAGAGAAAGAAGGTTGCTTTTTTCGTAAATCAAAAGTTGGAAAAGACTTTGATGAACAGTGCCGGAAAGTTAAAAAGTATTTCTGAAATCTGCAGACTGGAATATTCTTCTATGGGTAATCAGTTACGGCTGTTGATTTTGACAGATTATATTAAAAAGGAATATGCAAAAAAGCTGGGAAAGCCTAATTTTCTGCCGGACAGTCTGGGTGTACTTCCTATTTTTGAGATGTTGAGAAGGGAAAATCCGGATTGGAAATTAGGTGTTTTGTGTGGAAGCTTGATTTACATTCCTGACACAGCATTGGCTGCATTAAAGCGTATTTCCTGTTCCTTTGGAATAGAGAAGCTTCCTTCAAAAGCATTGCTAAATGAAAATGGAGAATGTCTGGGATATAGTGAGATTTTGCTTACGGAAAATACCCATTTGAGCACACAAATGATTACCATGCTCTTTGAAATGGGAGAGATTGAGATTTTAATCGGAACAAAATCATTGTTGGGAGAAGGCTGGGATTCTCCCTGCATTAATGCTTTAATTATGGCAAGTTCTGTGGGCTCTTATGTATTGGGAAATCAGATGAGAGGACGGGCTATTCGTGCAATGAAGAGCAATCCTGACAAAACCAGCAATATTTGGCATTTAGTTTGTATGACAGATAGAAAAGAAGCTTGTGAACTGACAGAAGATTTCCGTACACTGCAAAGAAGGATGATGGGATTTGTAGGTGTGAGTTATGACGGAACAGTGATTGAAAATGGTATGGAGCGTTTAAATACTATTTCTCCGCCGTATACTTACAGACATTTCATGGAAATCAATGAAGATATGAAACTTCGGGCTTGCATGCGGGAGGAATTAAAAACTCAGTGGCAGCAGGCAGTACATATTCAGGGAAATATAGAAGCCGTAGAAACCTGTAAAATGAAGAAGAAGCTTTTAAATCCCAGTGCTTCGTTTTTCAATGCTTTAGGTATGATTGCAATAAGTGTTGCAATTCGAATGAGCCAAGGAATTATGCGTGGAGCTTTTCGGAGAAATTATGAAAATCTGGATTTGGTAGATTTATTCTTTACCTTGGCAGCAGCTGGGATTTTTGTTTGGGGTGTGTGGCGTTTTGTTCATTTTTCCAGTCCTTTAAGGCGGTTAAGAGAAATGGCAGAAGGAATGAAAGCAGCTCTTGTAGAGTCTCAAAATATTATATCTTCATGTAAAGTAAGCGTGTTTGCAGAAAATGGAATTGATTATAAAGTATTTTTAAGTGGAGGAACTACAAGAGAAAAAGAATTGTTTGCCCAGTGTATGGAAGAATTTTTAGCAGCAGTAGATAACCAGCGCTATCTCTTATATGCACCGAATAGTTTGGGGCATATAACGAAATATTATTGTGTGCCTTCTGCTTTTTCCAGAACAAAACAGGATGCTCTTTTCTTCCAGAAAATTATGTCTTCTCATTTAGGAAAATATGAGCTTGTCTATACAAGAACACCACAAGGAAGGGCTGTTTTATTGAAAGGGCGAGCAGAAGCTTTTGGCAGCCGAAATGAACGGATATTAAAGAGAAAAAAGGAAATAAAAGGAGCTTTGGAGTAATTCTTCTTTCGTTGACAAGTTTTTTTTCTTCCAGTACAATATAAACTGGTGTGAATTTTACTTTTACCAGTTTATAGAGTGGAGATTATAGGATGAACAACACATTAGAAATACAAATGCAAGATTTAAGAAACTTAAATACAGAGGAATATATGCTGATTGATATTCGAGATGAAGCAGCTTTTGCACATGGTTTTATTCCCGGTGCAGTAAATATTCCTCTGTCAAAGCTTCGAGAGGAGCCGGAGCTTCTTTTAAAAGAAAAGAAGCTCGTTTTATACTGTGCAAAAGGAATTTTAAGCTATGATGCAGCCGAAGAATTGGCAGAAAAAGGGTATAATGCCGTACATCTTGCGGGAGGCTATGGAGCATGGCTTTTAGATAGTTTTTCCAAAGAAGAGCGATATCCTGAAATTGAGAAAAGTATACGAAAAAAGTTCCATAAGAGCATTTTCAGTCGTTTTACAAAAGCTATTAACGAATATGAACTTGTCAAAGAGGGCGATAAAATTGCCGTGTGCATTTCCGGCGGCAAAGATTCCATGTTAATGGCTAAACTTTTTCAGGAACTTCAAAAGCATCGAAAGGTGAATTTTGAAGTGATCTTTCTGGTTATGGACCCGGGATATAATGAAACCAACAGAAAAGTAATTGAAGAAAATGCCCGGCTTTTAAATATTCCGATTACTATTTTTGAAACTAATATTTTTGAAACCGTATATGAAATTGAGAAATCCCCTTGTTATCTGTGTGCCCGTATGCGTAGAGGATATTTGTACAGCAAAGCAAAGGAGCTGGGATGTAATAAAATTGCTTTAGGACACCATTATGACGATGTGATTGAAACCATTCTTATGGGAATGCTTTATGGAGCACAAATTCAGACCATGATGCCAAAGCTTCACAGCACAAATTTTGAGGGAATGGAACTGATTCGTCCGATGTATCTTATTCGAGAGGATGACATTAAGCATTGGCGTGATTATAATGATTTACATTTTATTCAATGTGCCTGTCGTTTTACAGATACCTGTACTACTTGCAGAGAAGATGGAAGTACAGGCTCAAAGCGGATGGAAATCAAAGAACTCATAAAAGAATTAAAAGAAATCAATCCTTTTATTGAAGGAAATATTTTTAAAAGTGTAGAAAATGTAAATTTAAGTACCGTGATCGCATATAAGGAAAATGGTGTGAAACATCATTTTCTGGAGAAGTATGACACCATAGAAAGGACCGAAGAAAATGGATAAAAAACAGTTGCAGACGCTTTTGGAACAGGTGGCAGCCGGAGGAGTAAAACCAGAGGAAGCTTTGCTTCAGATTAAAACAGAGCCATATAAAGATATGGGATTTGCAAAATTGGATACACACAGAGGTATTCGTCAGGGAATGGCAGAGGTGATTTATGGTGCCGGAAAGACAAAGGAACAGATTTTAAAAATTGCACAGGCAATGTTAAAAGAGCAGGAAAAAACAGTGCTGATTACCAGAATGAGCCAAGAAGCTGCTGATTATGTGAAACAATATTTAGATTTAGAATATGATGAAATGTCACGGACTGGAAGAATTGGAGAAATTCCGGTACCGGATGGTGCTGGGAAAATTGTCATTGCCACAGGAGGAACCAGTGATATGCCAGTGGCTGAGGAGGCGGCTCTTACAGCAGAAATATATGGAAACGAAGTTGTACGTCTCTATGATGTGGGGGTGGCAGGAATGCATCGCCTTATGGATCATGTAGAGGAGATTATGAGTGCTCGTGTGATTGTAGCCATTGCAGGTATGGAAGGAGCATTGGCAAGTGTTATTGGAGGTATGGCAGATTGTCCTGTAATTGCAGTACCTACCAGTGTGGGATATGGGGCAAATTTTGGAGGTTTGTCTGCACTTTTGTCTATGTTAAACTCCTGCGCCAGCGGTATTAGTGTAGTAAATATTGATAATGGTTTTGGCGCTGGATATTTAGCCAGTATGATTAACCATTTGGATAGTAAAAAGAACTAAGGAGAAGGAAAAATGACAAAGCAGGAAAAAGCGTTGGAAGTCATTGCCCGTTTGAAGGAAGAATATCCGGATGCAGGGTGTACTCTGGATTATGATGATGCGTGGAAATTACTGGTAAGTGTGCGTTTAGCTGCACAGTGTACGGATGCAAGAGTAAATGTAGTAGTGGAGGATTTATATGCAAAATATCCGGATATAAATGCTCTGGCAGAAGCATCCGTAGAAGAAGTAGAAGAAATTGTGCGTCCCTGTGGTTTGGGAAAAAGCAAGGCAAGAGATATTTGTGCTTGTATGAAGATGTTAAAGGATGAATATCAGGGAAAAGTACCGGATGATTTTCAGGCTCTTTTAAAGCTTCCGGGAGTAGGAAGAAAAAGTGCAAATTTGATTATGGGTGATGTATTCGGAAAGCCTGCTATTGTTACAGATACCCACTGTATTCGTCTTGTAAATCGTATTGGTCTGGTAGAAAATATCAAAGAACCGAAAAAGGTAGAGATGGAATTATGGAAAATTATTCCTCCCCAAGAGGGAAGTGACTTTTGTCATCGTCTTGTATATCATGGACGGGAAATATGTACTGCCAGAACAACACCTCATTGTGAAAGATGCTGTCTGACAGATATCTGTGAGAAAAACGGAATTTAAAGAATTTCGTCAAGCTGTTCTTCTGTTAATTCAATATGATAAAAGAGTTCATAAAATTTAGTTACTTCTTTTCGAATATCTTCGGTGTAAACTTCCGGATAAACAATATTTCCAAGCCAAGGAATACCGATAAAACGATTGACAGAAGGAGGATTGTTAATGTAGCTGTATGGAATATCAGGAATTTGATAAACCTGTTTATTCTTTACAGCTTCTAAATCCTGCCATGCGGGATCATTTAAAAGCTTTTCATAAAGTTCTTTGGTGTCTGCTAAAACAATATCCGGATTCCAAAGGAAAATCTGTTCTAAGGAAACTTCACTTCCACCGCCTGTAGAGGCTGCGTCAACTCTTGCAGCATTCACTGCACCGATTTGATCTACGATATCTCCATGAATAGAACCAGAGGCATTGGTATTTAAGCCGTCACTTCCGGAAGCCAGGTAAATAGTCTTTTTCTCATCTTCTGATATGGATGCCGCTTTTTGAGAAGTATCTTCTAAAAGGTTTTTACAATATTTTGCAAGTTCTTCACA
The DNA here is from genome assembly GCA_905201915.1 of uncultured Lachnospiraceae bacterium. Classification (GTDB taxonomy): domain Bacteria; phylum Bacillota; class Clostridia; order Lachnospirales; family Lachnospiraceae; genus Blautia. Next base: position 13,609 of record CAJKQE010000051.1, read on the forward strand.
TTCTTTTGTATTTCCGGTTAATTCTCCCAGCTGTGTATAGGCGCTTTCCATGGTAGGCAGAGTTGCTTCAATAAAGACAACAGGAATACCAAGCTGTTCACTTAAAGCATCTAATTCTTCATTGATATTTTCTTTTGCTTGTCCGATATCAATGATAAGCTCCGGTGCCGCTTCTAAAAGTGCTTCCATATTTAGATTGGCATTTTTACCATAGAACTGACCGAAAACAGGAAGAGAATAATAGCTGTCATCAATATAGCCTTCTGCTGTTTTTGGGAATTCTCTGGCAAGCCCGCAGAGTAAATCCGGTGCAGCAGTATATAACACTAACTGAGCCACAGGACCGGAAGGTGCAATTTTTTTCAATTCCTTTGGAATGGTTACAGTTCTTCCGACAGAGTCTGTAAAAGTGCGAGTTTCTTCTGTTTCAGGTTCTGTATTTTCTTGTGTTTGAGTTTCTTTCACAGGCTCTTTTGCAGGTTCTTCTTTTGAACAGCCGGTAAAGCTAAAAAGTAGTGATACAGATAATAAAATAGTAAATAGTTTCTTTTTCATAAAATCCTCCATAAGTAAAATAAATAAAAAAATTAAATTTTGGGAATGCACACAGGTTGCGGAATATCAGAAGAGGTATAAAGCTGTATGGGAATATTGTATATTTCTTCTAATAGGGAAGCAGTAAGCACTTCCTGTGGTTTTCCCAGTGCCATAGTATTTCCATTATGTAAAACAAGCACTTTGTCTGCAAAAAGAAAAGCATGTTCCGGATTATGAGTGGAAAGCAGAACAAGATATCCGAGGGCAGACAGTTGTTTTAATTTTTTTAAAAGACGGATTTGATTTCCATAGTCCAGATTTGAGCATGGTTCGTCCATAATAAGAATGGGGGCTTTTTGAGCAAGGGCTCTGGCAATCAAAACCATTTGTTGTTCTCCGCCGCTTAAATGAGAAAAAGAGCGGAAAGCATATTTTTCTATCCCCATAAGTCGGAGAGCTTCCATTGCGGTTTCTTTTTGTGTTTCCTTTGGTGTGGAAAAAGGAGAAAGGCTGGCAGTAGTTCCCATGAGAACCGTATCAAATACAGAAAAAGCAAAGCTTTGTTTATGTATTTGAGGAATATAGGCAATGAATTTTGCCAGTTCTTTTTCTTTCAAAGTTTTAATATTCTGTCCATCAAGAGAAATCTGCCCTGTATATTTTTTTGCAAATTTAAAATACATTGAAATAAGGTACTTTTTCCGGCACCGTTTTTTCCTAATATACACACAAATTTTCCTGTATCAAGAGAAAAATGAATGTTTTTTAATAAAGGAGTTGTGTCGTAAGAAAAACACAGGGAATGTACGGATAAATTCAAATTATCACCTCTTAAAAATTACTTTCTTTCTTCAAAATCAGATATAAAAAAATAGGAACGCCAATAAAAGCAGTTAAAATTCCAATGGGAATTTCATTGGTAGCGCTCACACGGAAAGCCAGGCTGATATCCTGCGCAGCTTTCACTTTTCCAGGGAA
>CAJKQE010000052.1 GCA_905201915.1 uncultured Lachnospiraceae bacterium
ATACCTGTGTAATATTTTCAAATCTTCTGTCTTCTGCGATTTCACGAGGCGAAATATGGCAATGATAATCTATTATGGGCATTTTCTCCGCAAAATTATGATACAGCTCCTTTGCAGTATTGGTAGACAATAAAAAGTCCTCATTCATAAATACTTTCATAAGTCTCTCCCTAAATATCTTGAATTTTATCTTTTTATTTAAGGATTTCCTGACTTTCCCTGTTTTATTCGATTACCACTGAAGCAGTGTACTTCCCCATGTAAGACCTGCACCAAATCCGGCAAGAACAAGAATGTCTCCTTTTTCTAACTTTCCCTCTTTATGCATTTCATCCAGCAAAATAGGGATACTGGCAGCAGACGTATTTCCATATTTTTCTATATTCATTGGAAACTTTTCTTCTTTTTCTCTTAGTTTCTTTGCAACACCAGAAATAATTCTACTGTTTGCCTGATGGAGAACATAATATTTTACCCTTTCTTTTTCTATGTTTCCTTTTTTCATAACTTCCTCAATACATTCTGGGACAGTTTTAAGTGCAAACTTAAATACCTCCTGTCCATCCATCTGAAGATAAGATGATTTTTCCTGGTATCCCACCGTACAACTTAAAACACTTCCTCTTCCTCCATCTGCATGTTGCACAAAAGAAAAAGAACCTGTTTCTGATGCTTCCAAAACTACTGCTCCTGCACCATCTCCAAATAATACACAAGTTCCTCTATCCTGCCAGTCTAAAAAACGTGTCATGCTGTCTGCACCGATTACCAGCACTTTCTTATATATCCCACTGTTTATATAAGTATAAGCCGTATTTAAGGCAAACAAAAACCCTGCACAAGCCGCACTCATATCAAAAGCTGCTGCATTCTTAGCACCTAAAACAGCCTGTACCTGGCAGGCTGTACTTGGAAAAAATGTATCCGGAGAACAGGTTGCCACAAGGATTAAATCAATTTCTTCTGGTTTTGTCTTTGCCGACTGCAATGCTTTTCTTGCCGCTTCACAAGCCAGACCTGCCGTTGTTTCTTCTTTGGCAATTCTTCTTTCTTTTATTCCTGTTCTTGTAACAATCCACTCATCACTTGTATCAATAAATTTTGTAAAATCATTATTTTTCATGCAATACGCAGGAACAGCACTTCCTGTCCCAATAATCTTTGCTGTCATAATTTCTCCTTATTCTATATTTGATATTTCAAATATTTTGTATTTCAAACTATTTTCTTAAAGTATACCTATCTTTCGTACGTTTGTCAATAAAAACAAAGCTATCCCTTAAAACATCATTCAGTTCTATTTATACATTTTTAGCGAATTTATCGAGTACTCTTTGAGATTACAAGCTCAAAGTGAACGCAGACTGAGCGTAAAATGTATAAATAGAAAAGATGACAGCCCTACTGACCATCATCTTTATAAATCTTTTTAATTTCCTGTGACAATTCTCTGTTTAAGTCATCTAAGTCAATTCCTATTCCCGGTGCCATATACGGCGCTTTGTTCTGTCTGTCATATTGCTTTTTCCCTACTTCATACTCCTGCGTTTTGTCAAATTCCTCACGCTTTGTCACATTCAAATTTTCTTCATCAAAAACATCCTGCTGATATTTTTTCTCTTTTGTTGCTGTTTTCCTATTCTTACTGCTGCTATTGCTTTTTTCCTTTGTGCGCTGCCCTACTTCTTTAATTTTGGTCTTTTTTACTACTTTTTTCTTCTTTCTCCCACCTGGCAAACGGAACAATTTCGCTTCCCAGTCTTCGCCCTTCATAAAAGGTGCTGCCTGCACTGCTATACCAATAGCCGCCATAATAAGTCCTAACAGCAGTTCCCCTGCTCCCGCATCTTTTCCCAGCATTTCCAGAAGTAAATGAATACCTCCTAAACCTCCGCAAACAGAAGTAATACCTATCACCATCTGTTTTTCATATCCCAGAGCAAAAGTTCCTGCAAAAAGTCCGATTACCAAAGCAATAAAATGCTGTGTAAGCGTTGCATCCTGAAAAAAGGAAACTACAATACTATATACCAGTCCAGTACACATAACAAACACACCAAACTTATATAAGAGCCACGCCAGAAGTCCGAAAACCAAAGCTCCCATAGCACCTGCAAGCCCTGCCATCATCTTATCCTGTAAAAAATACAACCCCGCTCCAAAGCCGACTCCGCCACCCATAAGAATACCTAAAATACATCCCCATACCTTTCTTAAACGATATCCCATGAAACAATTCAAAAAAGCAAATACTGTTCCAATAAGATAAATCAGTATCATATATTCTTTTGGTACAAAACTCCATAACCCCTTAATAAGTTCTAAAATCTGATCTCCCTGTATATTCATAAATCTTTTACATTCCTTTCAGATATACGTGTTTAATATACTTCAGTGTTTCTTTCTCCCCTCTATCTGCCAACATTCTAAGCAAAAATTCTAAATCCTCATTGGTCTTTTCATGAACAAACCACAACTTTTCCTTACTTTTTAAAAAATATTCCAAAGGTGCTGCGTCTGTATAAGTTTCCGGGTGATAATTTCTCGATGCACTAATTCTGTCCATAACCATTTCTGCAATATATTTTCTTGGCATAGGAACTCCCTTAATAACGGTATCGCAATCAATTCCATAATCAACCCAGTGTTCAAAATGATGTTTATTCCTTCCATAGTGATGTATCCATGAAGTGGATAATCCTGTAGCTTCTCTCTCTGCATTATTAGGACTTCTTGTTCCCTGATAGTATTTACAACCCACCGAAAACTCTGTCCAGGAATACTTTGATAAATCATGAAGTAATCCCTGCTTATAAAGTCCTATTTTAAAGCAATATTTCATTACTAAAAGCTTGTGCTTTGTAATCGTTTTAAAATGCTTCCAAATCCGCATACGTCCTGTTCCTGCTTTCCTGCTAAAATCATAACTGTCCTTGGAGGTACTTCTATGGTTTTTCCTATAACTTCCGCACCCTCTTGCAGTTTTTCTTCTTGGTCTTTCTCTGTACAAAGAAGAACTTTCCATTTTATCTCATTTTCTGCTCCCGGAAGTGCAATTTCATGGGAAACCCAATGGAAATTAAAAGCCAAAAATAAAAACTCAGAAGCCTTTCCTGCATAGGCATTACAATACATAATTCCCAAAGAGCGGGTATCTTTATCTTTTTCCACATACCATGCTTGTTTTCCATGATATGACATATCCGGATAACCCAATGCCTGATAATCACTACCCTTCAACTCTTTTTCCCAATGTAAAATAGGATTTTCCTTTCTAATTTGAATAGCTTTTTTTACAAACTCCCACAGTCTTGCCTGATTTTTTCTTCCATTCCAATCAATCCATGACAACTCATTATCTTGGCACCACACATTGTTATTTCCCTTTTGTGTATTTCCCCATTCATCACCTTGGAAAATCAAAGGTGTTCCCTGACTAAATAACAAAAGAGAAAATGCATTTTTCATCTGTTTTAAACGTAGCTCTTTAATCGCCGTTTTCCTTGTTGCACCTTCTATTCCACAATTCCAGCTGCAATTATAAGAAATTCCATCCTGATTTTCTTCTCCATTTGCCTCATTATGACGTTCCTCATAAGAAACCATATCCATAACTGTAAAACCATCCTGGTCTGCCATATAATTGATTACACCATTACACAAAGGATTTCTTTTCTGACGGAACATAAATTCATCCGTCATATTTTCATCTCCCTTTAATACATGACGCATAGAATATAAAAATCCTTCATTATATTCTGCTGCATTTTTAAATTTCGGTGCCTCTCCATGTAAAATGTTATGGCCGTCTACATCGTGGAAAAATAATTTACAGTCTGCTAACAACGGATCTTTCATAAAAAGTTCTTGAGAAATCCCTTCTGCCATAATATGAAATCCATCAATATGATAAGTGATTTTCCAATATCTGAGAACATCCAGCATTTTTGTAAGAGCTGTATGCTTCCCAAAATAGAATTCCATCATACATTCCATTCCTGCTTCATGAAAAGCATTTACCATATCAGCAAATTCCTTTGCCGGATTTTGTGTTGCACAAAAAGCTGCCTTTGGCGCAAAATAGCAGGCATCTTCTGTGTAACCCCAGCAATTCACTCTCTTATCTGCCGCAACTTCTTCTGAAGGATGCTCCCCTGCCTTTCCTCTTATATGAGGTTTTTGAAGTTCCCTATATTCATAAGCCGGCATCAGCAAGACGCCTGTAATCCCCAATTCTTTTAGGTACTCTATCTTTTCCTGAACACCCTGAAATGTCCCCTTATGTCTGACTTTAGAGGTTTTACTTTTTGTAAAACTGCGTACCTGCAATTTATATAAAATAGAATTGCAAAGTTCTATAGGAGTAAATTCTCCGTCACTCCATGAAAATTTATTTTCCAAATACCCACAGCAGATGTTTTCGTCCTTTTCTCCGAAAGAAGCTGTATGATACAAAATTTTTGCATAATCATCCTGTATCACTTCTCCATTGATTTTATAATTATATTTCAGCGGATGTTCACAAATCTCTTTTACCGCCATAGAAAGAAGATTTCCATTTCTTCCCTCCTGTAAAAATGGGAACTCCAAAACTCCTTCTTTTGTATAAAGCAAGAGGGAAGCTTCTGCATCCTTTTCTGCCTCTAATGTAAATATAAATCCATCTTTCTGTTTTTCTACACCTTTTGTCCATTTATTTCCCGGTGCTGTTTCTATTCTTTTTTCTCCGCGCATATTTCCTCCATATAATCATATACTGCCGGGGCGTTCTTTTCATCTGTCAGAGTTACCAGAACGTCTCCCGGAAACAGTATAGTTCTTCCTTTTGGTATCAATTCATTTCCACCTCGTTTTATTGATACCAGCAGACAATTTTTCGGCCATTCCATCTGCTGAATCATCTTGTCCTGCAACAGACTGTTATGACAAATCACAAATTCCTGCAAAATTTTTTCTCCTGTGCCTTCCGGAAGCTTCTCACCTTGTCTCTTTAACAATCCACTTAAAAGGCTCTCATAAATAGGTTCCGATTTCAGAGCCGAAGCTACCAGATATGCCACAATTGACACTAAAGACATGGAAAGCATCTGACTTACCTGTCCTGTCATCTCAAAAATTAAAATAATTCCTGTAATAGGCGCTCTCACAATTGCTGTAAAATATCCTGCCATGGCAAGAAGAACCATGTTGCTGATATAAGAAGCATCCAATCCCATATACTGCACTGCAAAGGTACTGTAAGCCCCGCCTAAAAGCGCACCTAACACTAAAAGCGGAAAGAAAATCCCGCCCGGTGCTCCTGAACCAAAACAAATCAAAGAAAACAGAAATTTGGCCACAAATAAAATCAAAAGAGAAGTGAGCATCATATTTCCCTCTGCTGCCACATCAATTAAAGCATGTCCGCTTCCCAGTATCTGAGGCATAACAAGCCCAACTACTCCTGCAAGCAAAAAAGGAATAAAAAGCCGTGTTGTCTCATTTAATCCTTTTACTTTAAAATACAAGCCCTGTACCCAGATGGTCATCTTGTTATAAAAGGCTCCCATAATACCTAAAATAATGCCTAAAATCACAATATGCCAATAGTACTGAGGCAATATTTCTGTTCCTACATCAAATTGAAATACTGGCTTAAATCCCATAAATTGACTGGAAATGTAATCTGCTGTAATCGATGCAGTCATAACAGAGATTAAAACAGATACAGAAAAGTTTTTATGTATTTCCTCCAGAGAAAACATAACTCCTGCCAAAGGTGCATGAAAAGCAGCCGCAAGTCCGGCACTTGCTCCGCAGGTAATTAAATATTTTTCCTCTGTTTTTCCTCTATCTAAAGTTTGGGAAACTGCTTTTCCTGCCATAGCGCCAATCTGTATAGACGGCCCTTCTCTTCCAAGAGAAAGTCCCGAAAAAAGAGATAAAAAACCACCCAGAAATTTTGCAGGCAGCACACGCCACCACACCTGATTTAGTTTCCCCATCATTTCTCCCTCTACCTGAGGAATTCCGCTTCCTGAAATCATAGGTTCATATTTTACTAATTTTCCCACAATACAGGCAATTACAAACAATGCCACAAACCATAAAACCGCTGCCAAAGGTTCCTGTCTTACGTATTCTAATACTTTATTCATGCCTTTACCGGCATATTCTAAAATAATACGATACAAAAGCACCACAAGACCTGCAACTGCTCCTACTAAAAATCCTTCTGCTGTAAGAATTGTCTTAAAGTGCTTTACTCTTTTTATCAAATGAGATGTATCTTTTTCCAAGCTGCCTTCCCCCTCCCTAATCATACTTTCCATTATACGTGTCCGGAAATAAAAATGCAAATCCTTTCTGTATTGCATTCCCCCTCTGCATCTGGTAAAATATTTTCAAAACTTAAATTAAGAAAGAGGTTAAAAAATGAGCGAAAAAACATATACAACAGATATCGAAAGCTGCAATCCAAGTGACTGCGCTTCCTGTACGGCAAACTGTTCCAGCGCAGGTGGAAAAAATCAGGGAACAATCCCAAAAGTTCCAAATCCTACTATTAAATTAACTCTGGAAGATGACACGGTTTTAGAATGTGCTGTACTGACTACCTTTCCTGTAGAAGGTTTTGGAGAATATATTGCACTGGTGCCATTAAACGAAAATGGTAAAAATACAGACGGCGAAACTTATTTATTCCGCTATGCAGAAGAAAATGATGCACCGATTGTTACCAATATTGAAAGAGAAGATGAATATATGGCTGCTGCAGAAGCATTCCATGATTTTATTGCTAATTTAAAATCAGAAGCAGAGCTTGAAGAAAAAAATGAAAACTAATTTCTAAAAACAGCTTGAGCTATTCCATTGACATTCTGTTTCTTTTACTTGTCAGTGAAATAGCTCAACTTCTATATATACTATTCTATATTATGCCTCCAGACTTGGAATTTTCACTTCCACATCTACATCTTTTCCGTAATCCACTCCTGATAAATGAAAACCAAACATCTGGTAAAAGTCTTCCCAATATCCTTCAATATCCGAAATCTCTGTAACATTTTCTGTTGTTACCTGTTTCCATGCTTCCACAACTTTCTTCTGAACTTCTTCTGACAGTTCCCAGTCATCCATACGAATTCTTCCTTCTTCATCTACCGGTACTTGTTCTTCCAAAAGTTTTTCTTTAAAAAGACGTGAAATCTGCTCTATACAGCCTTCATGATTTCCTGCCTGTTTCATAACTTTATATAAAATAGCAAAGTACAAAGGTACAATGGGAATGGCTGCACTTGCCTGTGTTACCAGTGCTTTATTTACAGACACATAAGACTGTAGCTTTGGAAATTTTTCTCTCATAACTTTTGCTGTATTTTCCAAATGACGTTTTGCCTGTCCAATAGTTCCATCAAAATAAATAGGATAGGTAAGTTCTGGTCCAATATAAGAATATGCCACAGTAATCCCATTTTCTTCTATAGCATCTGCCGCTTTCAATGCCTCTATCCATTCCATCCAGTCTTCGCCACCCATAACTTTCATAGTACCTTGAATTTCTTCCGGTTGGGCAGGGTCTACTGTTTTCTCTACTATAGTATTGTTTCTCAAATCCAGACTCTTTTCTGTAAAAGCTTCTTTTGTAGTTTTTAAAGAAGATGTCCACAAATTTCCATCTCTGTCTGTACGTCTGGGAGCTGCAAGACTATAAATCACCATATCTGCTTTGCCCCAGTCTTTCTTAATTAAATCAATGGTTTTTTCTTTTATTTCTTTAGAAAAGGCATCTCCGTTAATTGACTTCGCATAAATCCCTGCTGTATGAGCTTCTTCTTCAAAAGCTGCCGTATTATACCAGCCTGGTGTCGCTGTACGTTTTCCATTCGAAGGCTTTTCAAAGAAAATACCAATAGTTGCTGCACCACATCCAAATCCTGCTGTAATTCTACTTGCCAGACCATATCCTGTAGATGCGCCGATTACCAACACTTTCTTAGGCCCTTTTTTTATATTTTGGGATTTTACATAGGCAATTTGCTTCTTTACATTTTCTCTGCATCCTTCTGGATGTGCTGTAGTACAAATAAATTCTCTTACCTTTGGTTCTATTATCATGCTTTTATCCTCCCGGAACTTAAAACTATTATGGTTTTCAATTATTTTGACTCTCAAAATATATTACCATAAAAAAAGATAACATGCAAGTGCTTCCTTCTTCTTACATGCTATCCTCTCCATTATTTTCCGGTTGTACTTCCAAAACCGCCATTTCTTATAGCAGTTGCATCATCATCTACCGTAATTCCATATTCCAGAAAAATCCCCTGTGCAAAACCGGTTCCGGCTTGCACCTGAACAGTTTTTCCTTCATTAGAATCATTTGTAATCTTAATAAAAATATGCCCTTCATTGTCAGAATGAAAATAATCACTGTCAATAATTCCTACTGTATTATTCAACTGCAGACGGAATTTAAACCCCAGTCCGCTTCTTGGATATAATTTTAAAACCCAGTCATTTTCCATTTCTGCACGAATTCCTGTAGGAATTTTTAAACTTTCACCTGGTTTTAATTCAAAATCTACCGGACTAAAAAAATCGTATCCGGCACTTCCTGCTGTTGCTCTTCTCGGCAATTTTAATGTGTTATAAATTTCCTTTGCCTCTATTTCGCTTTTTCCTGCGAAACAATCCAGAAATCCTTCTACAAACTGTGCCTCACTTACTTTATGAAACTTTGCAATTCTTCTCATTTTTCCTCCTAAGCATGTAATACCACTGTTCCTGTTTTTAGAGACTGCTGCACATCAATGACTCTTTGATTGGAACTGCCCTTCCATTTCAGAGAAACATCTTTTTTCTCTTCCATAAACTCTCCGTCCACCAGCACATCAATATACTGCAGAATATCCATTCCCTGAATACGTTCCCATAAAGAACCCGTATACAGCCAAATTGTCTTCTTAGGATATTTTTCTTTAATTTCCTTTGCCAACTCTGTTACATCTGCCACATTTCCCCAATATAAAGGGTCACCGCCGGAAAATGTAATTCCTGCAATATAACTTTGATTTAACTGCTCAAAAATTTCTTCCTTTGCAGCATCATCAAATTCCAGTCCACTGTTTGGGTCCCATGTTACTGGATTTTGGCAGCCTTTACAGCCGTGGTCACAGCCTGCCACCCATAAAACAGTCCGAAGTCCATCACCATTTAACATATCGTCCTTTGTAATATTATGATAACGCATATTCTTCACCTCTACACTTTCCTGTTTAAGGAGAAAAAGGGGGCACATTTTTTATGCTCCCCCTCCTAATTTCTATATCTTTTTATGCTTCTTCCGGAACATCCTTAATACTAAAGCTGATACGTCCCATTTTATCTTTTCCAAGACAAACAACTTTTACAACATCTCCAATAGAAAGTACATCTTCTACTTTTTCAATTCTTTCTTTTGCAATCTTAGAAATGTGTACCATTCCTTCTTTTCCAGGTGCAAATTCTAAAAATGCTCCGAATTCTTTGATGCTGATAACCTTTCCAGTGAAAATCTGACCTTCCTGATAATCTGTTGTAATTGTTTTAATGTATTCTACTGCTTTATCCATCATGTGCTGGTCTGTTCCGCAAATAGATACACCACCATTATCATCAATATCAATTTTTACGCCTGTCTCATCGATAATTGCGTTAATTGTCTTTCCTCTCTGACCTACTACATCACCGATTTTTTCCGGATCGATCTGAATCTGAACGATTTTTGGAGCATATTTGCTCACAGTTTCTCTTGGAGCAGGAATACATTTTTCCATAACTTCTGTTAAGATGTATTCTCTTGCTTCTTTTGTTCTTGCAATCGCTTCTTCAATAATCTGTCTTGTCAGACCATGGATTTTAATATCCATCTGGATTGCAGTAATACCATCATGTGTACCTGCTACCTTAAAGTCCATATCGCCGAAGAAGTCTTCCAGTCCCTGAATATCTGTAAGTACCAGATAATCATCATCTGTTTCTCCTGTAACCAGACCACAGGAAATTCCTGCTACCGGTTTCTTAATCGGTACACCTGCAGCCATTAAAGACATAGTAGATGCACAGATACTTGCCTGAGAAGTAGAACCATTAGACTCAAAAGTCTCAGAAACTGTACGGATTGCATAAGGGAATTCCTCTACTCCCGGAATAACCGGTACTAAAGCTCTCTCAGCCAGCGCACCATGTCCGATTTCACGACGTCCCGGTCCTCTTGATGGTTTTGTTTCACCAACAGAATAAGATGGGAAATTATAGTGATGCATATAACGTTTGCTCACTTCAAATTCATCCAGTCCGTCTAATCTCTGTGCTTCAGATAATGGTGCCAGAGTTGTAATCGTACAAATCTGTGTTTGACCTCTTGTAAACATAGCAGAACCATGTACTCTAGGAATAATATCTGTTTCTGCTGCCAGAGGACGAATTTCTGTAATTGCTCTTCCGTCCGGACGTTTGTGATCTTTTAAAATCATCTTACGAACTGTTTTCTTCTGATACTGATAAACAGCTTCACCTAATACAGCCAGCCATTCTTCATTTTCAGCAAAAGCTTCTTCTAATTTTTCTGTAATTACACGGATATTTTCTTCACGAACCTGTTTTTCATCTGTAAATACAGCTTCTTCCATTTCTTCCGGTGTTACAATTTCTTTTATTGCAGCAAACAATTCTTCCGGAACTGCACAACTTTCATAGCTGTGTTTTTCTTTTCCGCATTCTGCAACAATTTTATCAATAAACGCAATAATTTCCTGGTTTACTTCATGAGCTTTGAAAATTGCTTCAATCATCTTTGCTTCAGGAATTTCATTTGCTCCTGCCTCAATCATAATAACTTTTTCTCTTGTAGAAGCAACTGTAAGCTGAAGATCAGAAATTTCTTTCTGTGCCAAAGAAGGATTTACAACTAATTCTCCGTTTACCATACCAATCTGTGTTGCTGCACAAGGGCCATCAAACGGAATATCAGAAATACAAGTTGCAATAGAAGAACCCAGCATTGCAACAACTTCTGGATTACACTCAGGATCAACTGCCATAACCATGTTGTTTAAAGTTACATCATTTCTGTAATCTTTTGGGAACAGCGGACGCATTGGTCTGTCAATAACACGAGAAGTTAAAATTGCATGTTCACTTGCTTTTCCTTCTCTTTTATTAAATCCACCCGGTATTTTACCTACTGCATACATTTTTTCTTCGTATTCTACGCTTAATGGGAAGAAATCAATTCCTTCTCTTGGTTTATCAGAAGCTGTAGCTGTAGACAATACTGTTGTATCACCATAACGCATAAGTGCAGCACCATTTGCCTGCTTTGCCACACGTCCTACATCAACTGTCAGTGTTCTTCCTGCCAGTTCCATTGAAAAACTTTTGTACATACTTTTGTCTCCTTTTTTCTATTTAACTTAACTTCATAGCAAAGCCCGTCCGAAACAACTGAAAAATACACTTCTTATTTAATAAATATACTTTTCAGTGGTCTCGGTATCTGGCTTGCGTAAAAAAAGGGCGGAAAACCTTCCGCCCCGTCCTCTGGTTCTGATTATTTTCTAAGACCTAAACGCTCAATTAAAGAACGGTATCTTTCAATATCAGTTTTCTTCAGATATGCAAGTAATCCACGTCTCTGACCTACCATTTTCAGAAGACCACGTCTTGAATGATGATCTTTGTGGTTTGTTTTCAAGTGCTCTGTAAGCTCCTGAATTCTTGCTGTTAATACAGCTACCTGTACTTCTGGTGAACCTGTATCACCTGGTGTTCTTGCATATTCTGCCATGATTGCCTGTTTCTTTTCTTTAGAAATCATTTTGTTTTCCTCCATTATTTTAATCTAATCGCCGGTAATTAAGGAACGGTTGGAGATTCCAATTTCTGAATTACGGCTAATTCTAACGTTTTGAGTATAGCATATTGCACATTGCTTGTAAAGACATTTCTTATTAAAAAAATCGTGCTCCACTTACAGCATGTGCTCGATAGAGATTGGATACTTTAATTCCGGAAGCTGAGCTGCTGGCATGTACTACTTTTCCATCTCCAATATACATGACTACATGATAAATATATCCCTTATCTGAATAAAAAATCAAATCTCCTGGAAGAGCTTCCTCCACAGAAATCTTGGTTCCTGCATTAGCCTGATCGCAGGCAACTCTCGGAAGGGAAACTCCGAATTTTTTATAAACACTTTGAACAAATCCTGAACAGTCTGCTCCATTTGTCAAACTGGTTCCTCCCCATACATAAGGATTTCCTACAAATTGCAGAGCAAAGTCTACTATTTCCTGCCGTTTTCCTCCTATGGATGCAGCTGCGGCTACATTTTCCTTTTGCTGCAAGGAATAAGCATATTTCATTTCTTTTTGATTTGTAACCGTTAAATATTCTTCTTTTGTAAATCCTGTTTCCAAATAATCGCAAAAAACATATCCTGAAATTTCGTCTGAAGTAATGTAACACCAGTCTCCCTCCCGGCGTTCAACCTCGCAATATCCGTTCTTAGGAAGCTGTGCCAAAACCGGATGCTGAGTTCCTGCTCCTTCTCGGATATTTAAGCATGTATTTACATCTGCATAAGCGCCGTTTCTTTCCGTTTGTTTTTCAGGCGCTGCCCATACATGATTTTCTCCAAAAAACATTCCTGATAAAATAACTCCTGCTGTCGCCATCCAAATTTTAATTTTCTGTTTATTTCGCATAATATATCCCTTTCCTGAGGCTTTTCGCCAAAATAATGAAAGCCTAAGGGTAATTTCCCCTTAGGCTTATCTTTTGTATATTATACGTATTTTATTCTTCCGGTTTTTCGTCCAAAATGGAGAATGCGATATTCGTAGCATGGTCTGCTACTCTCTCCAATCCTGAAATAATGTCAGAGAAAATCATTCCCGCTTCCTGTCTGCACTGCCCTTTTTTCAATCTCTCTACATGAGCTTCCTGTAAATCTCTTTCCATCTGGTCAATACCGTTTTCCAAATCTAAAATTTCCTGAAGATGTTCCTTACTGTTATTGGAAAACATATCAATGGAATAATTAGTAATTTTAATCACTCGATTGAGCATTTCTAAAAGCTCTTCTTCTGATTCTTTACTAAAAGAAATATTTTTCTCTTTGCTCAATATTGCTGAGTCTGCAGCATTTTCTGCGTGATCTCCAATTCTCTCAATATCATTTACCACATGGAACAGCCCGCCTATATTTTTCATGTCATCAATAGGCAGCGTACTTTGACTGATTTTCACCAGATAATCGGTAATGGCATGGTTCATGTAATTAATCTGCTGTTCTGTCTCATAAACCTCTTCTATTATCTTATCTTCCGGTTTAATCAAAACGTTTACGGCTTTTATCAAGTTCTCTACAGCAATATGTCCCATACGTTCTAATTCCTTTGTAACCTCTACCACTGCAGTATTTGGTGAAAATACACTGGATGGTCCTATATATTCCAGCTGAAAACCTTCTTGTTTCTCCTTACCTGCTTTATCCGGTACAAAGAAGTATGTAAGTTTTACAATCCATTTTGCAAACGGGAACAGAATAATTACCTGGAAAACTTTAAAGAATGTATGCGCATTGGCAACACATCTTCCAATATTGTCACCGGAAATTCCTCGAATTCCGGCTTCTACCCAGCTTTCTCCCAGAAGCAGAATAGCTGCAATCACAATTGTTCCCATTACATTAAACAGAAAATGAATCATTGCCGCACGCTTTGCATCTTTGTTGCCGCTGATACTTGCCAACAGAGCTGTGGTGCAAGAGCCGATATTACAGCCTAAAATAATATAAAAACATATCCACAAAGGCAAAAGTCCCTGCTGTGCCATTAAAAGCACAATGCTGACTGTAACAGATGAACTCTGAATAATTGCTGTGATAATAAATCCGATGATAATTCCCAAAAACGGATTATTAATGCCATGAAGAAGATTTACAACAAAAGGAGATTCTTTCATTCCCTCCATACTTCCTGACATCAGAGACAATCCCATAAATAAAACACCAAATCCTAATACCACTTCACCAATCTGCTTCACTTTGTTATTTTTACAAAACATAGTGATAATTACACCAAGCATTAAAAATACCGGTGCTGCCTGAGACAGATTAAACGCTACCAGCTGTGATGTAATCGTGGTACCTACATTGGCACCCATAATTACTCCTGCTGCCTGAACTAAATTCATCAGTCCTGCATTTACAAAGCTTACTACCATAACCGTTGTTGCACTTGATGACTGTACAATAGCACAGAAAAGCATACCGAACAGCATACCAATAAAACGATTTTTAGTAAAGAAGTCAAGGAAACTTCTCATCTTTGCTCCTGCCGCCTTTTCAATACTATCTCCCATAACGGTCATTCCATATAAAAACAATCCAAGACCGCCAATCAGCGACAATAGGTTTTCTATATTCATTTTTCTCTCCTTCGTAAAAAAGATTTCTTTCGAAAATCTCTACTTTATGATAATCGAAGTTCTGGTAGTTGTCCATATTCTTTTTCAAAAAAAGCTCGAGCTGTTTCTACATCTATGTCTAATTGTGTCTTTAATTCTGATAAAGAGCCGAACTTTTTCTCAGGACGCAAATATTTATAAAACCGCACTTCTGCTTCCTGCCCATACAAATCTTCATTGCAGTCGAAAAGATAGGTTTCCACTCCGATAAAATTTTCTTTTACTGTAGGTTTATATCCTACATTTGTAATTCCAAAATAATATTTTTCTCCAATGAAAGACTTTGTTACATAGACGCCATTTGGAGGAAGTTTTTTCATTGACGGGGGAATTAAGTTTGCAGTAGGTACTCCTATGGTTCTCCCAAGCTGTCTGCCATGAACAATTTCTCCTCTGATAAAATAAGGATATCCCAGCAGTTTCTGTACTTTTTCCATTCGTCCTTGTGCTAATTCTTCCCGAATATACGTACTACTGATTTCTCTTTCACCATCTTTTTCTTTTTCA
>CAJKQE010000053.1 GCA_905201915.1 uncultured Lachnospiraceae bacterium
TTGCGACAGCCATACTAGATTATCACATCTGTATCTCTCTGTCAAGAACTTTTTTGACTTTTTAAAACTTTTTTCAGTCTTTTTCGACTGCTTTGTTGTCGTTTTGCGACAGCTAGATTAGATTATCACATCTTTCTAACTTTGTCAACAACTTTTTTCTTTTATTTTACATATTTTTTACCAGCAATCCGCTGATGGCATTTACTATACCATCTTCTGACATTCATGTCAATAAAAAAGCAGAAAAATTCCGCAAAATTTTCCTGCTTTTTTATTTCATAATCCCCTTTAAGAAATATAGAAATATATTCTCATCATATAAATAGCTGACAATCGGATTTTCTCTTATTAAATGATAACAATTCTGTGCCCAAACAGCATTCCAAAATATAGATATTATCAAGAAAAAAATCCATACTATACAAATTCCTTTTGCTGCACCTAAAACAGCGCCACCAATTCTATTCAACATACTAAGTATTGGAAAAGAAAAAATCGTTCCCAAAATTTTCCCAATTAATCCCATCAAAACATTCATCAAAAGAAATGTTAAAAATAAACTAATGCCCCCCACAATAAAATTTGCAATACTTCCTGCCAGATAATTAACAAAAGTTCCCATCAAAACCTTCTCATATTCCCCGGATTCATTTTTAAAAAAGAAAATTTCTGTTATATTCTCCGGCAAAGAAAGTTTCTGAATGAATTCTTTTTGCTCTTCTCTGTTTATTTCCTCATCTTCCTGCACTTCTACTGTATCTATAATATAATTCTCACATTGTTTCTGGATGCTTTCATAAATTCTTGTTTCCTGCTTTAACACTCTTTCTATATGTGGGTTAAGAATAAAACAGGCTGCAAGAGTTATAAAAACAGATAAAAACGAAACCGCCATTTTCACCATGCCCTTTTGAAACCCTTTGAAAATATACATTACAGGAATTGCCAAAATAATTACACATAACCAATTCATCTGTATCCTCATTATTTTAAACTGATTGTATTAATTCCATTTTCTGAGATTACCATATAACGCTTGGAAGACATTTGGAACATTTTTTTTACAGCTCCTTCTTCTATCATTCCATCAAACTTTAAAATTCCTTTTAAATTATACATTTTCACCTCAGAGCCGTCACACATGATAATCATCTCTTTACTGATATCAATGCTTTGATATTCGTGTTCAAATTTTTTGGAAAACATTTTCTTACCAGAAGGTGAATAAAGTTGTATTACATACCCTTCTTTTTTACCGGTTCCTTTTAAGACCAACCCAAAATATTTTTCATTATGAAAGATACTGACAATTTCTTCTTCTATCGTTTCTTTCACTTTTTCCTTTGGACTTTCTGTTCCTTTAAATATTGAATATCCATCATCCCTAAATGCTACCGCTGTTTCGCTATCCAGATAAGTAACCTGTGGAATAACCATGTTTTCATATTGATACTCAGCTACAATATTATCTTCCTTATTCTGACCTGCATCACCAAAATTATAAAAAATAACTTTGTTAATCAGGTGACTATTTTCTACCAATAAAAAGCTCACTGCAATATTTTCACCACCGGGAGAAACAGCCATATCTAGGGGATATCCCGGATTTTCTATACGTGTCTGATTTTCCGCTATCACGCTTCCGTCAGGCGCATAATAATTAATCCATGTTTTTTCTCCATCTTGCAAAACAGTTGCCACAGCACCTTTTTCTGTAATTTCTGCCTGCAAAATAGGAAACTTTGTCTCCATATCAGATATTAGTTTGTTTTTATTTAAAACAAACATTTTTGTACCCCTTTTATCGTAAATAACTGCCTGTTCTCCTAATACATCTGCTGAAGGATTACTCATCTCAAAATTCTGATTCCACAGAATTTCCTGCGACTGAGACAAAAGATAAGCACCATCATCTCCATATTTCAAAAGACAATCTCCCAATGGGATGTAATTTGATGACTGTGTATCTTCATTGCTAGACGAAAAAATTACACGATAATCATGATATACATGATATTTGATACCTAAAATGACAAGCAGTATGAAAATCAGGATTCCCAAAGGAATAAACCACTTCCGATTCCATTTATTTTTATATAGCTGTATCACCTTATTATTTTCAGAAGTATTTTTTTTTACATTCATAAATTTCTTCCTTCATCGTATTTTTAATAAGTATAGCACAAATTTTTATGGTAGTAAAATTGTTTGTCCCGGATAAATCAAATCATTTTCCTGTATCTGATTTAACTCACAGATTTCTTTTACTCGTTTCGCATTTCCATAATTTTTTATACTAATTTTCGTAAGAGTATCTCCCTGTTGAATCGTATATGAATTTTGAACAGAAGCCTGTGTTTCCTGCTGCGGTTGCGGACTTTCCGGTTCTTTCGGAACTGTCTCCTGTGTTTCTTCTGTTTCCTTTGGTTTTATATCTGCATCCGGAGAACCATTTACAGGCGTTACTTTTACAGGTTCTTCAACTTCTTCTTTTATGCTGGCAACAGCACTTTTACTGCTTTTTACCTTTTTGTAGTCATTTGCATAAAGAACTCCTACTGCTAAAGCTGCTGCCATTGCACAAACTCCCACTGTTTTAAATACCGGAAATCTATGTTTTTCTTCCGTTTCACTTTTCATTTCCACTTTCTTGCGGAAGGTATGTACCGCAGAATCATCTACATCTTCCGTCTTTTTTTCCTGTTTCGCATTTTGAGAAATCAAAAAGCTTCGCATAGGCTCATTCTTTTCATAATATACATAAAAGCCTGTCTGCCTTGACATTTTCCCATTTTCGTAACGATAAAAAGCCTCCTCCTTTTCCAAAGGCTCTCTTACCAGTAAAATTTTATCATTCCCACCAAAATGATTTAAATGTGTCTGGCAAATAACTTCATGAAGTTCCATAGAACATCCCGGTATAGACAAAAACCATCCCACTACCTCCTGCTCCGGAAAATATTCTTTATTCTTTTCATATACATGATTCCATATTTCCTGAGTAAATGTTAAATGTTCTTCACTTACTTCCATATTTTCCAGAGCCACTGCACTTTTTACAAAAAGATAAGAATTTCCGTCCTTCCAATTAGATTGTCCCATCAAAATCGCTGCTATTCCTTTATGGGAATTTTCAGTAGCTATTCTACTGAGATAAGTATACGCATAATCTTCTATATAGATTTTTTGTGTTCCGGTAATTTCCCCTATCTGACGTATATTATTTGGAATACGAAAATATCCCTCGTTTCCATCTGGCTTTTGTTTTTCCTTTTCATAAACAATTTCTATCATAATCAGTCACCCCTTTTTGAATGAAAGGATAACATATTCTGATTGCGAAATTTAGCATATTTAGTGGGCTATTCTATTTTTTTTACGACATTTTTTTCAGGATAAAGTTTTAAAAAAACGGACAGACTAACAAAAGTAAGACAAAGAAAGGATTTAAAATTATGCCAAATGAAACACAGCCTGTTTACTATATAGAAAACAAAAATTCCAACGCAGGTACAAAGCTTGGCACCGTGCTTTATGATTTATTTACTTCATACAAAAAAAGCTTTAATGAATTAGTTATTTTATGTATTGGAAGCGACCGTATTACAGGAGATAGTCTGGGGCCTTTAGTAGGACACAGCTTATCAAAAACGCCTTTAAAATCCACCCACATCTATGGAACTCTTACACAGCCTGTTCATGCCTTAAATCTAAATAAGACTATAAGTACGTTAAAAAAACAACATCCTCATAGTCTTATAATTGCCATTGATGCTTCTTTAGGAATGAAAAGCCATGTAGGCTTTCTCACTGTTTCTGAGGGAGCTTTAGAACCAGGATTAGGTGTACACAAAACCTTACCGCCTGTGGGAGATATTTCTATTACCGGAATTGTAAATATAGCTGGAGCATTCGACCATTTTCTTCTGCAGAGCACTCGACTTGCCACAGTTGTACAAATGGCCGATTCTATTGTCTCCGGCATTTTATTGGCTCATCGTCAATACTTCGGTCCACGCCCGTTTCCTGCAGTCCCTTTTTTCCAATTGCCTTCCGAACGCACTCGAAGTTTCACAAAATTTACGCCGCTGTCTGCTGCTGCAACTTCTTCCTTACCAAAAGGAAGAACATAATCTTGATATTCATAATCTGACCCAAATACTTTTTTCACAATTCCCTTGATTAAGGCATAAGCGCCTCTTGGAAACCAGGCTTTATAATAATAACGTCCAATTTCACAGGTTCCGCAATATTTATCCGTAAGAGTAATAATCCACGTTTCCCAATGCGTAGGAGGAATTGGTGTCACAGGAAACATGTGCTTTACAATCATTTCCTCCTCTAAGCTATTCAAATGAAAATACCGCTTTGCATTATGAAGAGCTCTGTGAGGATGTGTCATAGCATGTACCGGATCTCCTGTTTTCTTTCTATGCCCCCTCCAGTCATATAAAAACAAATCATGAAGCATTCCGGCACGAGCTGCACTTCTTGCATCTAAATTAAAAAATTTGCAAATTCGATAATTATAATAAGCCACATTTAAACAATGTTGATAACAACTGGTTTCACAATGATGAGGAAATTTTTTCATTTTCAATACATAAGGATGATGTACCAAATCTTTAATGTAACTGTAAAACTCTTCATTTCCGGGAGAAATTGCAGTATATTTTCTTCTTCTTTTTCTTCCCACTTTCATTGTATCACTCCCCTTTTTATTTTACAAAATCCTCGGCATAAAAGCCGAGGATTTCTTTTATATTTCAGAATTTTATACAAAAGCTTTTACTTTTTCATAAATTCCTACTGCATCAATTCCATATTTTTCTAATAACTTAACTGCTGGTCCGGACTCTCCAAACACATCATTAATTCCAATACGAAGCATTTTTGTAGGCGCTTTTTCAGAGAGAACTTCTGCAACAGCACCACCAAGCCCTCCAATTACAGAGTGCTCCTCTACTGTTACAACTTTTCCTGTTTCCATTGCAGCTTTTACTACTAATTCTTCATCTAATGGTTTAATTGTATGAATATTAATTACTTTGGCTTCAATACCGTCTGATGCCAGTTTTTCTGCTGCCTGCAGTGCTTCATTTACACATAAACCAGTAGCAAAAATTGTAACATCTTTACCTTCTCGCAATACAATTCCTTTACCAATTTCAAATTTATAGTCTTCTCTATCATTGATTACTGGAACTGCAAGTCTTCCAAATCGCAGATATACCGGTCCTTCGTGATGGTAAGCAGCTTCTACAGCAGCTCTTGCTTCCACGTCATCAGATGGATTCAAGATAACCATACCAGGAATTGTTCTCATAAGAGCGATATCTTCGTTACACTGGTGTGTTGCACCGTCTTCACCTACGGAAATACCTGCATGTGTTGCACCGATTTTTACATTTAAGTGTGGATATCCCACAGAGTTACGAATCTGCTCATAAGCACGTCCTGCCGCAAACATAGCAAATGTACTTGCAAAAGGAACTTTTCCAGTAGACGCAAGTCCTGCTGCGATACCTACCATATTGCCTTCTGCAATACCACAATCAATATGACGTTCCGGGAAAGCCTTCTGGAAAGTAGCTGTCTTTGTAGCACCTGCCAGGTCAGCATCTAAAACCACCAGATTTTCGTATTTTTTCCCTAACTCTACTAATGCATTTCCATAACTATCTCTGGTTGCAATCTTCTTTACTTCTGACATAATGCTTCACCTACCTTTTCCAAGTCAGCCATTGCGATGGCAAATTCTTCATCATTTGGAGCTTTTCCATGCCATCCGGCATTATTCTCCATAAAGGAAACATCTTTACCCTTTACTGTCTTCATAATGATTGCCGTAGGCATATCTTTTACTGTTTTAGCTTCATCAAAAGCAGCTTTTAACTGTTCAAAATCATTTCCGTCTTCCACATTAATCACATGAAAATTAAAAGCTTCAAATTTCTTATCAATTGGATATGGAGAACATACGTCTTCAATATTTCCGTCAATCTGTAATCCATTGTTATCTACAATTACAGTAAGATTATCCAGCTTTCTATGTCCCGCAAACATAGCAGCTTCCCAAACCTGTCCTTCCTGAATTTCGCCATCACCAAGTAATGTATATACTCGATAAGACTCATTGCTCAATTTTGCTGAAAGTGCCATTCCCACTGCAGCAGAAATACCCTGTCCCAAAGAACCACTAGACATATCTACTCCTGGAATGTGTTTCATATCCGGATGTCCCTGAAGATAAGAACCGATATGACGTAAAGTCACCAAATCCTCTACCGGAAAATATCCTCTGTGTGCTAAAGCAGAATATAATCCTGGCGCAGTATGACCTTTAGAAAGTACAAAACGATCACGGTCTGCTTTTTTCGGATTCTTCGGATCAATATTCATTTCTTCAAAATACAAATAAGTGAATACTTCTGTTGCGGACAAGGAGCCTCCCGGATGTCCGGCTTTTGCAGAATGGACAGCTGTTATAATTCCTTTACGAATTTCGTTAGCCATCTTCTGAAGTTCTAACTTGTTCATTTCTTTCCTCCTGATATACAATAAAAATCCAAAATCTGATTTTCCATGTCATTATAGCAGATGATAACAGGTCTGCCAACCTACATTATTCACCAAATACTGCAATATAGTCTTTTTTAAATTTTTCAATTCCTGCATCTGTCAATGGATGATGCAACATTTGCTCAATTACTTTATACGGTACAGTAGCAATATCTGCCCCTGCAAGAGCACAGTCTGTTACGTGCATCGGATGTCTTACACTTGCCGCAATAATCTCTGTTTCAATACCTGCAATAGAAAACATCTCAGCAATTGTACTGATTAACTCCACCCCATTTGTAGAAATATCATCTAATCTTCCTAAAAACGGTGAAACATAAGTTGCTCCTGCTCTGGCAGCCAAAAGTGCCTGATTTGCTGTAAAAATCAAAGTAACATTTGTTTTAATTCCCTCTGCTGATAATGCTTTTACTGCTTTTAAGCCTTCTGCTGTCATAGGAATTTTTACAACCATATTCGGATGAATTGCGGCTATTTCTCGTCCTTCTTCAATCATTCCTTCTGCTGAAGTAGTAGTAGCTTTTACTTCACCGCTAATCGGTCCATCTACAATAGACACAATTTCTTTAATTACTTCTTCAAATTTTCTTCCCTCTTTAGCAATTAAAGACGGATTTGTAGTTACCCCGCAAATAACACCCATATCGTTTGCCTTTTTAATGTCTTCCACCTTTGCTGTGTCAATAAAAAATTTCATAATAATAAATACCTCCTCTTTTCACTCTGCCCCGCAGGCAACTTTCTTTGATATTTACAGTTTACTCTCCATGGGCAAGTTATGCAAGGGAACCTTTTATTATAAATAATTTTATTTATTAATAATTTTTATTTTTATTAACACTCAAAAAAATAATTCTATTTATTCACTTGTAATTAAGCAAATATTATTACTAATAATATTTGAGTTTTTATTTAATTATTTTTCTATTTTTTTCTTTTACTCTGGCATAAGCGGTGGTTTTACGTACAATTAATTTCGGCTCATATTCAATGTGATAAACACTTACAGGAGTTGTCTCATGACATAGCTGACTATCCGTCTCAATCTTCTTCATAATAATGTCACAGGCATCTCTTCCTTTTAAAGGTACAAAATGTTCAATAGTAGTCAATGCCATAGGCATCATGCGCGAAAAGATAATATTGTCACATCCAATTACAGATACATCTCCAGGAACTCTATATTTCTCCTCTTGCAGAGCATCTATAATACCAAAAGCAATCATATCATTCAAACCTGCTATAGCTGTAATGTCAGGTCTCTCTTTTAAAAGTTCTTTTGTCAAATTATAACCAATGCGATATTCAGAATCTACGCTGGGTAACACTTCATCCCAACGATCATCTGCCGCTTTTATGCTCACAAACCGGGAGAAACCTTCCTTTTCAAACTCCTTGACAAATCCTTCTACTCTCCGAAAACGCTGTGCCTGTCTTTTTGTAAGCGGCGGTGCAATAAATGCCACCCTTTGATGTCCTAAATCCAGTAAATGCCTTGCCATAAGACTGCCAATTTTTGTATTATCCTGATTGATTGCATCTACTTTTACCTTATCTCTATTACTGATAATCACCAAAGGAATTTTTGCAGCAATTTCTTCTACCTGTTCCATAAATTGATTACTGGGATTACAAGTATAAATAATACCTGCCGGAGAGACACTATGCATCAATTTTAAATACTGTTCCTCCAACTTCAACTCCCTTTGAGTATTACATACAAAAACTCCGTAACCGTTTTCTTTTGCAACAGTTTCAATTCCCTGAAGAAGCATCACATAATACGGATTAGTAAGAGTCGGACAAAAAACCACCAAAAGTCTGCTGTCTTTGGAATTTTTCCGCTGGCGTCTTTTGGGAATAGTATATCCCAGCTGTGCCGCTGCCTGTTCCACCTTTTGTATCGTCTCTTTTGAAAAAGAAACATTATATTTCTTATTCAACACCATAGAAACTGTGGCTTGAGAAACTCCCGCTGCTTTTGCAATATCTGTTGATGTAACTTTTTTCTTCATAACTCTACTCTGCCCTCTAAGGCTCTTAAAAGTGTTACTTCGTCAATATATTCTAAATCTCCGCCTACAGGAACTCCGCTGGCAATACGACTTACCTTAATTCCTGTTGGTTTAATCAATTTACTGATATACATTGCCGTAGTTTCCCCTTCCAGACTGGAATTAGTAGCAATAATCACTTCTTCAATATCATTTTCTGATATTCTCTGCATCAATTCCTTTAGTTTAATATCATCCGGTCCTATTCCCAGCATAGGAGAAATTGCTCCATGAAGTACATGATAAACTCCCTCGAATTTACCGGTTTTTTCATAAGCCGCTAAATCTCTGGTGTTCTCTACTACCATAATCACATTGTGATTTCTCTTTGGGTTTTTACAAATCGGACATACCTCCTGATCAGTAAGGGTATAACAACATTTACAGTACTGTACATTTGCTTTCGCATTTGTAATCGCTCCTGCCAACTGTTCCACCTGCTCTTTTGGCATATTTAAAATGTGGAACGCCAGGCGTTGTGCAGATTTTGCACCAATGCCCGGCAATCTTGAAAATTCTTCTATAAGTTTGTTAATGTGACTACTATAGTATTCCATTAGAACGGAAATCCTCCGCCCATACCGCCAAGTCCGCCTGTTAATTTTGACATAACAGCAGCTGACTCTTCTTCCATTTTACGGAGCGCTTCATTTGTTGCAGCTACAATTAAATCTTCCAGCATTTCAATATCATCTGGATCAACTACTTCTTCTGCTAATTTCACTTTTAAAACTTCCTTTTTACCAGAAACCGTAACTTCTACCGCACCACCGCCTGCTGCTGCGGTAAACTCTTTTTCTTCTAATGCTTTCTGATTTTCTTCCATCTGACGCTGCATTTTCTGCGCCTGTTTCATTAAATTGTTCATGTTTCCCGGCATCATACCACCTGGAAATCCACCTCTTTTTGCCATAATAAATTCCTCCTACTCTTCTTCCATATTTTCTACTGTAATTTCCATATTAATATTTTTATGAATTAAATCATCTACGGAAATCTCCGCCAGTCCACTTTTTCCCTGACCGGTTTCACTGTTTTTCAATATCATTTTTATTTCTACTTCTTTTCCGATTTTCTTTCGAACTGCATTTTTCAGCATTTCCAAATTCTCGGGATTATCAATACATGTCTGCGCCAAAAAATTTTGAAATTCCACATAAAGGATTGGCTCACCTGTATTTCCATCATATTTCGGTACAGAGTCTAAAAGCATCTGCTGCAAAAGCCCCTTTGTATCACGAATAATAGAATTCCAGTTCTTTTTTACATACTGCAAATCCTCTGGCGCTGCCTTTTCAGGCTTTACTGTTTCTTCTTGAATTTCTTCCCGTATGTTTTCCGCTTTTATCTTCCCATAGTTCTCAGCTGGTACGCTTGACATCAGCACACCGTTTTGCAACTTTTCTTCCAAAACCCGAACTCTGTCATAAAGGGAATCCAAATTCATCTCCATAACCGGCTGACAAAGCTTAATCAATGCAATTTCTACTAAAACCCTCTTTTGAGAAGCGTATTTTATCTGGTTTGAAAGTTCTGAAAAAATACGAATATAACGCATGAGAGTTTCTACATCCAGCATACTACTCTCCTCTTTCATTCTCTCCAGATTTTCTGCCGATGCATCTACTGCCTCCTCAGGGTGCTCTGAAGTAGAAATCAAAAGCAAGTTACGCAAATACCAAATAAAGTCTGTAACAAATTGCCCCAGTTCCCTTCCCTGGATAATAATTTCATCTAAGGTTTTAATTGTGCCTGCCGTATTCTGTTGCAAAATTTGACGAAGCATACGACTGAATACCTGCGTATCCACTGCCCCTAAATTCTCTAAAACCTTCTCATAAGTGAGTTTTTCTCCCAAATAAAAAGCAATACACTGGTCTAAAAGGGACAGAGCATCTCGCATAGAACCATCTGCCGCCTTGGCAATATAGCGAATTGCCTTTTCTTCAACATCGTTCCCTTCTTTATCCATTAACTCCTGCAAACGTGCTGCAATGGTTTCTGCTGTAATTCGTCTGAAATCATACCGCTGGCAGCGAGATAAAATGGTAATTGGAATTTTATGGGCTTCCGTAGTTGCCAAAATAAAAATAACATAAGACGGAGGTTCTTCCAAGGTTTTTAAAAGAGCATTAAAAGCTCCTGTTGAAAGCATGTGTACCTCGTCAATAATATAAACCTTATATTTACCTGTTGTTGGGCGATATGCTACCTCTTCACGAATTTCACGAATATTATCCACACCATTATTGGATGCGGCATCAATTTCGATTACATTCATAGAAGTACCTTCGTTAATTGCCCTGCAGGTTTTACAGGTGTTACAGGGACTTCCGTCAATCGGATGCTCACAGTTTACTGCTCTTGCCAAAATTTTGGCAATCGTGGTCTTACCTGTACCTCTCGTACCGCAGAAAAGATACGCATGCCCGATTCTATCAGCTTTTATCTGATTTTTCAATGTAGTTACAATATGTTCCTGCCCCTTTACATCTTCAAATTCCTGAGGACGAAACTTACGATAAAGAGCTGTATAGCCCATGTGAATTCTCCTTTTTCTTTTAATATACCTCCTACACAATAAAGAAGGCTTTTTCTATTATATAATATTTTATATTACCTCACAACTTATATTTGACATTTTCTCGAAAAGCCGTTATACTGTTAACATCGTGCAGCCGGGGAGATAGCGGTGCCCTGTACCTGCAATCCGCTACAGCAGGGGTGATGCCAATCTGAGGCTTGTATCCTGTGGAGCTGCCCTCTATAAGTGGCGTTGACGTTTGGGTCTTACGCAACAGGAATCTGTGAACCGTGTCAGGACAGGAATGTAGCAGCACTAAGCAGAACCTTCTGTGTGCCGTAAGGGTGCCTGGGCCGAGTTAACTGTAGAGGTAACGTTCATGAAAAAGTTTCGATGGGCGGCGCACGATAAAAATAAATAATCTTCTATCTATTCTTTTTATATCTGCCGAATATCCGGCATCATTTTCGCATAAACATAGAAAAAAACAATGGTGACTTTCTCATGAATGATTTATTAGTAGAAATTCTGAACACTTATGGCTATTTAGGCATTGCCTTTCTCATTATGGTCGAAAACATTTTTCCTCCTATCCCCTCCGAAGTTATTCTTACTTTCAGTGGCTTTATGACCACTTTTACCCAAATGAACTTACCCGGAGTTGTTGTATCTGCCACAGTTGGAAGTCTGGCAGGCGCTATCCTTCTCTATGAACTGGGAAGTATCCTTTCTATGGAAAAGATAGAATCTCTTGTAAATGGCCCTATTGGAAAAACGCTCCACTTGGATATCCATGATATAAAAAAAGCCATAAGCTGGTTTGACAGTAAAGGCAATTATACCGTATTTCTATGTCGCTTCATACCAATTATACGAAGTCTTATTTCTATTCCTGCAGGCATTGCACGGATGAGTTTAGGCCCTTTTTTCCTTATGACAACCT
The DNA here is from genome assembly GCA_905201915.1 of uncultured Lachnospiraceae bacterium. Taxonomy (GTDB): domain Bacteria; phylum Bacillota; class Clostridia; order Lachnospirales; family Lachnospiraceae; genus Blautia. Next base: position 12,104 of record CAJKQE010000053.1, read on the forward strand.
TAGGCAGTCTGATTTGGAATTTTATCCTTATTTTTCTGGGCGCTGCTGCCGGTTCTTCCTGGCAAAAAGCAGTACAGTATTTTCAGAATTATTCTCAGGCTGCCAAAATTGTCCTTATTTTATTTTCCCTTGTAGGCCTTTTCCTTTTCTTGCGTCACCGGTTTAGCAAAAAGTCTTCAGTTTAACAAGCTGTTTAATATATTCAGGAGTTGTTCCACAACAGCCCCCTACAAGATTTGCTCCAGCATCAATAAGACGTTTGATATGACAGGAAAATTCCTCTGCTCCCATAGAATATACGGGGTTACCTGTGGCATCAATCACCGGATTTCCTGCATTTGGTTTCACAATCAAAGGAATACTTATTCTTTTTCTTATATTTTCTACCACGCTAAGGAGCTGATCCGGACCTGTAGAACAATTAATTCCCACGGCATCTGCTCCCATTTCTTCTAAGAGTTCTGCTGAGTCATAAATATTTCCTCCAAAAAATAGACTTCCATCCGACTCTACTGTTAAAGTGCACATAACCGGTAAATTGCACAACTCTCTGGCAGCATCCAAAACTGCCATAGGCTCTGTTACCCCCAACATCGTTTCTGCCACAAGTAAATCAACTCCAGCCTCTAGCTGTGCTGCAATTTGTTCTTTATAGGCATCCAACAAAACTTCATATTCTGCGTCCTGTTTACCTGTAGTCGTCAAGTCTCCTGCCACCATACAATCTGTTCCTACTGCATTACGGGAAATCTCAACAAGCTGTTTATTTAAGTTATATACTTGATCTTCCAGACCATGATTAGCAAGACTGATTTTATTAGCTGAAAAAGTAGGCGCATAAACAATCTGACTTCCTGCCTGCTGATATGCTTTTTGAAGTTTTGTAAGTGGCTCCGGATTTTCACAAATCCACTTTTCTGTACAAATTCCTCTTGGCATACCTGCCTTCATTAAATTTGAACCTGTTGCCCCATCTAAAATAACAACTTCTTTACCGGTAAGTTCTTTGAATTCTTCTCTTGTCATGATAATGCCTCTCTTTCCTGCTGTTTTTTCTTTGCCTTTTCTTCCCTGAGTTCTCTAAAAAATCCACTGAGCATACTACTGCATTCTTCCTCAAGAACACCTCTTGTCACTTCTGCTTTATGATTAAATCCATCCATCTCCAAAAGATTTAAAACAGAACCTGCACAACCTGCTTTGGGATTCATGCTTGCAATTACCACTCTGTCCACCCTTGCCTGTATAATGGCTCCGGCACACATCTGACAAGGTTCTAAAGTCACGTATAATGTGCACCCCTCTAAACGCCAGTCTCCCAGTTTTTTACTGGCTTTTCTGATTGCATTTATCTCTGCATGAGATACTGTATTTTTATCTGTATTGCGGCGATTATAACCTCTTGCAATAATTTTCCCGTCATATACAATTACACAGCCAATGGGAACTTCCCGCAAAGCATAAGCTTTCATTGCCTGTTTTTTTGCTTCCCTCATAAATTTTTCGTCTTCTGTCATTTCTGTCTCCTTTTGTTTACGTCCTGTAAAACTAAAAAGGCTATCGTATTAAGCAATATGAACTTAATCCGACAGCCCCTCCCAAAACGGAGATAGTGGGATTCGAACCCACGTGCCCTTTCGGACAACCGCATTTCGAGTGCGGCTCGTTACAGCCACTTCGATATATCTCCAATGACTTATATTATATAACTTTCCCTTCTTTACGGTCAAGTAATTTTACATTCAAAAAATTCTGCAAAACAGAGTTCTCCGCCTGGGTTGAATTGTTTTACTTTGTATCAACCACACGATACCAATATCCACGAAGTTTCCCATCCGACTGCCTTTCCCCTGTTTCTTTAAAATATGGAAAACCCAACATCCCTGCCATTAAAGCTTCCTGTCTTTCATAAATACCCGGCACTCCCAAAATGTGTTTGTTATCTTCTTGTCTTACTCCCAGAAGTAAATGTCCATATTGTGTAAACCCATGACGTAAAAACTGATTGTTTAAAAGTCCTCTGTCCTGATTTTCCAAAAGTTGATAATCCATAGGCGTAATTCTTTTACATTCCAGCACACTGCCATCAGAAAATGGCATAAATTCCTCTGTTTCTGTTATTTCTGCCTCTACATCTAAATTTTCCTCCATTATTTCAGGAAAAATTGCTGTTTCTCCTATTTCCGGCTGTATATCTGTTTCTTCCACTGTGTCTTGGATTGGTACATCTTCATCTGTATCATTAGGAAAATGAATAGTATCTAATTGAATAGGCTGATCATCCCAACCGCTTCCATAAGTTTCACCTGAGCGACCTAAAATCACCAGCCCCTTAATATCACCCAATCCATAAGAGCTGCCTCCTATATTAATCTGTGGTATTTCCAATGTAAACTGTACACTGCTACCCGCTAAATCACATTCTCCCAGAAAAATTGCAATACATTCTCCTCTTTCCCGCACATATCCATAAATGCTGGCAGGTACATATTCCTGACTGCAAATCCCAGTAAGCCTATAATCCATTCTGCAAATCCCTTCTTTTGCTTCAACACGAATAAAGCCTTTCCCATTTCCCTTTTTTCCGTATGTATATTCATATACGTACGCAATAAATCTACGATATCCTGACATTCTATCTTTTCCTTTTTCTTTCTTTATTTTTAAAATATATGTATGCAGATTTTATTTAGAACTCAGAAATATTCCCATTGACATATACGTGCATTACGTGTATAATATTTTTCGTTGATAACAACAAAACAACGAAGCGTGGCTCAGTTTGGTAGAGCGCTGCGTTCGGGACGCAGAGGTCGCGTGT
>CAJKQE010000054.1 GCA_905201915.1 uncultured Lachnospiraceae bacterium
AAGATGAAGTTTATGTACAGTATGAGGATAAGGACTTAAATCGAATTACAGAAAATGAAATTTCTAAAGTGATTTTATTCTTATCCTGTGCAGAAGGAATTGAAATTCAAGCAGCCTTTGCACAAGATGGAATTATTTCCAATCTCAATGAAATCAGAGAAGGACTGGCAGTCAACAATGAAACCGAAGTTGATGAAATCAGCAGAAAACTTCAAAATACGGAACAGATTTTGGATGAGATTATAGCAGGAATACCTAAGAACAGCGGTGAGAAAAGTACAGTGGATTATTTTCTGGACTGGATGAAAGAAAATATGAAGCCTATAGACGACATGGAAACTGCAGGAAAAAAGGTATCACATATTGGAGAATTGTTGGATAAATATTATATCAGCAATCACGCAGCGGCAGTTCTGGATGGAAAAGCAACGGCATTGGGATATGCAAAAATTTTGGCTGAGCTTTGTAACAGAACCGGTATGGAAGCCCATATTGTAGCGGGAACTTGGCAAGGAGGCTGGGTACAGGGAGAAAGTTATGTATTCTGTGCAGTTAATATGGATGGGCAGACAGTCTATATAGATGCCAGCGGCATGAAGTCTGTTTCTCTTGCGGGAGAGCGCTATCTCACAACAGAAGAAGCTTTTAATCATTTAAAAACAGTAGATTATTTTTCATATAAATAGGAGGAGAATATGTTTAATTTTTTTAAGAAAAAACAGGATAATGCATTTTTTTTAGGAGCACCGGCAAAAGGAAAAGCAGTTGATTTAAAGGAAGTAAATGATCCGACTTTTAGTACAGGTATGCTGGGACAGGGTGTGGCAGTTATTCCTTCCGAAGGCAAAATTTATGCTCCTGCTGATGGAGAAATTGCAATGGTATTTGATACTCTTCATGCAGTAAGTATGACAGCGGACAATGGTGTGGAGATTTTAATTCATGTTGGGCTTGATACAGTAGAATTAAAAGGAAATGGTTTTGAAGGTCATGTAAAAGCAGGGGATAAAGTGAAAAAAGGTGACTTGCTTTTGACTGTAGATTTAGAGGCTGTAAAAGAAGCGGGATACGATATTATAACACCAATGCTGGTGTGCAACACAGATGATTACGCAGCAGTGGAAGGGATTTTTGGTAAAGATGTAATGCCAAAGGATGATGTAGTAAGCATCAAAATGAAATAATAGGGTATTTTACACCGGTTTTTCCGGTCTAAAATAAAATGATGGCGGCGCGTTTAAGGCGGGTTTCCATTGTATGATAAAAGGGATTAAAACAGGAAAAAGAGGAGGATTTTTATTATGATGAGATATCTTCAAAGATTAGGAAAATCCCTGATGCTTCCGGTTGCATGTCTTCCGGTTGCGGCTGTTTTACAGGGTATTGGATATTGGATTGACCCTACTGGCTGGGGTGCCAATAATGTAATTGCTGCTTTCTTATTAAAGGGCGGCGGATGTTTAATTGACCAGATGCCAATTCTGTTTGCAATTGGTGTTGCTGTTGGTATGTCTGATGACAATGATGGTACAGCAGGTCTTGCAGGTCTTGTTTCATGGCTGATGACAACAACTTTACTTTCTACAGATGTTGTAGCTATGCTTACAAAAGTAGCAGTAGAAGAAGTTGATCCTGCTTTTGCTAAAACACAGACACAGTTTATCGGTATTTTATGTGGTCTTATTGCAGCAGCATGCTACAATAAATTTAAAAATACAAAATTACCGGATGCATTTTCATTCTTCAGTGGTAAGAGATGTGTTGCCATTGTTACAGCAGGTGCATCTTTAATTTCCAGTTTAGTATTGTTCTTTGTATGGCCAATCGTTTACAATGCATTAATTGCACTTGGTGAATTCATTATGAGATTGGGTCCGGTAGGAGCAGGTATTTATGGTTTCTTCAACCGTCTGTTAATCCCATTCGGTCTGCACCACGCATTGAACTCTGTATTCTGGTTTGACGTTGCAGGTATCAGCGATATCGGTAAATTCTGGGGGCAGATTGAAGGTGGTATTTTAGGAGAAACAGGTATGTATATGTCCGGTTTCTTCCCTGTAATGATGTTTGGTCTCCCAGCAGCAGCTTTGGCTATGTATCATACAGCAAAAACTACAAAGAAAAAAGTTGCAGCAGGTCTTTTAATGTCTGCAGCATTCGCTTCTTTCTTAAACGGTGTTACAGAACCTCTGGAATTCTCATTTATGTTCCTTGCACCAGCATTATATGTAGTACATGCTTTATTAACAGGTATTTCTATGGCAGTTGTGGCAGCCCTTCCTGTACGTGCAGGATTTAACTTTAGTGCAGGTCTTATCGACTGGGGACTTAGTTATAAAGCTCCATTTGCACAGAACCCACTGTGGTTAATTCCAATCGGTCTGGTTGTTGGTGTTATCTACTATGTAGTATTCAGATTTGTAATTGTAAAATTCGATATGAAGACACCTGGTAGAGAAGATGATGATATGGATGAAACAAAAGTAGAGCTTGCAAATAATGACTTTACAGGCATTGCAAAAATCGTTCTGGAAGGTGTTGGCGGTGCTGCTAACGTTACATCTATTGACAACTGTATTACAAGACTTCGTCTTGAAATCAAAGATTACACATTAGTAGATGAAAAGAAAATCAAATCTGCAGGTGTAGCAGGTGTTATCAGACCAAGTAAAACTGCTGTTCAGGTTATTGTTGGAACAAAAGTGCAGTTTGTAGCTGATGAATTTAAAAAACTTTGTAAATAACAAAGGAAGTTCTAATCCCTTTTAAGATATTGGGTTACTGTTTTGGGCGGGCGCTTTGGAACAGTAGCCCATTTTCTTGTTTTTCTGCGCCGCTTAGTGATGTTTTTCCAGCCAAACTTGTGCAAATGCACTCAAACACGGCTTTCAAAACATCGCTATGCTCAAAAAACTGCGAAAATGTTCCAAATTATTTTCCAACAGAATAACTTTGTATATATTTTGCAGAATGAAAAGAGTAAGATAAAAAGGGAAAATGAGAGGAGGAATATAAAATGTTAGAGGTTTGTGTAGACAGTGTGGAGTCTGCCATTGCAGCTTTTCAGGGCGGTGCAGACAGGATTGAGTTGTGCAGTGATTTGCCGGTAGGAGGTGTAACTCCTTCTGAAACGTTATTTCGCATGATTAGAAAGTATACAGATTTAAAAATACGTGTACTTTTACGTCCTCGTTTTGGTGATTTTTGTTACAGCATTTATGAGCTGGAAATAATGAGGGAAGATATACAAAGATTTTCAGAACTGGGAGCAGATGGAATTGTCACAGGTGTTCTAACACCACAGGGAAGTCTGGATAAAGAGCAGATGGAAATTTTTATAAAAGATGCAGGAAAGATGGATGTAGCTCTTCACAGAGCATTTGATGTGTGTAGAAATCCTTTAGAAACCATGGAGGATGCCATTTCATTGGGAATAAAAACAATTCTTACCAGTGGACAGAAAAATTCTGCATGGGATGGCAGAATGCTTTTAAAGGAATTACAGGAGAAAAGCAATAACAGAATTGAAATTTTGGCAGGTGCGGGAATAGATACTGATACCATTGTAAAGTTGTATAAAGAAACAGGGATTACTTCTTATCATTTGTCAGGAAAAATCAAAATGGAAAGCAAAATGGAATTTCGCAATCCTCAGGTTTCCATGGGACTTCCGGGATTTAGCGAGTATGAAATCTGGCAGACATCCCAAGAAAATGTAGAAAATGCCAGAACAGTTTTAGATAATCTTTTTTAAGTACCACTTACCATAAGCAGCGAGCCATTTACCTGATAAATATAGATTTTTTTTAAGGTCTTTTATATAATAAAACCAAGAAAAGAGGTGAACAAATGAAGGTATCATTGAAGCTGATTTCTGATACAGAGCAGGAAGAAGCAAAGCTTTATGTGCATAAAGAAACAGACAGTATCAAACGGCTGGAAGCGTATATTTCAGAGGATGGATTTTATCCCGGCTATTTATTGTGTCAGAAGGAAAAGGCGCAAATTCCCGTAAAATTGGAGGCAATTTATTATATTGAAACCATACAGGAAGTTCAGTATGTGCATACGGAAAAAGAGGTTTACAAGGTAAAACAAAGGCTGTATGAGCTGGAGAAATTGTTGCCTTATTATTTTATGCGGGTTTCCAAATCAGCAATTTTAAATCTTCACAGAGTAAAAACATATAAACCCTTTTCAGGAGGAATTATGCTGGCGGAACTTGATAATGGAGATGGTACCTACATTTCCAGAAAATATGTAAAAGAACTTAGAAATAGAGTCAGGGAGGGATTATTATGAAGAGATTGTGGGAAAACGGGCAGGATATAATAAAACATGGCGCGCTTATGGGCTGCGTTATGTTTATTATTACAACGGTGTATCTGGGAATACAAAAGGATAAAGAATTTACCTTATCAGTACTGCCTTATTTGGGACTGTTTCTTGTAGGCTATATGTTGATAGGTATGTTGTTTTTTGGGGTATACTATAGGAAAGAACGCAAACAAAAAGACGGATTTTTTAAATATTGTATGAAAGGTATTTCAAGTGTTTACTGGATAGATAATGCTTTTATTCTGATTTTGGCACTGGGAGCATTGATGGCAGGGCAAACACCAATTCGCATAATTTTGCTTCTTGATGCAGCCGTGATGTTTGGGTTTCTGGTTTTGGATTATGCGTATATTTCTAAATGTGCAGATGAATTAAACCACACCTTTAAGCCAAAAAGAGTGATGTTAGTGGATTTAGATGAGTGTCCAAAAAGCGTAGAAGCATTTTGCATTGAAATTGAGCGGTACTGTATTAAGAATGGAAGAAGCCTGAAATTTATTAAGAGAGAGAAACCGGCAGAAATATATATGGACAACGAACATTATATGGTAGAGTTGGAATCTTTTTATCATAGATTTGGGCCAATGTATTCTCTGAAATTTATTCAAATAAAAGACAGATAAGAGAATGAGACAGAGTTTTCATGCAAAACAGAACGTTTTAAAATTGTTTTGCATGAAAATTTTTTTCTATTTAAAAATTAAAACGTAGCCCTTAATCTTATTTTCTCAAGTTTTTATAAAAATTGGATATAATCAATAATAGTATTTTGCAATATAAAATAAAAAAGAATAGGAGGAGAATATGAGTACAGTTATAGAAAAGATTTCCGCATTTGGAATTATACCCGTTGTTGTATTAGAAGATGCAAAAGATGCAGCGCCTTTAGCAAAAGCATTGGTGGAAGGCGGACTTCCATGTGCAGAAGTAACATTTCGCACAGATACAGCAGAGGAGTCTATAAAAATTATGACTTCTGAGTATCCGGATATGTTTGTTGGAGCAGGTACTGTTCTTACTATTGAACAGGTAGATCGTGCAGTAGCAGCAGGAGCAAAATTTATTGTAAGTCCTGGCTTTGATCCGGAAATCGTGGATTATTGTTTAAGCAAAGAAATTTCAGTATTTCCGGGATGTATTACACCATCTGAAGTGGTACAGGCAGTGAAGAGAGGATTAAAAGCTGTGAAATTCTTCCCAGCAGAGCAGTTTGGCGGCGTTGCAGCAATTAAAGCAATAGCAGCTCCTTATGTGGGGATAAAATTTATGCCCACAGGCGGTATTAATGCAAAAAATTTGGAAAGTTATTTAAGTTGTGATAAAATTGTTGCATGCGGTGGAAGTTGGATGGTAAAAAGTGATTTAATAAAAGAAGGTAAATTTAATGAAATTAAAGCAATGACAGAAGAAGCTGTAAAACTGGCAGCAGAAATCAGAAAGAAATAAATACAAAAAGGAGAAAAGACTTATGGCAAAAAAAGTAATTACTTTTGGCGAAATTATGTTGAGACTGGCACCAGAAGGATATTATCGCTTTGTACAGGCAGATACTTTCGGAGCAACTTATGGTGGAGGAGAGGCAAACGTAGCAGTTTCACTTGCAAATTATGGATTTGATGCGAAATTTGTTACAAAACTTCCAAAACATGAAATCGGACAGGCTGCTATTAATTCTTTAAGAAAATATGGAGTTGATACTACAGATATTGTACGTGGCGGTGAAAGAATAGGTATTTATTTTCTGGAAAAAGGTGCCTCTCAGAGACCTTCCAAAGTTATTTACGACCGTGCAGGTTCTTCTATTGCTACTGCACAATCATCTGACTTTGACTGGAAAAAAATTTTTGATGGGGCAGACTGGTTTCATTTTACGGGAATTACACCTGCATTAAATGATGAGGTTGCAGATATCTGTATAGATGCTTGTAAAGCTGCAAAAGAAGCAGGCCTTGCAATATCCTGTGACTTAAATTATAGAAATAAGTTATGGTCAAAAGAAAAAGCTGGTAAGATAATGGGAAAAATCTGTAAATATGTAGATGTATGTATTGCCAATGAAGAAGATGCAGCAGATGTATTCGGTATTAAAGCTGCAAATACAGATGTTACAACAGGTACTGTAAACCATGAAGGATATAAAGACGTTGCAAAACAGTTAGCAGACCGTTTTGGCTTCCAGAAAGTTGCCATTACATTAAGAGAGTCATTGTCTGCCAATGACAATAATTGGTCTGCAATGTTATATGATGGACAGGAATATTATTTCAGCAAAAAATATAAAATGCACATTGTCGATCGTGTAGGTGGTGGAGACTCCTTCGGAGGCGGATTAATCTGTGCCTGCTTAAACGGATATGACGCACAGTCTACTATTGAATTTGCAGTAGCGGCATCTTGTCTGAAACACTCTATTGAAGGTGATTTTAATATGGTTTCTATGGATGAAGTGATAAAACTTGCAGGCGGAGATGGTTCAGGTCGTGTACAGAGATAATCGCTGGAAATGAAAAGATAATAGTATTGGATTGATTCTCAAACTCATAGGATAGATTAAAACCATGAGTTTGGGAGCTTTTTATGCGTGTATGCGAGCTAAAACAAAAAGAAGTTATTAATATTTGCACCTGCAAAACTCTGGGATGTCCGCTTGATGTGGAGTTTAACTGCAAAACAGGAAAAATAGAGGCATTGATTGTACCCATTCCGGGGAAAATGTGCGGCTTATTTGGTTCTGTCAGTGAATATGTTATCCCTTTCTCCTGTATTCGCCAGATTGGAGAGGATATTATTTTGGTGGAAATACAGGAGGAAAAATTTCTCAGAAAGGAATAGAGAAGAAAGATTAAGAGACATCCTTTTGAGCAGGGGGTGTCTTTTTACATCTCAGACAAAAGAAAAAAATAGAAGCAAACAAGGAAAACAGCAGTCCGGCAATGAAAATAGGATTTAAGTTTTTTTGTGAAAGAGACTGATAGTTCATATAAAAATAAACAAGCATAACAAGAAAATTTATGGTTGAGAGAAGACTTTTTACATTTCGGTATACCCAGTCTTTGTTTTCGGCAGTGATTTTCACAGGAACGTTCCAGATCTTGGGAAAATGACCGACAAAAATCAGCAGTCCGTAGAGAAGCGCTCCGATAAAGGAAGGTATCAGTATAGAAGATTTGTTTCCAAAAGCATCTGCCTCTCCGGCGAAGTTATAATGGGTAGGGATTTCATCAGGTATCTTTGACCAAATCAGGGCAGGATAAAGGAATAATCCCAGAAAAAGAAGGAAAGACAACAGATTTAAAACTCTTTGATATGGTGTCGTTGAAAGTTTTTCTTTATGAAACATAGAATATCCTCCCTTTAGAAAATATTTTTTTATAAAATCATTATAGTATTAGGTAAAAAGAATGTCTATCACATTTCATAAAAGACAGAATAGAAGGGACAATGTATGTTTTTGGCAGTTTTTTGAGTATAATGATGTTTGGGAAGCTGTGTTTACAAGAAATGTGTGCGGCTGTATTTGAATAAAAATATATTTTTACTTGAAATAGAATGGATGCTATGTTATATTTACCCTATCAAATACACCCCCACGGGGTATAGGAGGTAAATGCAAATGAAAGCAGAAAAAGCACAGATAAACAGATTATTAAAAACAGCCAGAGGTCAGATTGATGGTATTCTGAAAATGGTAGAGGAAGATCGTTACTGTATGGACATTGCACATCAAATTATGGCAACAGAAGCTGTTTTGAAAAGGGCAAATAAAGAAATTCTCACAGCACATTTAAAAAGTTGCGTGACAGGAGCTAAGACAGATGAAGAAAGAGAAGAAAAAGTGGATGAAATGGTAACTTTATTGGGTAAAATCTTATAACAGGAGGAAAAACATTTGAATAAGAAATATAAGGTGACAGGAATGACTTGTTCTGCATGCTCCTCCAGAGTGGAAAAATGTGTAGAAAAGCTGGATGGAGTTAATACAGTCAGTGTTAATTTACTAACCAACAGTATGCAGGTGGATTTTGATGAAAATAAGCTGACAGAGGAAAAAATAGCAGACAGCGTAATACAGGCCGGTTATGGAATGGAAATTTCTACAGGAAAATCTGAGAAAAAAGAAGAAAAAGAAGATATTGTAGAAAAAAATATTGAAAGTATGAAAAAACGTACGATTTGGTCTTTTATTTTTTTAATTCCGCTGATGTATGTGGCAATGGGACACATGGCAGGGCTTCCTCAGCTGTCCTTTTTAAGCGGTGATGTAAATGCAGTGTCTTTTGCATTAACACAGCTTCTTCTATGTGTACCGGTACTGTATATAAACAGAGCATATTTTGAGAGAGGATTTCGTTCACTTATTCACGGAGCTCCTAATATGGATACGCTGATATCTGTAGGCTCAGGGGCATCTTTAATATATGGGATATTTGCCATTTACCGTATGGGATATGGACTTGGAACACAAAATATGGAACTGGTGCATCGTTATTTACATGACTTGTACTTTGAATCGGCGGTTATGATACTTGCCTTAATCAATATTGGGAAATACTTAGAGGCACGTTCAAAAGGAAAGACAAGTGAAGCCATTCAAAAACTTATTGATTTAGCGCCTAAAACTGCGCTGGTAGAAAGAAACGGACAGGTTTTGGAAATTGCGGCAGAAGATGTGCTGCAGGGAGATATTTTACAAGTGAAGCCGGGAAGCAGTATTCCGGCAGATGGTGTTGTAGTAGAAGGAATGACCAGTGTAGATGAAGCAGCCATTACAGGAGAGAGTATGCCCGTTGAAAAGAAAACAGGAGATACGGTAACGGCAGCTACTTTAAACAAAACAGGGTTTATCAGAATGAGAGCTGCCAGAGTAGGAAAGGATACTACCTTTTCTCAGATTATTCGTCTGGTTGAAGAAGCCAGTTCCAGTAAAGCGCCTATTGCAAGAATGGCAGATAAGATTGCAGGGATTTTCGTTCCAACTGTTATGGGGATTGCACTGCTTACAGGAATTGTCTGGCTGGTTCTGGGAGCTGAATTTGAATTTGCTCTGTCATGCGCCATTGCTGTTTTAGTCATTTCCTGTCCATGTGCGTTGGGACTTGCTACACCGGTTGCTATTATGGTAGGTACAGGAAAAGGTGCGGAAAACGGAATTTTAATTAAGTCAGGCGAGGCGTTGGAAATTACTCATAATGTACAAAGTGTGGTATTGGATAAAACAGGAACGATTACAGAGGGTAAGCCGGTAGTTACAGATATTATCAGTTTTGGAATGTCCGAAAATGAGATTTTAAAAATCGGTGCAGCTTTGGAAAAGAAAAGTGAACATCCTCTGGCAGAGGCAGTGCTTTTAAAGGCAAAGGGCATGGAGTTGCCCAATGCAGAAAATTTTGCAGCAATTCCCGGAAAAGGAATTACCGCTGAAATTCAGGGCAGTGTCTATTATGCAGGAAATCAGAAACTGATAAAAGAGCAGGGGATTTCCTGTGAAAAGGCTTTAAGCAGTATTGAAAAGCTTTCAGAAGAAGGAAAGACACCTCTTATTTTGGCAGATGAAAAGCAGATACTTGGCGTTATCGGTGTTGCCGATGTAGTAAAACCAACCAGTGCAAAGGCAATTCAGGAGTTGAAAAAACTGGGCATTCAGGTTATTATGCTTACAGGCGATAATGCCAGAACAGCAAAGGCAATTCAAAAGCAGCTGGATATTGATACAGTTATTGCAGAGGTGCTTCCTCAGGATAAAGAAAGAGAAATTTCCAGACTTCAGGAGGAAGGCAGAGCCGTAGCTATGGTAGGTGACGGATTAAATGATGCACCGGCTCTTGCAAGAGCAGATGTGGGAATTGCCATTGGAGCTGGAACGGATGTCGCCATTGAAAGTGCAGATATCGTCCTGATGAAAAATGATTTGCAGGATGTGGCAACAGCTATAGAGCTGAGTAAAGCAGTTATCCGAAATATTAAAGAGAATTTATTTTGGGCGTTCTTTTATAATGTATGTGGAATTCCACTTGCGGCAGGTGTACTTTACCCTGTGTTTGGATTAAAATTAAGTCCTATGTTCGGAGCAGCAGCTATGAGTCTCAGCAGTCTTTTTGTTGTAAGTAACGCATTGCGATTACGATTTTTTCATTCTCTGAAGAAGGGAAAAGTACAGCCTGAAAATATTCAGGAGAAAAAGGAGGAAAAAAATATGTATACAATGAAAATTGAAGGAATGATGTGTCCTCATTGTCAGGCAGCAGTTACAAAAGCACTGGAAGTTTTAGAAGGAACAAAAGCAGAAGTGAATTTAGAGAAAAAAGAAGCTTATGTAGAAACAGGGCTTGAAAAAGAAATTTTAAAGAAAGCAGTAGAAGATGCAGGATATCAGGTGATTTCAGTAGAATAGGCAGAAAGGAAGAAAATCATGATTCGAGTAGGAATGGGATATGATGTCCATAAACTTACAGAAGGAAGGGATTTGATTTTAGGCGGAGTGAATATTCCATGGGAAAAAGGTCTGATGGGACATTCCGATGCTGACGTGGTAGTTCATGCAATTATGGATGCGCTTTTAGGCGCAGCAGCCCTTCGGGATATTGGAAGGCATTTTCCGGACACCGATCCTCAGTATAAAGGAATTTCCAGCATGAAACTTTTACAGCATGTAGGGAAACTTTTGGAAGAAAATATGTATGTAATCAATAACATTGATGCAACGATCATTGCACAGAAGCCAAAGCTTTTGCCTTATATTGACACAATGATTGAAAATGTGGCTGATGCACTGCATTTGGATGTTAATCAGGTAAATATAAAAGCTACCACAGAGGAAGGTCTTGGGTTTACAGGCAGTATGGAAGGAATATCTGCACAGGCAATTTGTGCATTGACACATGTGCAGGATTTTATGACAGATGACAGAAGCGGCGGCTGTGGGGGCTGCTGTAAGGAGAACAGAAGATGAGTATATTAAATGTGCAGAATTTATCTCACGGATTTGGTGACAGAGCTATTTTTCAGGATGTTTCTTTTCGTTTATTGAAGGGAGAACATATTGGACTGGTGGGCGCCAATGGTGAGGGAAAATCTACCTTTATGAATATTATTACAGGAAAGCTCATGCCGGATGAAGGAAAAATTGAATGGGCAAAAAATGTGCGAGTAGGATATTTGGATCAGCACACAGTTCTGGAAAAAGGTATGACCATTCGAGACGTACTGAAATCAGCATTTTCCTGGCTGTTTGAAATGGAAGCCCAGATGAACGGTATTTGCGATAAAATGGGCGAGGCATCTCCGGAAGAATTGGAAACCATGATGGAAGAACTGGGAACTATACAGGATATGCTGACCATGCATGATTTTTACATTATTGACTCTAAGGTGGAGGAAGTAGGAAGGGCATTAGGGCTTACGGCAATCGGACTGGATAAAGATGTCACAGATTTAAGTGGTGGACAGAGAACAAAAATTCTTTTGGGAAAATTGCTTTTGGAAAAGCCTGATATTCTTCTTTTAGATGAACCTACCAACTATTTAGATGCGGAACACATTGAATGGCTGAAACGCTATCTGCAGGAATATGAAAATGCCTTTATTTTAATTTCTCATGATATTCCATTTTTAAACAGCGTAGTAAATCTTATCTATCACATGGATAATCAGGAATTGAATCGTTACGTGGGAGATTATGACCATTTTCAGGAAGTTTACGCAGTAAAAAAGGCACAGCTTGAGGCTGCTTATAATCGTCAGCAGCAGGAAATCAATGAGCTGAAGGACTTTGTAGCAAGAAATAAGGCAAGAGTGGCAACCAGAAATATGGCAATGTCCAGACAGAAAAAGCTGGATAAAATGGATGTAATTGAATTGGCAAAAGAAAAACCAAAGCCGGAATTTAATTTTAAGACAGCCAGAACACCAAGCCGCTTTGTAGTAGAAACAGATGATTTGATTATCGGTTATGATGAGCCTCTCTCAAAACCATTAAATTTAAAGGTGGAAAGAGGAGAAAAGATTGCACTGACAGGTGCAAACGGTATTGGAAAATCTACGTTATTAAAGAGTATTTTGGGAATCATTTCGCCGCTTTCAGGAAAGGTACATTTAGGTGACTATCTGGAAATCGGATATTTTGAACAGGAAATGCCTCAGGGGAATAAAAACACCTGTATTGAAGAAATATGGGAAGTGTTTCCTTCTTATACGCAGTATGAAGTCAGGGCAGCGCTGGCGAAATGTGGGCTGACTACAAAACATATCGAAAGTCTTGTACGTGTGTTAAGTGGTGGTGAGCAGGCAAAGGTGCGCTTGTGTAAGATTATTAACAGGGAAACAAATGTATTGATTTTAGATGAGCCTACAAATCATTTAGATGTAGATGCAAAAGAGGAGTTAAAGAGAGCTCTACAGGAGTATAAAGGTACTATTTTAATGGTTTGCCATGAACCGGAATTCTATCAGGGACTTGCAACAGATGTGTGGGACTGCTCGCAGTGGACAACACGAATTTAGAAATGAAACACTTTCAGACAGAAAATTCAAAAAGAGTATTGTATGTAAAGGAATAACAGGTATAAATAAAAAATATGCAAGAAATGCAAAATAAACTTGCAAAAGCACCTGCTTCGATTTATAATACAAGAAAAAAATCAGATACAGGAGGAAAGTCATGTCATACGTAGATGAGGTTATTGAATTAGTAGAAAAGAAAAATCCAGGAGAACTGGAATTTCATCAGGCAGTAAAAGAAGTATTAGAATCTTTAAAGCCGGTAGTAGAGGCAAATGAGGAAAAATATCGTAAAGAAGCACTTTTAGAGCGCTTAGTTGAGCCTGAAAGAGTGATTATGTTCCGTGTTCCTTGGGTAGATGACAACGGAAATGTACAGGTAAATAAGGGCTTCCGTGTACAGTTTAACAGTGCAATCGGGCCATACAAAGGCGGTCTGCGTTTCCATCCATCCGTATATTTGGGAAATATTAAATTTTTAGGATTTGAACAGATCTTTAAAAATTCCCTGACAGGGCTTCCTATTGGCGGCGGTAAAGGTGGAGCTGATTTTGATCCAAAAGGAAAATCTGACAGAGAAGTTATGGCATTTTGCCAGAGTTATATGACAGAGTTATACCGTCATATCGGAGCAGATACAGATGTTCCGGCAGGTGATATCGGAGTAGGTGCAAGAGAAATCGGTTATCTGTTTGGACAGTATAAGAGAATTCGTGATGCTTACGAAGGCGTGCTTACAGGTAAAGGGCTGACTTATGGTGGTTCTTTAGTTAGAACACAGGCAACAGGATATGGTCTTCTCTATCTTACAGAAGAGTTGTTAAAGCTTAACGGAAAAGAGTTAAAGGGTAAAACTGTTGTTGTTTCCGGTGCCGGAAATGTAGCAATCTATGCTATTGAAAAAGCTTACCAGTTAGGTGCGAAACCAGTGACATGCTCTGACTCTACGGGTTGGGTATATGATCCTGAAGGTATTGACTTGGAAGCATTAAAAGAAATTAAAGAAGTAAAACGTGCACGTTTAACAGAATATACAAATTACAGACCAAATGCAGAGTACCATGAGGGAAAAGGGGTATGGACTGTAAAATGTGATATTGCTCTTCCATGTGCAACACAGAATGAGCTGCATTTAGAAGATGCAAAAGCATTAGTTGCTAACGGATGCTTTGCAGTTGCAGAAGGTGCAAATATGCCAACAACTTTAGAGGCTACTAAATACCTGCAGGAAAATGGTATTATCTTTGCACCTGGTAAAGCTGCAAATGCCGGCGGTGTAGCTACTTCCGGATTAGAAATGTCACAGAACAGTGAAAGATTAAGCTGGAGTTTTGAAGAAGTAGATGAAAAGCTTCAGGGAATTATGGTAAATATTTGCCACAATATGGTAGATGCAGCGAAAAAATACGGATTTGAAGGTAACTATGTAGTTGGTGCTAATGCTGCCGGATTTGAAAAAGTTGCAGATGCTATGATTGCACAGGGTGTATGTTAAGAAAATCCTGTTGACAAATTCCGTATTTATGAATAAACTAAGAGAAGATAGGAAAAGGCATGGAACGAAAAGAGTACAGAGCAATTCCTTTTCAGAGAGAGATGGTCATCGGCTGGAAGCCATCTTAGAGGGAACTTTGGAAAGTGCATTCGGGAGCTGATTTGGTGAAGGAGATTTCTAAGCCGGATACGCAGTCCTGCGTTATGGGAAATAAGTGGGAGATACTATCTTCAAATAGAGTGGAACCGCGGATTTTTCGCCTCTATGTCGTTTTGACATAGGGGCGTTTCTTATTTCATGAAAAATGGAAAATTTATAGAAAGGGCGTAAAATATGGGATTTATCAATCATATAAAAGAAGAATTTCAGGTTATTAGAGAACGGGATCCTGCTATTAAGACACCGCTGGAAGTTTTGCTATATCCCAGCTTTCGTGTTATGATACAGTATAGACGGGCCCATAAATTATATGAAAAAGGTCATTTCTTTT
>CAJKQE010000055.1 GCA_905201915.1 uncultured Lachnospiraceae bacterium
TGCTTTGCTCGTTCTGGTTTTCCTGCTCCGATGTTTTGAGCGCCTAAGGCAGAAACTGTGGAGAGCATGGAAGAAGGAACTAAAAACAGAAAGCTTATGATTTTTTCTACAATACCAACAGCTGCGGCATCATTCAGACCACGGCTGTTGGCAATAACAGTAATAATAAGAAAAGAAATCTGGATAAATCCATCCTGTAAAGCAACGGGAATGCCCACATTCAGAATTTTTTTCGTGACAGACTGCTTAGGTTTGAAATCCTCTTTTTTTACAGCCATGTCATTTTTCCGTTTCAAAATAATGATAAGAGAAATCAGAACACTGCAAGCCTGTGACAAAACTGTTCCCAATGCAGCGCCGGAAGGTCCCATCTGAAAAGCTCCCATAAACAGATAATCCAGTCCAATGTTTATTATGCAGGCAATGGCAATAAAATACATAGGTGTTTTGGAGTCACCCATACCGCGAAAGATAGAACTGATAATATTGTATGCAGTAATAAAAGGAATTCCAATAAAACAAATAGTTAAATAATCCACAGTACCGGAAACCGCTTCAGAGGGTGTTGACATTATAGAGACAATAGGATTTACCAAGAGCAGCAAGGCTGTTGTCAAAATAAGAGAGAGTAGCATAAATAAAGTAATGGTATTTCCGATGTTTGCAGAGATACTTTTTTTATCATTTTTTCCTACAGCCTGACCAATAGAGACAGTAGAACCCATAGCAAGTCCTACAACTATTACGGTAAGAAAATGCATAAACTGTGAGCCAATAGATACAGCAGTTGTCGCAGAAACATCTGCAAACTGTCCAATAATAAATAAGTCTGCCATACCATAAAGTGTTTGTAGAAAATAGGAGAGGAGATATGGAAGTGAAAAAAAGATAATGCCTTTTAACACACTGCCGGTAGTAAAATTTTTTTCCATTTTTCGTAACCTCTTTCTTTTTGTATTTCCAATATTATATCTCTTAAAACACGGGTAAAGTCAAGTGATTTAGGTAAATCTATTTGTAGAAAAGTGTTGTAAAGATAAAAAATTAACAACTGTCTTGTCACATGTAAAAACATGGTGTATAATAGCTCTCAAATGCTTGGCAGGAGGAAAGAGAAAATGAAAGCCATGAAAGAGGAAATCGAACAGCTTAAAAAAGAAAAAAATGCAGTGATTTTAGCTCATTATTATGTTCCAAAGGAAGTACAGGAGACTGCAGATTTTGTAGGCGACTCCTATTATTTAAGTAAAAAAGCAAGAGAAACAGAGGCAGATATCATAGTTTTTGCAGGTGTTTCTTTTATGGGAGAGAGTGCAAAAATTTTAAATCCCACAAAGAAAGTATTATTGCCGGATGCAGAGGCAGATTGTGCTATGGCACACATGGCATCAGCGAAAAAAGTGCAGGAAATGAGAGAAAAATATGAGGATTTGGCAGTGGTATGCTACATTAATTCAACAGCCGCTTTAAAGACGGTTTCTGATGTATGTGTGACTTCATCCAATGCAGTAAAAATTGTAAAAGCATTGCCGAATAGAAATATTTTCTTCATTCCTGATGAAAATTTAGGAAGTTATGTAGCAAAGCAGGTTCCTGAAAAAAATATTCTTTTAAATGACGGATATTGTCCGGTACATAAACAGATTACAGTGGAAACGGTAAGGCAGGCAAAGGCAAAATATTCACAGGCAGAATTTCTGGCACATCCGGAATGTACAGAGGAAATTCTGGCAGAGGCAGATTTTATAGGAAGTACGGCTGACATTATTCATTATGCAGAAAAGTCTTCCAAACAGGAATTTTTAATCGGCACAGAGGATGGAGTTTTTGCAGAACTTATGAAAAAATGTCCGGATAAAAGATTTTATTCTGTTATGCAGGGACAGTGCTGTGTAGATATGAAAAAGGTTACTCTTGAAAAGGTACGTGACTGCTTAAAAGAAGAAAAATATGAAGTGGAAATTACAGAAGACACCAGAGAAAAAGCGCAGAAAGCATTGGATAGAATGTTGGAGCTGGCAAAATAGGAGGTGTCTTATGAATAAGATAAAAACAGACGTATTGATTGTGGGAACAGGAGCCAGCGGACTTTTTGCAGCTCTTCATATTCCTTCTGATATGCAGGTAGTTTTAATTACAAAGGATGAAATTAAAAATAGTGATTCTTATCTGGCACAAGGGGGAATTTGTGTTTTAAGAGATGAAAATGACTATGATAGCTTTATGGAAGATACATTAAAAGCAGGACATTATGAGAACAGAAAAGAGTCTGTAGATATTATGATACGTTCTTCCAGAGATGTTATTGATGAACTGATTTCTTATGGAGTAGACTTTGCAAAACGGGATGGAGAACTGGATTATACAAGAGAAGGATGTCATTCCAAAGCCAGAATTTTATTCCATGAAGATATTACCGGAGAGGAAATTACCAGTAAGCTTTTGATGGCAGTGAAAAAGCTTCCAAATGTAAAAATTATGGAGCATACCACAATGTTGGATTTGATCGAAAAGGATAATACCTGTTTTGGAATTCTTGCAGAAACAGAAAGTGAGGAATGCATAGGAATTCAGGCAGAACATACCATATTGGCAAGCGGTGGAATTGGAGGTTTGTATCAACATTCTACGAATTATCCTCATTTAACAGGAGATGCTCTGGCAATTGCTATGCGCCATAAAGTAGAATTAGAAAACATTGATTATATTCAAATTCATCCTACAACTTTGTATTCATTAAAACCGGGAAGAAGATTTTTGATTTCAGAGTCTGTGCGAGGAGAAGGGGCAAAATTATATAATGCCAAAGGTGAACGCTTTGCAAATGAGGTGCTGCCCAGAGACCTTATGACAAAGGAAATTCATAAACAGATGGAATTAGACAACAAGCCTTATGTATGGTTGGATATGACAGTTTTAGGAGAAAAAGTAATCTTAAATCATTTTCCTCATATTTATGAAAGATGTCTGGAGGAAGGATATGATGTGACTAAGGAATGGATACCCGTAGTTCCTGCCCAGCACTATTTTATGGGGGGAATTCATGTAGATGCAAACAGTAAAACGACAATGAACAGTCTGTATGCAGTAGGTGAGACAAGCTGTAATGGGGTACATGGTGCTAATCGTCTGGCAAGTAATTCTTTGCTGGAAAGTCTGGTTTTTGCAGAGCGTGCAGCGAAAAACATTGAAAAAAATGAGAAAAAAGGCAAGACAAATGATGTAGATTTTGATAAACTGTATCAAGAAGCACAGGAGTGTATTGTAAGTCAGAAGGAATGTCTGGCAGAAATGTATAAGAATGAAATTCTGAAAGAAATAGAAAGAGAGCGACTGGCAAAATGAACGATATTACAATGAGATTAAATGCAGATAATTTGATAAAAATGGCGTTACAGGAAGATATCAGCAGTGAAGATGTTACTACAAATGCAGTGATGAGAAGCAGAAAACAGGGAGAGGTACAGTTAATCTGCAAGCAGGACGGAATTATTGCCGGATTGGGTGTGTTTGAGCGTGTTTTCAAGCTTTTGGATGAGACAACAGAAGTGGAATTTTACGCAGAAGACGGTGATGAGGTAAAGAATAAACAGCTTCTTGGAGTTATCCGCGGAGATATTCGTGTACTTCTTTCCGGTGAGCGTACTGCATTGAACTATTTGCAGAGAATGAGCGGAATTGCAACTTATACACACCAGATTGCAGAGCTTTTAAAAGAAACAAAAATTAAACTTTTGGATACCAGAAAGACAACACCGAATATGCGTATTTTTGAAAAATATGCGGTAAAGGTGGGAGGAGGTTATAATCACAGATATAACCTTTCTGACGGAATTCTGTTAAAAGATAATCATATTGGAGCAGCAGGAAGTGTGAGAAAAGCTGTAGAGATGGCAAAGGAATATGCGCCATTTGTTCGTAAAATCGAGATTGAAACAGAAAATCTGGAGATGGTAAAAGAAGCTGTAGAAGCCGGAGCAGATATTATTATGCTGGATAATATGACACCGGAAGTAATGAAAGAAGCTGTAAAACTTATTGATGGAAGAGCGGAAACAGAGTGTTCCGGCAACGTTACAAAAGAGAATATTGAACGTCTGGTAGAAGTAGGTGTGGATTATATTTCCAGCGGAGCTTTAACACATTCTTCTCCGATTTTAGACTTGTCCTTAAAAAATCTTCACGAGGTATAAGACAGCGAAGGAAGGGGGATTTTTTAGAATGATTGGAGAAACACGCAGAAAAGAAATTTTAAAGTATATTTCAGAAAGCGACAAACCGGTATCAGGAACAAAGTTAGCAGAAATTTTTCATGTGAGCAGGCAGGTAATTGTACAAGATATTGCATTGCTGCGTGCAGCAGATTGTGAAATTTTATCTACCAACAGAGGATATATCTGTCAGGGAGTTAAAAAATTTGTTCGGGTTTTCCGAGTATGTCATAGGGATGAAAAAATAGAAGAAGAATTAAATGCAGTAGTGGACTGTGGAGGTACAGTCATAGATGTTTTTGTACAGCATCATATTTATGGCGAATTAAGAGCTTCTTTGCAAATCAGTTCCAGAAGACAGGTAAAACAGTTTGTGGAGGATATTCGCACAGGAAAATCACGTCCCCTTACGAATATTACATCAGGTCATCATTGCCATACCATTAGTGCAGACAGCGAAGAAATTTTGGATCTTATTGAAGAAGCATTTAAGAAAATGGGAATTTACGATGATGACAGAAAAGATATAGAAATTACAATCAGAAATGCAAAGTTGGAAGAAGCATCTGTATTGGCACAGATAGAAGCAGAATGTTTTCCAAAGGCAGAGGCAGCATCAGCAGAGGAAATTCAAAAGCGTATGAATACTTTTTTGGAATGTTTTTTTGTGGCAGAAGTACAGGGCGAAATTGTCGGTTTTATTAACGGGGCAGTGACAGACCAGCCTTCTTTGCCAGATGAACTTTATCATAATGCCGCACTGCATAAGCCGGATGGAGATTATCAGACTGTGTTTGGATTGGATGTAAAAGAAACATATAGAAATCAGGGAATTGCAGGGAAACTGTTGGATTATTTTTCAGATACGGCTAAAGAAAGAGGAAAAAAAGGTGTACTCTTAACCTGTAAAGAACATTTGCTGAAGTTTTACGGAAGCCATGGATTTGAAAACTTTGGGGTAGCAGACTCTACACATGGAGGAGCTTGCTGGTATGATATGAGAAAAATGTTTTAAAACATTCTATAAGAGTGTGAATAATTATGGAGTTGCCACATTGGGTATATATCGAAAATATATAGTTATTTTTGATGATTGCTTAGTGTGACGGCTCCTTTTTTGTTGCCGTAAAAAAGAGAAAGGGGTATAATCAAAAAAGCAGTAAATTCTGACAAATGAGGTGGGAAAATGAAAGAATTTGTTTGTAAAAGAAAAAAGGTGTTTTTTCTTATAGGAATATATCTGTTGTTTCTTTTATTTGTGTCTCAGGATGCTTGGCTTTATGATACAACCATTGCCAAAATTACAAAAGTACAAACAGAAAAAACAGGAGAAAAAGAAGGGGCAAGAGGTGAGACGGAGGCTTATTACCGACAGACAATGCAGGGGATTTTACTGAACGGAAAATGGAAGGGAAGTAAAGTTACGCTGAAAAATGAATATACGTATTCCGGTGTTACAAATCAGAAATACCACAGAGGGGATAAGGTGTTTATTCATGCCAGTGAAAACGGGGAAAGGCTTTCAGGAAAAATCAAAGGTCTGAAAAGGGATACTTATCTGGCGGCAGTAGGAGGAATGTTACTTTTTTTGCTCATCCTGATTACAAAGAAGCAGGGAATTTATACTATAAGCACGATGATTTTTAACACGGTTGTCTATGCCGTGGGATTTCATTTTTATCTAAAAGGCGGAAATATGATTAAAATCTGCAATATCATGGTTTTCTGCTTTACTTTTGGAACGATTTTGCTTTTAAACGGATTTCACAAGCGAACGCTGGCGGCAGTCTGCTCAACTCTTTGTGTATTTACGGTTATTATGGGAATATTTCATTTTATTATGTATTTGTATGGAGACGTGGACTATTCTTCTATGGAATATCTGGGAAGCGTGGAAAATCCCGCAGAAATGTTTGAGGCAGAGGTTATGCTGGCAGGACTTGGAGCAATTATGGACGTAGCCGTAACCATAGCGGCGGCAACAGGAGAACTTATTCGGAAAAAACCGGATATTAAATTTTTGCCCCTGTTTCGCTCCGGCAGAGAAATAGGATATGACATTATGGGAACCATGCTCAGTGTGCTGTTGTTTACCTTTGGAAGCGGTTTAATTCCCGGATTTCTCATTCGAATGAACAATGACATTTCTTTTTTGTCCAATATACGATATCATATTTCCTTTGAAATCTGCCGGTTTCTTATAGAAAGTATCGGGATTGTGCTGGCAATTCCAATTTCTATTTTTGTATCCGCAGTCTTTTTAAAGGTACAGGTTAGGAGGGAAAAATGACAGGAATACTTGTGTTGATATTGTTTCTTCTCATGGTAGCAGTGGGAGGAGAAAGAGGTGCAATCGTCGTTTTGGTGCTCTGCGGCAACATTCTTGTTTTAGGAGGAACGATTATTTTGCTGGCAAAGGGCTATCCTGTTTTTCCCGTTGTCTTTCTGGCTGCTGTAATCATTAGCTACATATCTTTAATGAAGCAGAATGGAAAAAACGTGAAAACCTTTGCGGCATTTGCTGCTGTAACGGGAATTATGCTTGTACTGAGTATTCTGATTTATCTGCTGGTGTGGAAGGCACAGGGCGGCGGATTAAATGAAATACAGTCCATGCAGGAGGATATTATGTATTTTTATGAGTCGGATATTCATATCAGCATGTTACAGATTGCAGTATCAGTAACCATACTAAGCGCTTTGGGTGCGGCAATCGATACGGCATTGTCGGTAACCTCTGCGGTTTATGAGGTGAAGCAGCATCGGCCGGAGCTATGCCAAAAAGAATTGTTCGCCTCCGGCATGCAGGTGGGGAAGGAAATTATCGGAACTACGGTAAATACTCTGCTTTTTGTGTATTTAGGTGACTCTATGCTGTTGTTTGCCTATTTGAAGAAGGGTGGATATACCATAGAAACCATTGTGAATTCCCGCTTTTTGTTTCAGGAGTTGTCCGTGATGCTTTTTGGGGCAGTGGCATGTGTGCTGATTGTTCCCTTTGCGGCATATTGCGTGGCCTATACGCTTTCAAATAAAAGTGGATTAAAAAAATCTAAATTTCTTCATAAGAATTGACAAAAATAGTAAACTTATGCCATTATAGAAGCTGGCAACAGGTTGAAATGAAAAAGAAGGTAAAAAAATGAGTGAACAATTACTGGAACTAAAAAATATAAAAAAACGATTTGGAGAAACCGATGTTTTAAATGGAATTACATTGTCCATTAAAAAGGGAGAATTTATTACATTTTTAGGGGCATCAGGATGTGGTAAAACCACAACTTTGCGCATCATTGCCGGTTTGGAAGAACCAGATAGCGGAACTGTATTTTTAGATGGAAAGGATGTTACATCGATTCCTCCTAATCAGAGAGATGTGAATACGGTTTTTCAAAATTATGCGCTGTTTCCTCATCTAAATGTAGAAGCAAATGTGGGCTATGGATTGAAAATTAAGAGAGTACCTAAAGCAGAGATTAAGAAAAAAGTAACAGAAATCTTAGAATTAGTACAATTGACAGGATATGAAAAACGTATGCCATCTGAGCTTTCGGGAGGACAGAAGCAGAGGGTAGCCATTGCCAGAGCTCTGGTAAATAGTCCAAAGCTTTTACTTCTGGATGAACCTTTGGGAGCATTGGATTTGAAGCTTCGCCGTACCATGCAGATTGAGTTAAAACGATTACAGAAAAAGCTGGGAATAACCTTTTTATACATTACTCATGATCAGGAAGAAGCCATTAATATGTCAGATAGAATTGTAGTAATGAAAGATGGAAGATTTGAACAGATTGGAACGCCGGACGAAATTTACAATCATCCGAAAACCAGTTATGTGGCAGATTTTGTGGGAAATGCCAATGTGATTTCCGGCGTGGTGCAGAAGGTAACAGATACAGAAGCGCAGGTACTGATAGAAAATCAGATGATGTATGCAGAACCCATTGCCGGAATTTGTGAGGGCATGCAGGTAAATCTGGCAGTACGCAGAGAGAATTTAAAGGTTTGTACAGAATGTAAAGAAGGTCTGGATGCTGTTTTGGAAGATAAGTCTTTTACAGCGGGGCAGCTTCATCTCACATTGAAACTGAAATCAGGAAAGACCTTGGTGTCCTGTCGATATGGTATGGATGCGGACTTAAAAGCAGGGGATAAGGTCTGCGTGGGCTGGAAACCGGAGCATGCGGTATTTGTGGATTTAGAGTAGGAGGCGGCAAGATGAAAAAGAAAAAATCAGGTTTGTTTCTTACTGTTCTTCCTCTTTACCTTTTTACCTTATGTTTTGTAGTGGGACCTCTCCTTTACATGGTGGCACTGAGCTTTGCTACCAATGGAAGCGGTTCTTCCACAATATGGAGTTTTACGCTGGAAAATTATAAAAAGATTGCAGAGCCTGTATATTTAAAAAGCTTTGTGCAGTCTTTCCAGCTTGCCATTACTAGCACCCTGTTGATTGTACTTATGGGGTATCCTTTCGGATATTTTATGGCGAAGCTTTCTGCAAAATGGAAGAAACGAATGATGCTTTTGATTATGATACCTTTTTGGACAAGTTCTTTAATTCGTATGTATGGCTGGATTTTAATTTTACAGGCAAAAGGTGTTTTAAATGGTTTCTTGATGAAACTGGGGATTATTGAAGAACCGTTGAAAATCCTGTATTCCTATCCTGCGGTAGTTATTGGTATGGTGTACGCTCTCTTGCCTTTTATGGTGCTGGCAGTGTATTCCAGTGTGGAAAAGATGGATTGGTCTTATGTAGAGGCAGCAAGAGATTTAGGTGCAAATGCTGTAAAGGCATTTTTTACGGTCACCTTTAAGCTTACCTTGCCGGGGCTTTTGACAGGGGTTATTCTTACTTTTATTCCTTCTATGGGGCTGTTTTTCATAGCAGATATTTTAGGAGGAAATAAGATTGTACTGGTGGGAAGTGTGATTCAGGATCAGCTTACCAGAGGAAGCAACTGGCCTTTTGCAGCAGCTCTTGCAGTAGTTTTGATGATGCTTACTTCTCTTATGATGTTTGTATATAGGAAAGTTACTCATGTAAAGGATTTGGAGGGATTATTTTGAAAAAGAAATGGAAGTGGTCAAATCTTTATTTGGCAATTATGATTTTACTGATGTATTTTCCTCTTGTTATGGTGGTGATTTTTTCCTTTAATGAGTCCAGACTTTCAGCCAGTTTTACAGGTTTTTCTTTGAAATGGTATGAGATTTTAGCGAATGACAGAGATTTAAAGGAAGCCCTTCTTAACAGTATTTTACTTGGGGGTTTAAGCTGTGGGATTTCTGCGGTAATCGGAACTTTAGGGGCTGTAGGAATGGCGCGAGTGAAATACAAAAGCAAAGGAATGATGGAATATCTTTCTACAATTCCGATTATGATACCGGAAATTATTCTGGGAATGGTTTTTCTTGTGTTCTTTTCCATGTTAAATCTGCCTTTCGGTATGATAACATTGGTAATTGCACATACTACGTTTTGTATTCCGTATATTTTTATGATGGTAAAGGCACGACTGGTAGGAATTGATAAATCCCTTGAGGAAGCAGCAAGAGATTTAGGTGCAGGGCCAATCAGAACCTTTTTTGATATTACAATGCCTCTCATTGCACCGGCTGTTTTATCAGGAAGTTTACTGGCATTTGCCATGTCCTTTGATGATGTGGTAATCAGTATTTTTGTAAACGGCCCAAGGTTGAATACATTGCCGGTAAAAGTCTATGCACAGTTAAAAACCGGAGTAACACCGGAAATTAATGCTCTTTGTACCATTATTTTAGTTGTAATTACGGCAGTTTTGTTTCTTTCCTCATTTTTAAGTAAAAGAGCAGAAAAGAAATATTAATATTTAGAAAGTGAGATATAAAAATGAAGAAAAAAATAATTTCTATGATTTTATGTACAGCTTTAGCAGGAAGTATGTTGGCAGGCTGTGGAGAAAAAAAAGAAGAGGATAATAAAGAGCTGGTACTCTATACCTGGGAAGGTTTGTTTCCTCAGGAAGTTCTAACAGATTTTGAAGATGAAACAGGTATTCGGATTATTAGTTCTAACTTTGACTCTAATGAAACTATGTTGGAGAAGGTACAACAGTCTGATGGAAAAGATTATGACCTTGTAATCGGTGACGATTATATTATTGAGCAGATTGTAAATAATGGGTTGGCAAAAGAACTGGATAAAGAAAAATTGAAAAATTATAACAATATCAATCCACTGTATCAGAGCCAGTTTTATGATCCGGAAAATCAATATACGATACCACACGGAGCAGGTATTCCTTTGATTGTATACGATCCGGAACAGGTGGATTTTGAAATTCAGGGTTATGAAGATTTATGGAATTCAGCATTGGAAGATAAAATTGCAACCATTGCCAGCTATCGTGCAGTGGAAGGTATGGTTCTTCTTACTATGGGAAAAAGTATGAACGAAGAAGACCCTGCTGTTATCAAAGAAGCAGGAGAAAAATTAAAAGAACTGGCACCGAATATTCGTATGATACAGGATACAAACACACAAAATGCTCTGTTAAATGGAGAAGCCTCTGTAGGTATTTTGTATACTTCACAGGTGATTGCAGCTTTGGCAGAAAATCCTGACTTAAAAGTAGTTTATCCGAAAGAAGGGCTGGGATTTGGAATTATGAACTTCTTCATTCCGAAAAATGCTCCGGATACAGAAGAAGCTTACGCATTTTTGGATTATATTTTAGAGCCGGAAGTAGCTGCAAAATGCTTTGATTTTGTAGGATATTATTGTACAAATAAAGCAGCAGATGAGCTGGTTAATCCTGATTTGGTTGTTCCGGATTCTGTAACAAAAGGGGAAATTATTCAGAATGTAAGTACAGAAGCAGAAGAAGCATATAATCAAAACTGGACAGAATTTAAAGCAGCCTGCGACTAAGCTTTCGGAGGTACATAAAGTTGGAAGAATGTAGAAAAGAGGGTGCTTTGGCATCCTCTTTGCCGTCTTATGCCTATTCTCCGTGGAAGGCGGGACGAAGCAAAGAGGAGCAAAGAGAATTTACGGAAATAGAAGAAATAGAGATACCGCAGGGGATTGAAATTCTGGGAAAATATACTTTCTACGGATGCAGAAGCTTGAAGACCTTAAAGCTTTTTGACGATGTAAAGGAAATCGGAGGAGGCTCTTTTACAGGCTGTTCCTCCCTTAGAAATTTAGTCATGTTTTTAAAAGAAGACGGTATTTCCTGTATCAAAGACGTTGTCAGCGAGACCTTTCATGAGATGTATGTAAGCATTGTTTTTCTCAATACAGATGAAAGGGCAGAGCTGATTTTTCCCGAATATTATGAGGAAGGCGTGGAAAATACCCCTGCCAGAATTTTGGAAACGCATTTTCATGGGTGTGGTTATAAATACCGCCAGTGCTTTACGGATAAGAAAGTAGATTATAAGCGATACGACAGTTTATTTTCCACAGCTTTGGTGTATGAAAAAGAAGAAATTTTAATTCCCATGGCAGTAGGCAGGCTTTTATATCCCTATCAGCTTGCCAAAGAAGCGGAGAAAAATTATGAAAATTATGTGAGGAAAAATCTGGAAAAATCTGCACGCTTTTATCTGGACAGCCCCGATTGGCATGAAGTGTATGATTATTTCAGCAAGGAAAATTTCTGGAGCAGAGAAGTTCTAGAAAAAATGACAGAAGAAGCTTCCAGAAAAAAAGCAGTGGATATTGTGGGATATCTTATGGAAGAAAAAAGGAAGAAATTTGCAGGAAAGGAGAAAAGATTTGAGTTATGAAAAAGAGAAACGCATAGAAGAAATCAATCGAAAAATTTTAGTATCAGCCAGAAATGAGCTGTATCTTCATTTGCGGTTTTTAGATGTTGCTTTATCGACCTTGCGCTATCAGATGGATGCAGGAACAGATACCATTGGAACAGACGGAATTGGACTTTATTATCATCCGGCTTATCTGGGCGGGCTGTATCGAGAAGGTCGAAGAGAAGTAAACAGAGCTTATCTTCACGTGATTTTGCACTGTATTTTCGGGCATTTATGGAAGAAAACAGAGCATCGAAAAAAACGTGCGTGTCAATATCTGGACAGAGAAATCGTGGATATCCTTTGGAATACGGCCTGTGATATTGCAGTGGAGTCTGTCATAGACGGACTGCCTTTTCATTGTGTAAAAAGGCCCATGAGCAGAGAGAAAAAGAATTTATATGCGTGGTTAAAAAAGAGAAGAAATGTGCTTCATGCAGAAGGGATTTTTCAGGAGCTGACAGAGCAAAAGCCGGACTTAGAAACTGCAAAAAGGTGGGAAAAAGAGTTTCACACAGACAATCACGGACTCTGGGAAAGAAGGGGCAAAAACCAGCCTCCCAATGAAAGACCAAAGGAAAATTGGGAAGATATTCGTGATAAAATGGAGACGGAGATGGAAACCTTCGGACAAGATTTGGCAGAAGGTTCTCCGGGATTTTTAGAGCAGATTAAGGTAGAAAACAGGGAAACTTTTGATTATAGAAATTTTTTAAAAAAATTTGCCGTGGTAAAGGAAGAAGCGCATTTAGATCCGGATGCCTTTGACTATGTATTTTATAGTTATGGTTTGTCTGTCTATGGAAATATGCCTTTAATTGAACCTCAGGAGACAAGAGAGGTGAAGAAAATAGAAGAATTTGCCATTGCCATTGATACCTCTATGTCCTGTTCCGGAGAGGCAGTGAAACGATTTTTGCAGGAAACCTACGGAATATTAAAGGAAGAAGAAAGCTTTTTCAGAAAGATTAACATTCACATTCTTCAGTGTGACGAAAGAATTCAAAAAGATGAGAAAATCACTTCAAAGGAAGAATTGGAAAACTACATGGAAAATCTGGAGTTGGCAGGACAGGGTGGTACGGATTTTCGCCCGGTTTTCTCCTATATTCAGAAATTGCAGGAGAAAAAGGAATTTACGGGATTAAAAGGACTTTTATATTTTACAGACGGACAGGGTATTTTTCCTGATAAAATGCCACCTTATGATACTGCTTTTATCTTGATGCAGAAAGATTATCAGGAAGTGCAAGTGCCGCCATGGGCAATGAAAATTTATATACAGGAGGATGGAGCAGAATATGAATATTAAACGTGCAAAGCAGGAAATCAAAGATACCATAGAAGCATATTTGTTAAAGGACGAACGGGGAGAATACTGTATTCCTTCTGTCAGACAAAGACCTGTGCTTTTAATCGGACCGCCGGGTATCGGGAAAACACAGATTATGGAGCAGATTGCCAGAGAATGTGAGATTAATCTGGTGTCCTATACCATTACCCATCATACAAGGCAAAGCGCTATGGGACTGCCCTTTATTCGAGAAAAAGAATACGGGGGAGAAAAGCGTTCGGTAACAGAATACACCATGAGCGAAATTATTTCTGCGGTGTATGATAAGATAAAGGAGACAGGAATAGAGGAAGGTATTTTATTCATCGATGAAATTAACTGTGTATCAGAAACCTTAGCCCCTGCCATGCTGCAATTTTTGCAGTGCAAGACCTTTGGAAATCAGCAGGTGCCAAAGGGCTGGGTGATTGTAACAGCAGGAAATCCTCCGGAATACAATAAGTCTGTTCGTGAATTTGATGTGGTAACCTTAGACAGAATAAAAAAGATAGAAGTACAGGAGAATTTCCAAGTATGGAAAGAGTATGCTTATGAAGCAGGTATCCATCCGGCAGTGATTTCTTATCTAGATATCCGTAAGGAGAATTTTTACCGCATGGAAACCAGTGTGGACGGCAGAATGTTTGCCACTGCCAGAGGCTGGGAGGATTTATCCGAGCTTTTATATGTGTATGAAAAACTGGGAAAAAACGTAGACAGAGAAGTGATTATACAGTATATCCAGCACTGGAAAATTACCAAAGACTTTGCAAATTATCTGGAACTATTTGAAAAATACCAGACAGATTATCAGATTGATGCAGTTCTTAATGGAACTTTTGCAAGCTTTGCAGTAGAAAAACTTCGTGTGGCAGCTTTTGATGAACGTTTTAGTGTAGTAGGACTTCTTATTGGAAAATTAAATGAAAAGTTCCGAAACTATCATGACAGCGAAGCATATATGGAAAGGTTGTTTGAACTGCTGAGAAATTGGAAAGAAGCACTTTCTGATGATAGGAAAGCATCTGTTTCTATGAGAGATATTCTGGATATAGAAAATCAGAAGCTGGAGGAGAAGAAAGTTGCCGGACAGCTTACAAAAGAAGAGGAATATATTTGGTTAAGAGTTCTTGAACGTCTTAGAGACTATAAGGATACAGCAGATACACTGGATATTGTAGGGGAAAGCAAAGAAGTGATTTTTGATGTTGTAAAAGAAAGATTTCAGGAAGAAAAGGAAAAACGAGAAAAAGATATTGCAACTCTTCGTTATAATCTTCAAAATACTTTTGACTTTCTGGAAGCAGCTTTTGCAGACGGACAGGAAATGGTTATCTTTGTGACAGAGCTCAATACCAGTCCGTACAGCTTAGAATTTATCAGTGAACATGGATGTGACAGCTATTATAAGT
>CAJKQE010000056.1 GCA_905201915.1 uncultured Lachnospiraceae bacterium
GAAATCGCTGAAACCCGCATAAACACTGGCTTTTTTAAGCAACTCGATTTATTCGAATTCTATCGTAGCCACCGGCTTCGGAGTAATTTCATAGCATACTCTGCTGACACTTGGAACTTCCGCCGTAATTCTAGCGCAAATTTTTTCCAGAATATCATAATCAATTCTTTCAATACTTGCAGTCATGGCATCAATGGTATTAACAGCACGAATTACCACCATATATCCCATGCTTCTTGCATTATCTCTTACACCAACAGCTTTAAAATCCGGTACTACAGTAAAATACTGCCATACTTTCTTATCCAAACCTGCTTTTGCAAATTCTTCTCTTAAAATTGCATCAGACTCTCTTAAAGCTTCCAATCTGTCTCTTGTAATTGCACCAAGACATCTTACACCAAGTCCCGGTCCTGGGAACGGCTGACGGTAAACCATATCATGAGGCAATCCCAGTTCAATACCGCAAGCGCGAACTTCATCTTTAAACAACTGTTTCAAAGGTTCTACCAATTCAAACTGTAAGTCTTCCGGCAGACCTCCTACATTATGATGAGACTTCACACATTTAGCTGTTTTTGTACCACTTTCAATAATATCAGGATAAATAGTTCCCTGTCCTAAGAAATCAATGCCTTCCAATTTTCTGGCTTCTTCTTCAAATACACGGATAAATTCACCGCCGATAATTTTACGTTTTTCTTCTGGGTCAGCTACATTTTCCAGTTTTCCTAAAAATCTTTCTGTAGCATCTACATAAATCAGATTTGCGTGAAGCTCGTCTCTAAAGATTTTCACAACGCTTTCAGACTCATTTTTACGCATTAAGCCATGATTTACATGAACACATACAAGCTGCTGTCCAATGGCTTTAATTAACATAGCTGCTACAACAGAAGAATCTACACCGCCGGATAAAGCCAGTAAAACCTTCTTATCCCCTACCTGTTTACGGATAAGTTCTACCTGATCCTCGATAAAATTCTTCATATTCCAGTTTGCTTCTGCCTTACATTCTTCAAATACAAATTGTTTTAATTCTTCCTGATTTGGAAGCTCCTTAAACTGTTTTTCACATTTTGAAGCCGGATAATCAACAGAAATCATTGGGTATCCTAAAGTGTAAAGCTCTGGTCTTATTTCCACTTCTTTTCCATCTACAACTCTGTTTTCTCCACCGTTTAAAATAATACCTTTTACATTATCCAGCGCCTGAAGTTCTTCCACAGTAATATCATGTGGATGAATTTCACTGTAAACTCCCAGCTCTCTGATTTCTCTGGCAACCACTGTATTTTCAGTGCTGCCCAAATCCAGAATTACAATCATATCCTGTTTCATGGTATTCTCTCCTTTTACATTTGAAATCTAAACGTACTTCTATTATACCTCTTAACCTGATAAAAATCATCAGAAACTTACTACTCATCCATCAAATCGTAACAATTCAGCCATATTAGCTCGAATTGATAGTTACACCAAATTTTCTATCATCTTTTTCAAAACGCCAATACAGGTCTGATAATCCTCAGAAGGTATTCCCTCCCTTAGCTTAGTCTCGACACTGCGTATATTCTCCACAACTTCCTTTTGTATCGTCAATGATTTTTCTGTGGGAATGATTTCCTTCATTCTGGCATCTTCTTTAGAACATTCTCTGCAAATAAAACCATTTTTCTCCATAAGCTTTAAAATTTCCGTTGCCGTTGATTTTCGAATATCAAATTCCTTCTCGATATCCTTTTGATATACCGGAGCTTCTAATGCTCTAAGCAGAATAAAATGAAGTACTCTGTTCTGCATATTGGTAAGTCCACATCTCTTCTCTGAAGAAAGAGTAATTTTCCGCTTTAACTGATGAGAAAGTATATTAATCAATCTCCCTGCATCTTCCTGATGGCTTTTCATATTCATTCCCTTTACTTGATTTCAGCAGTTGCCTCTTTCAACCATTGACGTTCCTCTTCAGAAAGCATCGGTCCCACAATCTCATATACCCTCTGATGATATTCGTTCAGCCATACAAGTTCTGCCTTTGTAAGCATTTCCGGTAAAATTGCTTCTCTTTCATAAGGAACCCATGTCATGTTTTCAAATTCCATGAACTGTCCATATCCATTCTTTTCTGCTTTTTTACAAAGAAGAAGATTTTCTGTACGAATGCCATATTTTCCTTCTAAATACAGTCCCGGTTCATCTGATGTAAGCATACCTTCTTCCAGAGGTGTTGTATTTCCGCGTCTTCCATTAGCACGCATTCTCCAGTTAATATTCTGAGGGCCTTCATGAACATTCAACAAATATCCCACACCATGTCCTGTTCCATGGTTAAAATCCATTGCTCTTTCCCAGAGAGGTCCTCTCGCCAATACGTCTAAATTAGCTCCGCTGCATCCATACTGGAATTTTGCCATAGCAAGGCGAATATGTCCCTGAAGCACCAGAGTAAAGTTTTCTTTCTGTTCCTGTGTCAGCTCTCCTGCCGCAATGGTTCTTGTGATATCTGTTGTTCCCTGCCAATACTGAGCGCCGGAATCAATCAGGAAAAATCCCTTTGGCTCTACCTTTGCATACTCTGTTTCGGTAGGTGCATAATGGCACATTGCTGCATTTGCTTCATAAGCACAGATTGTCTCAAAACTTAAATCCAGACAATCCGGATCTTCTTTTCTAAATTCCAAACTCTTTTCTGCTGCACTGTACTCAGTAATTTCCCCGCTGTTTACATGATTTTTAAACCAGTAGATAAATCTGCACATTGCCTTTGCATCTTTGATATGGGCAATTCGAATGTTTTCCATCTCTGTTTCAGTTTTACAGCCCTTCATAATTGCTGCAGGATTGCTCTGGAAAATAACTTCTACATTTTCCGGAAGATTTTTGTACAAAGTATAGTTGGTGCAGGCATCTTCCAACATAATTTTACTGTCATCTGCCAATGCTTTTACGTCCTCATAAATTGCAAAGTAATCATGAAGCACCACACCTGCTTTTTCTAATTCTGCTCTTACCTGTTCAGATACCGCTTCTTCCTGTACATAAAAGTGAACCTGCTCCATAGTTACCATTACATAAGACATCACTACCGGATTATAAATAATATCATTTCCACGAATATTCAAAAGCCACACAATATCATCCATACTGCTGATAATATGCACATTTGCCCCAGCTTCTTTCATGGCATCTCTTACATCCTGAATTTTATCTTCTCTGGATTTTCCCGCATATTTTACATCTAAAGTATATACAGGCTCTTTTGACATTTCCGGTCTGTCTGTCCAGATTGCTCCTGCCAAATCATCCTGATATTCAAATCTGCCTTCTTTTTCCTGTACCAGAGTTTCAAAATCTTTGCCTTCTGCCACATGAATCGTTCTTCCGTCACATCCCAGACAGCCATTCATTGGTAAATTCTCTTTAATAAATTCTTCTACTGTAGGAACTCCTTCCTCTCCCATTTTCATGAGAGTTACTCCTGTACCCTCCAGCTGTTTTGCCGCCTGAATAAAATATCTTCCGTCTGTCCACAGGTAAGCATTATCTCTTGTAACAAGCAGTGTTCCTGCGGAACCGGAAAATCCGGATAACCACGCTCTTACCTTAAAATAAGTTCCTACATACTCTGACTGGTGAAAATCTGCTGTAGGCACCAAATACATATCCATGTTTGCTGCCTGCATTTTTTCCTGCAATTTTGCAATTCGTTCCTGATTAACGTTCATGTTAAGCGCTTCCTTTCTTTATTTAATCCCCTTCATGGTCAGGGAAATTCTCTTTTTCTTCATATCAACACCCAATACCATAACATCTACTACATCACCTACGCTTACTGCTTCCAAAGGATGTTTAATGTAGCGTTCTGTCATCTGGGAAATATGTACAAGTCCATCCTGATGTACACCGATATCCACAAAAGCTCCGAAATCAATTACATTTCGAACGGTTCCTTTTAATACCATTCCTTCTTTTAAATCCTTCATATCCAAAACGTCTGTACGAAGAATTGGCTTCGGCATTTCCTCACGTGGGTCACGTCCTGGTTTTGTCAGCTCCTTGACAATATCTCTTAATGTCATTTCACCAACCCCCAGCTTTTCTGCCTGCTGTGCATAGTCTTTTACAAAATATACCTGCTGCCCATTAAAAATATCTTCTGGTTTCATTCCCATACTTTCCAGAAATTTCTCTGCTGCCGGATAGCTTTCTGGATGAACACTGGTAGCATCCAGAGGATTTTTGCCCCCGCGGATACGCAGGAAACCTGCACACTGTTCAAAGGCTTTTGGCCCTAATTTTGCAACTTTTAAAAGCTCTTTTCTATTTTTAAACTCACCGTTTTCTTCTCTATATACAACGATATTTTTCGCAATCGCTTTGCTGATACCGGAAACATATTCCAACAGAGAAACAGATGCTGTATTTAAGTCTACACCGACTTTATTTACACAGTCTTCCACTACTCCAGAAAGGGCTTCGCCCAGTTTTTTCTGGTTCATATCATGCTGATACTGCCCAACTCCGATAGATTTCGGATCGATTTTAACCAACTCTGCCAATGGGTCCTGAAGTCTTCTTGCGATAGATGCCGCACTTCTCTGTCCCACGTCAAAATTCGGGAATTCTTCTGTTGCCAGCTTACTTGCAGAGTATACAGAAGCTCCTGCTTCATTTGTAATTACATACTGAACCTTCTGTGGAATTTCTTTTAAAAGCTCAACAATTACCTGCTCAGACTCTCTGCTGGCAGTTCCGTTCCCTACGGAAAACAGAGTAATATTATACTTTTCAATCATTTCTTTTAAGGTTTCTTTTGCCGCTGCAATTTTTGCCGGTGTGGTAGGCGCAGTCGGGTAAATAACTGTGGTATCCAGCACCTTACCTGTGACATCTACTACCGCCAACTTACAGCCTGTACGAAAAGCAGGGTCCCAGCCCAATACGACCTGCCCTACGATTGGAGGCTGCATTAAAAGCTGTTCCAGATTTTTCTTAAAGACTTTAATTGCTCCGTCTTCTGCCTTTTCTGTTAAATCATTTCTGATTTCTCTTTCAATCGCCGGCGCAATCAGACGTCTGTAACTGTCTTCCACTGCTGCTTTTAAAACAGGTGTAGTATTTTCATTTTCTTTTGTAATTACCTGTTTTTCCAGATAACGGAGAATGTCTTCTTCCGGTGCAGAAATTTTCACCGTAAGGATTTTTTCCTTTTCTCCTCGGTTAATGGCTAAAACTCTGTGACCTGCCACCTTTGATACCGGTTCCTCATGGTCATAATACATCTCATAAACAGTTGTTTCTTCCGGCTTCTTTGCAACAGAAACAAGCATTCCCTGTTTCATTGTCATTTCACGGATACGAATACGATAATCTGCTTCATCAGAAATACTTTCTGCTACAATATCCATAGCTCCGGCAATCGCTTCTTTTACATTTTTTACTTCTTTTTCTTCAGAAACAAAAGCTTCCGCTTCTTCCTCAATACTTTTTTCCGTCATCTGAAGAAGCACAATATTAGCCAGACCTTCCAGGCCTTTTTCCTTTGCAATCGTAGCTCTTGTTCTTCTCTTTGGTCTGTATGGACGATATAAATCTTCCACCACAACCAATGTCTGCGCTTCTAAAATCTGTTTCTTTAATTCTTCTGTTAATTTGCCCTGTTCTTCAATACTTGAAAGAACCTGTTTTTTCTTATCTTCCAGATTACGCAGATAAGTAAGACGTTCAAACAATGTACGAAGCTGTTCATCATTTAAAGCTCCTGTTGCTTCTTTACGGTAACGAGAAATAAACGGGATTGTATTTCCCTCATCTATTAAGGAAACAGCAGCTTCTACCTGCCATTTTTCTACATTTAACTCCTGAGTTATAATCTGTATAATGTCCATATAACTGTCCTTTCTCTTTTAACTATTATCACCTTACAACCTTATCAATCTGTAAGGAATTTGTCAAGAAATTGTTATTGTTCCCTCTACTTACAGCAGTGTGCCAAAATTCATGTTTTTTTATTGCCTGAAAAAATAATACATGATAAAATGACTTTATTATTATTCAAAAGAAACGAGGTCTAGCCTATGGAAAATCCATATAATAATGAAGAGTCTTATCAGCCTGTTCCACCACAAGAACCAATCCCTTCCACTCCCTCTCTTTATCAGGGAAACAATGGATTTGCCACAGCATCTTTAGTTATGGGAATTCTTTCCCTTGTATTTTTTTGCTGTGCACCACCTTTACTCTTTATTGTATCAGGTCTTGGAATTCTTTTTTCCAGCCTGTCCAAAGGTGAGCGTGCCCGCTCCGGTGCCGCAAAAACAGGTCTTGCGCTATCCGCCAGTGCTTTAGCTATTATGAGTGCATTTTTAATCTTTTTTTGCTCAGCATTTCTGCTCTCACCGGAAGGAAGCTCATTTTTAAGAGATTATCTTCATATTCTTACAGATGAAAATGTCAGTGATGAGGAAATATACAATTTCTTAGATGAATATTTAAACGGTTTTGAAGGTGATGCAGGTACGGACAGTTGGGACTATGAAAATTCTCCTGATTATTACGAGGATTTTGATGAATTTCAACTTCCTCCTGAATTTTTCCAACAGCCTGAAACAGACAATATTGACAGCTTTATATAAACTTTTATTTTACGTATTTTCATGGGGAATTTGCCTATTTATATCAGGGCAATTCCCCATATTATTTTTACTGCATTCTTGAAAATCCACTGTACAAGAATAATGATAACCGCCCCATATAAATACTTTTCTGTATAAGGCATACTTATACGCAGCCTGCCTTTTGATAAATACTGAATGGTATGGGAAATCATGTACCAGCTATACAAAACAGCTCCGTAAATCACCACAGGATGATAGAAAAAAGAGCCTATCACATCACCTTTCAGTAAAGCTTTTACTGCTCTTGTTCCTCCGCATCCGGGACAATAATACCCTGTCCATTTGTGAAAAAGACAAGGAGGTAAAGCAAAATCAACAGGAAAAAACCTTTTCATAACTAATAAAAAAATACTCGCAAATAATAAAAGAACTCCTGCTTCATAGATATTCTTTTCCAGTCTCAAATCTCTGCTTTTCTTCATAATTTTATTGTATTCTCCATCTACTATGTTATAATAAAAATATATTATACCACGTACGCAGACGAGAAAGCACCCGAAGGGTATTTGCTCGACAAGTCGTGGCTTGCCGTTATAATCCGACACCTTGTGGCGGCAAGCTGATTATATCAGCTTGGTTTGCACATCGTGCAAACATTATACCACATATTTTCCCTACGACAGGAGGTTATTTTATGAAGCATACATCTTCACAATTAAAAGCCATTTCAAGAAGCGCACTGGATGGAAACTGGGGACTTCCTATTGCAGCTAATCTGCTTCTATTTGCTATTAGTTTCCCAATTATGTTTTTTATCACTTTTTTTACTAATACAACTACTACCACAGGCACAATAACCAGCGAGTTTTTAACTTATGCCGTATCCCTTTTTATATCACTTTTTTCTGCAGGAATTACAAAAATGACTTTAAATATCAGCAGAAAACAATCTTACTCTATGAAAGATATGTTATATGTTTTTCATCATAATGCGGACCGCTTCTTAATTGTAGGATTAGTAATTACAGTTATTAGTTTTATCACAAGTTTACCTGTTATGTTCATGTCAATGAACAGTAACATTCCGGTTTCTTTTATCGTATTTTTCTCTTTGTTTGATCTCATAATCTCTGTAATTATTGATTTATTCCTGGGGCTTAGTATTTACCTTTTATTAGATAACCCTGAAATGGGCGCTATAGACTCCATGAAAGAAAGTATTCGCCTGATGAAAGGAAATAAGGGGCGTTCCCTTTATATTACCCTTAGCTTTCTCCCTCTGGCATTTCTTTCTGTGTTTACTTGCTACATCGGACTTATATGGCTCATTCCATATATGGATATGACTATGACAAACTTTTATCGTGATATTATCGGTGAATTAAACACACCGGACAATACACCAACCAATGAAATTTCAGAAATGACAATGGAACAAAATCCAAATGGAAATGAGTCTAATTTTTAATTAAGAAAAAAGCAAAAAGCTGATACAGAAAACGCAAATTGAAAACATTTATCTTTTCGCTTTGCCGTTTACTGTATCAGCTTTTTATTTTCACTGAAAATATCAATATTCAAATAAAATATTCAAAAGCTCATGCCCTTTTACCGGTTCTAAGGAAGCTCCTGCTTCTTCATTATAACAGCTGCCTTTTTCCTCTGTTTTCCGACTGTCATACAACAGATAAGGAACAGGATTTGCTGTATGTGTTTTCACCTTTATGGGTGTTGGATGATCCGGTAAAACCAAAAGACGGTAATCCTCACCCGATTGATCCAGCCCGTCTTTTACAAGCTTAATTACTCTTTCATCCAGATATTCAATCGCCTGTATCTTCTTTTCCACACTTCCCTGATGTCCCATTTCATCCGGTGCTTCTACATGAATATAAGCAAAATCATATCCCTCTTTTAAAAGTGCATCAAGGGCAGCCTGAGCCTTTCCCTCATAATTTGTATGAAGTCCTCCGTTTGCCCCTTCCACAGAAATATTTTTCATTCCTGTACCTACAGCAATACCTTTTAACAAATCTACTGCTGATATCATAACACCTTTTTTGTGGAATTTCCCTTCAAAAGAAGACAGTGACGGTTTAGTTCCGGCTCCCCAGAACCAAAGACTGTTCGCCGGATTTAATCCCTTTTCTCTCCTCTTTTGATTGATAGGATGATTCTCTAATATTTTATAACTCTCCTTTTGCATAGCAAGCAAAAGCTCCTCATCAGGCAGATAATTCTTAATTTCCCGTTCTCTGATATCATGAGGAGGTGTCAGTGGTACAACATTTCCATGTTTCCAAATCAGACAATGACGATAACTGGTTCCAGCATAAAACTGAAACTCCTGATTTTCCAGTCCTTCTTTTACTGCCTCCAGCAAAGCAGAAGCTTCCTCTGTGCTGATTTCATCTGCACTGTGGTCTAAAAGATGTCTTTCCTCATAATTGTCTTCCTCCTCTGAAAGAGTTACAAGGTTGGCACGGATTGCCACATCCCCCTCTTCCATACTGACTCCGATATTCAATGCTTCCAACGGAGAACGACCGGAATAATAAATCTCTGGGTTATATCCCATAATAGATAAATTAGCAGTATCACTTCCCGGACTCATTCCTTTTGGTACGGTTCTTGCCATTCCTATCTCGCCTGTTTTTGCTAACAAATCCATTACAGGTGTTTTTGCATAAGCCAAAGGTGTCTGTCCCCCAAGTACTTCTAACGGCTCATCCGCCATTCCATCACCTAACACCACAACATATTTCATACCCTCACTCCTTATTCTCTACCTAAAATTTTCAGGTAATGCACTCCATTAATGTGCTCAATATTATCCATCATAGCTGCAGCGTCTCCCTCCACCGCAGAAATTGCAACACTCAAAGTAAGACTGGCAATTCCATTCATTGGAATACTCTGATGTATGGTCAGAATATTTCCATGAAATTGT
Source organism: uncultured Lachnospiraceae bacterium (assembly GCA_905201915.1). Classification (GTDB taxonomy): domain Bacteria; phylum Bacillota; class Clostridia; order Lachnospirales; family Lachnospiraceae; genus Blautia. The sequence goes on from CAJKQE010000056.1 coordinate 9,568, forward strand.
GCGATTGTCCGAAGCACTGCTGACAAAAGTCCCGGCTCATCATCCATCTGAATAATAAAAGTAATATTCTGTCCCTTTGTCTTCTCTTTAAAGGGGAAAATATCGTCCTTATACTTGTAAAAGGAACTTCTGCTAATTCCCACTGCTTCTACTGCTTCCTGAACCGTATCATATTGCTGAACGTCCAAAAGTCTTTTTGCTTCTACCACCTTTAACAGCACATCCGGTACGGCTTTTTCTGTTACTACAAAATATCTTCTGCTATCTTTCATCTTTTTCCCTTGTTCTTTTCATAAATACATTTGTGCGTCTTCAAAAGATATTATCATATTTTTAAGCAGCAAGCAACTATTTTTCTGTTTTCCCAAGAGCAATCCACTTCAAGTAGGCATTAATAAAATTGTCAATATTTCCATTCATCACTGCATCTACATTTCCTGACTCTTCGTTTGTTCGATGATCTTTTACCATAGTGTATGGCTGCATAACGTAAGAACGAATTTGATTTCCCCATCCGATTTCTGTTAATTCTCCCTGAATACCAGAAAGTTTTTTCTCATTTTCCTGCTGTTTTAAAAGATACAGCTTTGCTTTTAACATCTGCATTGCCTTATCCTTATTCTGAAACTGAGAACGTTCATTCTGACACTGTACCACAATTCCGGTAGGAAGATGTGTAATACGTACTGCGGAAGATGTTTTATTGATATGCTGACCACCGGCACCACTGGAACGATAAGTATCAATTTTCAAATCATCCGGATTAATTTCTACGTCCACATCTTCCTCAATATCCGGCATAACATCACAGGAAACAAAGGATGTCTGACGCTTTCCTGCTGCATTAAAAGGTGAAATTCTAACAAGACGGTGAACACCTTTTTCTGACTTTAAATAACCATAGGCATTTTCACCATTTACCTGAAAGGTAACAGATTTAATTCCTGCCTCATCTCCATCCAGATAATCCAGTACTTCTGTGGTAAATCCCTGTCGATCTGCCCAGCGCAAATACATACGGTACAACATACTTGCCCAGTCACAGGACTCTGTTCCGCCAGCACCAGCATGAAGAGTAACAATGGCATTATCCTTGTCATATTCTCCGGATAATAATGTCTTAATACGAATATGCTCAAAATCCTGTATAAATTCATCTAACATTTCCTGAATATCAGGGATAACAGAAGGATCATTTTCCTCATATCCCATTTCAATCATCAGCTCAATTTCTTCCTTCTGGTTCTGCAGCTTATGATAAATTTCCATATCGCCTTTTAAGGCGCTGAGTTCCTTCATCATCTTCTGAGAACGTTCAGCATTATCCCAAAAACCCGGAGCTTCCATTTCTCTTTCCAGCTCTTCTACTCTCTTTTCCTTGTTCTCTAAATCCAGAGAATCTCTCACCTCTTTTAAAGGTTCTGTATAACCATTTAACGTATATTTAAACTGATCCAATTCTACCAAAACATATTCCTCCTATTCCTCATCAATTTCTACCGTAACCATATAAATACTTACCTGTGGTTCTACTTTCACCACTGTTCCTGTCAGTGCTTTCAAAGGTTTCTTCAAATTACTGGACATTGCCACTGCGGGTTTAATTGTATAATAATACATCATCCCAGACATGGTAAGCGCCTGATCTTCCTTTAATTCTACTTTATCTCCTTCTTTTACAAGCCCTTCTCTTTCCATGGTAAAATCCACCTTCTGTCCCATAGCCTTATACCTCCTTTATTGCATAGGATGCTATTTCCTATGCAATAATACAAAGACTGCCGTGGAACTATTTGCCCACAGCAGTCTGTATCACTGACTTATCAGATTGATTTTCTACCGCAGCACTGTTTATATTTCTTACCGCTGCCGCATGGACAAGGATCATTTGGGTAGACTTTCTTTTCTACTCTCTGTACCGGTTTTTTCGGGCCGGAATCATCCTTATTTGTTCCTGTTACCTGAGCAACCTGCTCACGCTCTACTTTTTGCTCAAGGCGTACATGATACAGCAATCTTACTGTTGTCTCCTGAATTGCTGCAATCATTCCATCAAACATTTCATAAGCCTGCATTTTATATTCTACTTTTGGATCTTTCTGTCCATAAGCCTGAAGTCCGATTCCCTGACGGAGCTGATCCATATCATCAATATGATCCATCCATTTCTGATCAATAACCTTCAAAAGGATAACACGCTCTAATTCACGCAGCTGTTCTGCTTCCGGAAATTCTGCTTCTTTTTCTTCGTAAAGTTTTACAGCTTCTTCTTTTAATTCCTGTTTTAACTGATTTTTCTTTACACCTTTTACTTTTTCTAAAGTTAAAGGTTTCAGCGGAATGGTTGGAAGAAGTACGGAATTAAATTCATTCAAATCCCATTCTTCCTGATCCACATCATCAGAAAAGCACATATCTACTGCATGCTCTACTGTATCTGTAATCATCTTATAAATAGAATCACGCATATTAGCGCCATCCAATACCATACGTCTTTCTTTATAGATGATTTCTCTTTGTTCATTATTTACCTGGTCATATTCCAGAAGGTTCTTACGAATACCGTAGTTATTTCCTTCAATCTTTCTCTGTGCCTTTTCAATGGCGCTGGTAAGCATTTTATGCTCAATCTGTTCATTTTCTGCAACACCTAAAGATTTAAACACATTCATCAGTTTTTCAGAACCGAACAGACGCATTAAATCATCTTCCAGAGAAATATAGAAGCAAGATTCACCCGGATCACCCTGACGTCCTGAACGACCTCTTAACTGATTATCAATACGGCGTGATTCATGACGTTCTGTACCGATAATTTTCAGACCGCCTGCTTCCTTTGAAATATCATCCAATTTAATATCCGTACCACGACCTGCCATGTTTGTAGCAATGGTTACGTTTCCGGCTTCACCGGCATGTGCTACGATTTCCGCTTCTTTTTCATGGAATTTCGCATTCAATACCTGATGTTTAATTCCTTCTCTTGTAAGCATACGGCTTAAAAGCTCAGATGTTTCAATAGTAATTGTACCTACCAATACAGGCTGCTGTTTCTCATGAGCCTCTTTTACTGCTTCCACTACTGCACGGAACTTTTCCTTCTTTGTCATATATACCACGTCTTCTTTATCAATACGTGCTACCGGTCTGTTGGTAGGGATTTCAATAACGTCCATGCCGTAAATATCTCTGAATTCCTGCTCTTCTGTAAGGGCAGTACCTGTCATACCTGATTTCTTCTTATATTTATTAAAGAAGTTCTGGAAAGTAATCGTTGCAAGAGTTTTACTTTCACGTCTTACTTTTACGTGCTCTTTCGCTTCAATAGCCTGATGAAGACCGTCAGAATAACGGCGTCCCGGCATAATACGTCCGGTAAATTCATCTACGATTAAAACCTCATCATCTTTTACTACATAATCCTGATCTCTGAACATCAGATTGTGAGCACGAAGAGCAAGAATAATGTTATGCTGGATTTCCAAATTTTCAGGATCAGCCAAGTTTTCAATACTAAAGAACTTCTCTACTTTTTTCACACCCTGCTCAGTAAGATTTACGATTTTATCTTTTTCATTGACAATGAAATCTCCTGTTTCTGTGATTTCCTCGCCCATGATTGCAGTCATTTTTGTAACTTCACCGCTGGCTTCGCCACGTTCTAACTGTTTTGCCAGAATGTCACACACTTCATAAAGCTTTGTAGATTTTCCGCTCTGTCCTGAAATAATCAGAGGTGTACGTGCCTCATCAATCAATACAGAGTCAACCTCATCGATAATAGCGTAGTGCAAATCTCTCTGAACAAGCTGTTCTTTATAAATAACCATGTTATCACGAAGATAGTCAAATCCCAGCTCATTATTTGTTACATAAGTAATATCGCAGGCATACTGCTCACGTCTTTCATCGTTTTTCATGTCGTTTAATACGACACCCACAGTAAGACCTAAAAACTCATGAACCTTTCCCATCCATTCAGCATCACGGTGAGCCAGATAGTCATTGACAGTTACTACATGAACACCTTTTCCTTCCAACGCATTTAAGTATGCCGGAAGTGTAGATACTAAAGTTTTACCTTCACCGGTTCTCATTTCCGCAATACGCCCCTGATGAAGAATAATACCACCAATTAACTGTACACGGTAATGTTCCATGCCAAGTACACGTTTTGCAGCTTCTCGTACTGTAGCAAATGCCTCAGGAAGAAGATCATCTAAAGTTGCTCCCTCCTGAAGTCTGTCTTTATACTCTTTCGTCTTTCCTCGCAGTTCTTCATCGCTTAATGCCTGCATAGAAGGACGTAATTCCTCGATTTTATCTACAAGGGAAGTAATACGTTTTAATTCTCTTTCACTATGTGTTCCAAACACCTTTTCAATCAGATTCATTATGATATACTCCTAAAACTATCTAATTTTAACATTACTAAGTCTTATTGTAACACTTTCCTTCTTTTAACACAAGAACAAAGCGTTTCAGAAGTGAAAAAATCCTGTAAAACAGAGAAGCTGCCACTTCACGATTTTTCATCGTTGAAGCAACAGCTCCTCTCAGTTAAAATTTAATATCTTTTAAATTTCCTTTTCCTATGCTTTATGCCATCTTTCCAGATGCATCTACATAGTAGCCGTCAATCCATTTACTGGTTGCCATTGTTCCGTCTGTATTCATATAATACCAATCAGAACCTACCTGTACCCAACCGGTTTCCATAGAACCATCTGTATTCAGATAATACCAATGTCCTCCTACAGATACCCAGCCTGTTTCCATAACGCCGCTGTTATCCAGATGATACCAAGTATTTCCTACCTGTAACCAGCCTGTTTCCATAACACCGTCTTCATTCAGATAGTACCAATGTCCTTCTACAAGTACCCAGCCTGTTTTCATTGCTCCGTCTGTGTTCAGATAATACCAATGTCCTCCTACAGATACCCAGCCT
>CAJKQE010000057.1 GCA_905201915.1 uncultured Lachnospiraceae bacterium
TCACTAAATAATTAGTGAGGCAGTCCCCTCCTGTTTGACGTAAAATTACAACTGTCAAATAGACAAATCATTATACAAAATCCCCTCGGCAAGAGTTTCCACACCATCTGCTGTGCGAACACCGCTGGCAAAGATTTCATTTAACATAACAGGTATCACTCTATTGCTTTTCACTACCTTCATTTCTGCAAATGTATCATCCTGTAAAAATAAATCCATTTTTTCTTCTTTTATCAGTTCTTCATCATCATCCAAATATGGAGTATAGGTAATAAACAATACATCCGGATTTGCTTCAGCAACTTCCTCTGCTGTCAGCACTCTACTTTCCTCTTGTGCAAGCGTCCCGCCAATCTGATTTACCATATCTCCGGCAAGGCTGTTCGCACCGTAATTGATAAACCCATCTGTTCCCTTTTCCAAAATCAAAACAGAGGGCTTTGTTTCCATTTTCTCAACTTTTTTCCGGATTTTTTTTATCTTATCTTTCATAGATTTTACCAGTTTCTCTGCTTTCTCTTCTACTTGAAAGATTTTCCCTATATTTTTAATGTCTTTATATTCATTTTCCAAAGTATCTTTTTCAGACGCGGTATTCGTATTGATATATACATTCACATTCTGGTCCAGCCATTCCTGTGGTTCTCCCAGCGTACTTTCCTCAAAATAAGAAACCCATGAAAAAATCATATCCGGTTCTTCTGCAGTAATAGTTTCTTTGGAAGGCGTAAATTCCTCCAGATTTTTCAATTTGCTAAAGGACTCCTGATATTCTTCTAAAACCGGTTGTTCTATCCCTGCTACCGCTGCAATTTTATCTTCCAATCCAAGGGCTAACATCGTTTCCACATTTCCCTGATAGACTGCCACTACCTTTTCCGGCTGTTTTTCATAAACAGTTTCATATTCCTTGCCGTCCGGTCCTTTTGTTTTTATTGTTAAAGGATAATAAGGCATTTCATCCTGGGATATTCCTTTGGCTTCCTTTACATTTTTATTATCTTCATCTTTAACAGCCTCTTTCTTTTCCTTGTCACTTTTATCAGAGGTGTTACTATAACAGGTTCCTACACCAATGGCCACAGCAACAGTAAGAATGCCTGCAACAAGCCACTTCTTTGTCTTCTGTTCCATCTTATTCTCCTCTATAAAATCTCTATTCCTGCTTTTTTACAGGCAGTTAAAGTTTCTTCATCCCAAATAGATGCCTGAACCTCACCTACATGTACTTTTCCCAAAAACAGCATACAAATTCTGGATTGACCGATACCACCGCCTATAGTAAGAGGTAATTCCCCATTTAAAAGCATCTTATGGAATGGAAGATTTCTTCTCTCATCACAGCCTGCTTTCTTTAATTGTTCATCCAAAGATTTTTCATCTACACGAATACCCATGGAAGAAATTTCCAAAGCACACTGAAGAGGTTCATGCCAGAATAAGATGTCACAATTTAACTTCCAGTCATCATAATCCGGAGCCCTGCCGTCATGCTTTTCTCCTGATGCCAGAACATCGCCAATCTGCATAATACATACTGTTTTATGCTCTTTTGTATATGCCTGCTCCCTTTCCTTCGGTGTCAGAGACGGATATAAATCTTCTAATTCCTGAGAAGTTATAAATGCCACATCTCGGCAAAGCTCTGTATTCAAATTTTCATATTGATATTTAATTTCATCCAATGCATTACAAATTGTACCTACAATACGCTGAACTGTATTTTTTAAATAATCTAAAGTACGGTCTTCTCTTGTAATGATTTTTTCCCAGTCCCACTGGTCAACATAAATAGAATGAAGATTATCCAGTTCTTCATCTCTACGAATTGCGTTCATATCAGTTAAAAGCCCTTTTCCCACATGAAAATCATAATGATAAAGCGCCATACGTTTCCATTTTGCCAGAGAATGAACAACCTGCGCTGTAGTTCCTGCGTCAGGAATATCAAAATTTACCGGACGCTCAACACCATTTAAGTCATCATTTAACCCCATAGCCGGATCAACAAATAAAGGTGCTGTTACCCTTTTCAATTTTAATGCCATACACAGCTTTTTCTGCATAAGATTTTTAATTGCCCCAATTGCTTCCTGTGTTTCGTATCTAGATAAGCATGAATGATAGTCTTTCGGTATGATTACTGTTCCCATTTACTTTCCTCCGTCAAATATTATGTGTTTTATTCTAGTACAAAATATCAGGAATGTAAACATAAATAAACTCTGAGTTCTTATCTATTTGAACTTCTTAGTAAAATATGATATCCTAATATCAGTATATTTTTGAAGGAAGGAGTCGCTGCATGAAAATACAGGAATCTGCCGAAAACTATTTGGAAACCATTCTCGTTATCAGTAAACGTAAGCCTCAGGTTCGTTCTATTGATATCGCAAATGAATTATCCTTTTCCAAACCAAGTGTCAGCGTTGCCATGAAAAATCTCCGACTAAACGGATACATAAATGTTAATCAGGAAGGCTATATCACCCTAACCGAGTCCGGGCTTGCTATTGCAGAAAAAATATATGAGCGCCACGAGCTTTTAAGTACATGGCTGATAAAACTGGGCGTAGCTCCTGAAACAGCTTCTGAAGATGCCTGTCGTATGGAACATGTCATCAGTACAGAAAGCTTTCTTGCAATTAAACAACATACACAAAGCATGGCAGAAAAACATAAAAAAGAGATTTAGACAAAAGAACAACAGCTATCAATAATCTCATCAATAGCTGTTGTTCTTTTGTGCTCTATTACAAATAGGTTTTTTATTTTTTATTATTCTTCATCTGCTCTGCTACTTTTTTCTTAATTTCATTCATCTTCTGATAGGTATCTGCAAGGCTCTGCTGTGTTTTATTAATGGTATTTACATACTCTGCAATTTTATACTGTACTTCTGAAACAGCATTTCTAACGCCTTCATAGTCTGCCTCTGATCCGATATTTCGTTCTGCTTCCTGCAGTTTTTCTTTTAGTTCCTGATTTTCTGCACGAAGTTTCAAAACTTCTTTACCCAGCTTTTCTCTCAAAATTCTCTTTTCTGCTTCCAACCTTACTGTATCAGAATGTACTTCTTTATACTGCCCTTCCAGCTTTTCCAAATCTTCTTTTAATTTGGCATTTTCTGTATCATATTCCTCAATTTTTGCTTCTTTTTCTTCTATAAGTTCTTCCAGCTCTTTAATCTTTGCTTCATAATTGGCAGCAGCTTCTTCGCTTGCCTTTTTTAAACAGAACATCTGCTCATTCATATTTTCTACATATTCAATAACCTGATCCCGTTTGTAACCTCCTACTGAAGTTTTAAAAGTAATTTCATTCTCCATGTATATTCTCCCCTTTATGTAAAAATTTAAAATTTTATCCCCCTTATCTTTTCTTATCTTATCATGTATTTCGTATTTCTTCCAGCATATTTCATGCAAAATCATTATCTCTTTAAAATTTCTAAAATTTTTTTCAAAAAAAGTATTGACATTTTCATATTTATGCCCTATAATCAATTTTGTTGCTGAGGCAGTCAGCTAACAAATGTGCGTTTAGCTCAGCTGGATAGAGCGTTTGGCTACGGACCAAAAGGTCGGGGGTTCGAATCCTCTAACGCACGTAAAACCCTTATATCTTCGGATATAAGGGTTTTTTTGTATCAAAATATAGTTTTATTTTCAATGAAAGGATTTTAATATGTTTACTTCACAAGAACTTAAACAACAACTTTCTTCCATAGACCGAAAAAGTTACCCTGCCTACAAAAGTTTGAAAGGCATTTACAAATTCAATCATTTTCTTCTTTCTATAGACCATGTACAGGGAGATCCCTTTGCCTCTCCTTCACATTTAAGTATTCAAGTTCCTGCAAAGATTGCCGGATTCCCCGAATTCTGTATTTCTACACGAGCTGTACGCATTGCCGTACAGGATTATCTTTTACGAAAATTCTCTCAGCAGCTCTCCATTTATAATTTTAAAGCAAAAGGTTCCGGAAAAAGCGGCTCTATTTCTACTACAATCTGTGGACAGGAAATTTTAGAACGCACAGCTTGTGAAATGAATTCTGATTTTGTTACTGTCCGTTTTACCGTAGGATTTCCTGCCAACGGAAGAACTATCAATGCTTTTGAATTAGAAAAAATTCTCTTTGACTTTCTTCCTTCTTGTGTAGAAAAGTCACTGCTTTATAAAAACCTTTCTCATAAAACCATTGAAAATGTCGTCTTCCTTGCCGAAGACCAGGAATTTTTGAGACAAGAATTAAAAAAACACCATCTTGTTGCCTTTGTTGCAAATAACTCCATTCTTCCAAGAGAAAGCGGTATTTCTCAAAAACCAATGAAAGATGCTGTTCCATTTCAATCTCCTGTTTCTTTAGAAATGGAATTTCGCCTTCCTCACAGAGGCACTCTAAAAGGAATGGCAATCCCCCAAGGTATTACTTTAATCGCAGGGGGCGGTTACCATGGAAAATCTACTCTTTTAACAGCCCTTGAAACCGGTGTATACAATCATATCTCCGGAGATGGCAGAGAATTTGTTCTTACAGATGCTTCCGCCATGAAACTTCGTGCAGAGGATGGACGTTTTATAAAAGATGTAGACATATCACTGTTTATCAATGATTTGCCGAACAAAAAAGATACCCATTGTTTTTCCACTTTGGATGCCAGCGGCAGCACTTCTCAGGCAGCAGAAATTGTAGAAGGTATGGAAGCCGGAAGCACCCTGTTTCTACTGGATGAAGATACTTCCGCTACAAACTTCATGGTACGTGATGCTTTCATGCAGCAGGTAATCAGCCGTGATGAAGAACCTATCACTCCATTTTTAGAACGTGCTCCGCAGTTGTTTTCAAAAGCAGGTATTTCTACTGTATTGGTAGCCGGCAGTTCAGGTGCTTTCTTCCATATTGCAGATACGATTATTCAAATGGATCATTATCAAGCTCTGGATATCACAGAAAAAGTCAAAAAACTTTGTTCTGACTATCCGCTGCCTCCCTCATCTGTTCCTGAATTTTATATGCCTGTCTCCAATCGCATTATGAGCAGCACAAAAAAATCTACTTATAAAGATTTTAAAATGAAATGTCATGGAAAAGACAGCTTTTCAATAGGAAAAGATACGATTGATTTAAGATATGTCGAACAGATTGCAGATAAAGAGCAGACGGCTGCTTTAGGAGAACTATTAAGATATGCACAAGAATATCTGATTGACGGAAAACGTACAGTTTCTGAAATTATATCTATTTTACAAAACAACATGGAAAAAAACGGTTTTTCTAACTTTTTCAGCAATGCCTATATCCCCTGTGGCATGGCAGTGCCACGTATTCAGGAAATCTTTTCCTGTTTTAATCGCTATCGAAGACCATAATTTTTAAAAAGGAGTTGTCGTATTAAGTGTATATCCCGAATATTTAAAGCGACAACTCCGATTTCTTCTTTAGATTTCACATTTTTTCAAAATTCCCAGTCCCATAGGATAAGGACCTGTGTGTACACCAATTGTTGCTCCGATTTGCATTGTTTCCCATGTTTCAACATGGTATCCTTTCTCTTTTAAACTTTTTCTCAAGTCTTCCTGAAAGGTTTCAAACTCAGGTACCATTAATCCCACTCCTGTAACAAGGGTGTATTCATTCAAATCTATTTTTTCTTTTTCTACATAATCTACAAACTTTTCAATAATTTTATGGAGAGATTTTTTTCTCCCTCTACAAAGCTCTGTAGACCCCAGCTCTGCATCACAGAAACGGAGAATTGGTTTGATATTCAGCATACTTCCTGCAAGACAGGCTGCTTTTCCTATTCTTCCCCCATGTTCCAAATATTTCAAGTCCTTTGTGGTGAAAAAGATTTGTCCTGTGTGTCTGATTTTTTTCAAAGCTTCCACTGCTGTCTCCAAATCCACATCCTGATTTCTCAGTTTCACTGCTTCTTTAACAAAAAGTCCCTGCAGTGCTGTAACAAGCTGAGAATTTACCACTTCTATTTTAGCCTGTGGAAATTCCTCTTCAACTTCTTCTTTTGCACTAACTGCCGCCTGCATAGAACCACTGAAATTCTTGGTAAGGCATATACAGAGAACCGGCAACCCTTGTTTCACCAGAGGAAGAAATGCATCTATATAATCCTGTACAGAGGGCATAGATGTTTTGGGATAGCAATCAGGATTATCTGCCATCTTCTGGTAAAATTCTGTAATCCCTGCTTCTTTCCCCTCTTTTAAATAATTTTCTCCGTCAAAAGAAACATAAAAAGATACTACCGTAACGTCTTCTTTCATTGTATAGCTCTCCGGTAAATCACAGGAGCTGTCTGTAACAATTCCAAATTTCATTTTCTCCCAGCCTTTCTTGCTTTTCCTATTTTATTCTGATATTATTTCATTAAATGTGACAATTGTAACATTATGTATTCTTTAAAACAATATCTGAAAGCCCAACTGTGACAAAAAGGAGGTTTTTGTTTCATGGAAACAAAAGAATTCACCAAAAACTGTATAATGGAAGCATTACTTCAGCTTATGCATATAAAAAATTATAACGATATTACCATTACCGATATTACAAAACGCGCTGGAGTTTCCCGTATGTCCTACTATCGTCACTATAAATCAAAGGATGATATTCTGCTGGACTATATGTATCGAATTTTAAAAGAATATGTGGAAGACTTAAAAGATCCTGCCTTTTCTTCCAATTTTCAAACTTATGAACACATTCTCAGCAGTATGAAATATCTCCAGAAGTATAAAGACTATGTTCTTTGCATTACAAAGGCAAACCGCTCTCAAATTCTCCTCTATGGATTGGATTTATATATGTTGGAAGTTACACAGACACAAAATACTTCTTCTTTGGAAAGATATGAGCTGTACTACTATTCCGGCGCCTTATACAATATCTTTATGCACTGGCTGCAGGAAGACATGAAAGAAGACGCAGAAGTAATTGCATCTTTAATTTATAACCATGTTAAAGAGCACCGATTTTGTGAACTTCACAAAAAAGAAGAAAAAATCACAAAATGATTGACTTCTTTTTTTCAACAATGATAGAGTGTTAATTGAAGAAATTGAAACATATTCACTCTATCAATTCTAAGGAGAAAATGAAATGCAAAAGAAACAAAATTATTCCAGCCCTTACAAGCTGGAAGGAAAAATCCCTCTTGGTCAGGCTATCTTGTATGGTCTACAACATGTCATGGCCATGTTTGTGGGAAATTTAACACCTGTTCTGTTAATCACCGGTGCATGTGCCCTGGACGGAGGACTTCAGCTTCAAATCATTCAAAATGCAATGCTGATGGCAGGGATTATTACATTGTTACAGCTCTTTGCGATTGGACCTGTGGGGGCAAAGCTTCCTATCGTAATGGGAACAAGTTCTGGTTTCATCGGAGTATGCAGTGGTATAGCAGCTACTATGGGACAGGGAATTGTGACATACGGTGCAATTATTTTTGCCAGTTTTATTGGTGGATTATTTGAAACAATATTAGGATTTTTTCTCAAACCCCTTCGCCGCTTCTTTCCGGCACTGGTGACAGGAACTGTAGTAATGGCAATCGGACTTTCTTTAATTTCTGTTGGAATTAACTCCTTTGGAGGAGGAAATAACAATGGTGATTTTGGTTCTCTTCCCAACCTTTTTGTTGGAACCGTAGTTCTTGTAACAATTATTCTGTTAAAGCATTTTACAAAAGGTGTTACCAGTACAGCATCTATTTTAATCGGAATTATTGTAGGTTATATTGTTTGTGGAATTATGGGAATAATTTTACCCACAACTTATCAGTATGTTGATCCAGCAACACAGGAAACTGTTACAAAAACGTGTTCCTGGGTTCTTGATTTTTCAAAAGTGAGCAATGCCAGCTGGTTTGCCGTCCCTGCGTTTATGCCTTTTGGGTTCAGCAAGGATATGATTGACCTTCGTGCCATTATTCCGATTGTAATTATGTTTATTGTAACGGCTGTGGAAACAGTTGGGGACACTTCTGCTATTACAGAAGGTGGGCTTGGAAGAGAGGCAACAGATAAAGAGCTGTCAGGCTCTGTTATCTGTGACGGTCTTGGTTCTTCTATTGCTTCATTCTTCGGTGTACTTCCTAATACATCCTTCAGCCAGAATGTAGGATTGATTGCCATGACAAAAATTGTCAATTTATTTGCAATTTCAACCGGAGCTATTTTTCTGGTACTTTGCGGATTATTTCCGAAATTAGCAGCAATTATACAGATGATGCCACAGAGTGTTCTGGGCGGTGCCGCTGTTATGATGTTTGCCTCTATTGTTGTCAGTGGAATTCAACTTGTAACTAAAGATGGTGTCAGCAATCGTACCGTAACGATTGTATCTGTAGCCTTAGGTCTTGGATACGGTCTCGGAGCAAATGCCGGAATACTCACTAATCTGCCTCAATTTGTAGAATTGATTTTTGGCGGTTCAGGAATTGTTCCTGCAGCAATTATTGCTATGATTTTAAATATTGCAATTCCACAAGATAAAGAAACTGCATAAAAATGGAAAGGACTGCTAAAAAAAGCCGTCCTTTTCTTATTTTCAAAGAAATTCAAATAATCATGTATGTAAAAAAATACTTGCAATTTCTGTAAATTATGCTATAATTCTATTTAGTCAAAATGACATGGGCGATTTCCCGAGTGGCCAAAGGGGACAGACTGTAAATCTGCTGGCAACGCCTTCGGTGGTTCGAATCCACCATCGCCCATTGTGTTTCAAAAAGACACAAAATGCCGCAGTGGCGGAACAGGCAGACGCACAGGACTTAAAATCCTGCGGGACTTATACTCCCGTACCGGTTCGATTCCGGTCTGCGGCATTATAAAAAAGAGAAGCGTTGATTTAAACGTTTCTCTTTTTTTATCTTTTCCTATCTTAAATAGCTTCTTAAAATAATCCATAATTTTAAAATACAATTTAAAAAGGAGCTGCTGCACTATTTTTCTCTGCAACAACCCCTATGTTTTTCTATCCTTCCAAAATTCCTCTCACAATAATTGCTCCATGTGACGGCACTTCCAAATGAAGAACTCCTGCCTTGCATTCATGTATTTTCTTCACCAGACTATATCCGAAATCTCCTGTTACCATCAACTGTTTAAACTTCTGTATCTTCGTTCTGGAAATTCCCAGTTCCCACACAGAAATTTCCATATTTTTTGTTTCGTTACTATTATTAATAACAACCATTATTTTCTCTTTTTCTGTAAATCTTCCATAAACAAGCTGCTGATAATCATTTGCAATAAATTTGAAAGAACCTTTAATCAAAGAAGGATTTTCCTTATGAATTCTTATCATATCTTTGTGGAATTGAATAAGCTCTTTATCTTCTCTCCCCCAAGGATAAGTTCGTCTGTTATCAGGATCTGTAAAGCCACAGACTCCTGCCTCATCACCATAATAAATTGTAGGTGCCCCCGGCCATGTCATCTGCATAACTACAGCTTCTCGAAAAACTGCTTTATTCACATTTCGCTCTGCTGCCTCGCTGCCTAATTCTCTTACACGTCCTACTACATGATTAGTTCTTGTAAGAAAACGAGAATGATCATGATTAGAAAGCTCATTCATAGCCGTGTATAATGACGGTGCATGGAAACTAGCTCCATGATAATTCATTGCTCCTATAAAGCTATCACTGTTCCCAAGCATACCTTCTCGATATTCATCACTATGCTTCTCCATCCCTGTAAGAAACCAAGTAATAGGTTCCATAAAAGCATCATAATTCATCACCGTATCCCATTGATCTCCCATAAGCCATGATTTTGCATCTCCATAGTGCTCTGCCAAAATAATCGCATTAGGATTTGCTTCTTTTACGTTTTTTCTAAAGTCTCGCCAAAATTTATGGTTATACTCCTCACTATGCCCCAGATCCGCAGCAACATCAAGACGCCATCCATCTACATTATAAGGCGGTGATACCCACTTTCTTGCCACATGCATAATATATTCGTAAAGTTTAGGTGATTCCTCATAATTTAACTTTGGAAGCGTATCATGCCCCCACCATCCATCATATTCATTACTCTGAGCACCATGAAAACGAAAAAAGCTTCGATATGGACTGTCTGTCGCCACATAAGCTCCCTTCTCGTAACCATTCTGATTTTCATATATTCTCTCTTTATCCAGCCACTTATTAAAAGAACCACAATGATTAAACACACCATCCAAAATAACGCGCATCCCTCTTTTATGAATTTCTTCTACTAATCTTGCAAAAAAAGCATTGCTGGCTTCCAGATTTTCCTTTGCAGTAACACGTTGAATATACTTCGATGCATGAGCATTTTCTTTGTCCCAGTCCTGAAGAACTTCTCCTCCATCATTTACAATCTTCCCATAATGTGGGTCAATATAATCATAATCCTGAATATCATACTTATGGTTGGAAGGTGATACAAATATAGGGTTAAAATATATAACATCAACACCTAAATCCTGCAGGTAGTCCAATTTATCCATAACTCCCTGTAAATCTCCGCCATAAAAATCTCTTACATCCATGGCTCTGGGCGGACAGTTCCAGTCCTCTATCCTCTGCACCTTTTCATCAATATAACAATATTCATTACTTACTACATCATTTGAGGTATCTCCATTACAAAAACGGTCTACAAAAATCTGATACATAACTGCCCCTTTTGCCCAGTCAGGGGTATGAAATCCCGGTACAATTCCAAAGGAATAGTGCTCATCAATCTCTTTTGTAATACCAATCTTGTTGTAATAACATTGAATTTTACCTGAAATAATCTCAAAAAAATAACGGATAGATTGCGCTCCTAATTTAATATCTGTCCCATAATAATCAAATCCATCTTTTCTTCCTAATAACTTCATTCTCTGACGAAGCTTTCCCACAACCAAATATACAAAATCAACATTATCACTTTTGGTTCGAATTCTGATATTTACCACATCTCCCGGTTCTGGTTCTGCCGGTGTTCTATAATTTTCTGTCTCATCACTAAATACTGCACGTTTATTAAAAGCAGGCCGCATATTAGTCACATATTCCTGAATTCTTCTTGTATCTGCCAAATGTTCGTAATCCATACTGCCATCCTCTCTATTTATATTGGCTTATACTTGCCGAATTATTGTCTACTATTATTTTATCTTACACTATAAATATATACAACTATTTTTTGTTTATTTTTGTATAGTAAAAACGCCAATCTTTCGATTGGCGTTTTTGGAGAAGGTATTTCTTCTTATGGGGTGTAGCAAAAACTATATAATGTATTGGGGGGTTTTTACAGTTATTATAATATCATGTAACACAAAAAAAGTGTGCACAATCTTCCATTTTTTTTGCATCCTTTTTTGAGTATTTTTAACATGACTATTTCCTTTTTCCCCGAAAATTATTCAGTATTCTGCATAATTCCTTATGAAAACAAAGCCTCAAACTCGTTTTGATTAATTTTTTCTTTCTTTATCAAAAGCTCTGCACATTTATGAAGTACATCTTCATGTTCTGAAATAATTTCTTTCGCTTTTGCATAAGCCTCGTCTATAATACGTTTTACTTCACTGTCAATAAGAGCTGCTGTCTGTTCTGCATAATTTCTTGTATGTGCCAAATCTCTGCCGATAAATACCTCATCGTCATCGCTTCCATAATTGATCATGCCCACTTTATCAGACATACCATACTGCGTTACCATTGCCCTTGCTGTCTGTGTTGCCTGTTTAATATCCTGAGATGCACCCGTTGTTACATCACCGAAAATCATTTCCTCTGCAACTCTGCCTCCTAAAGAAACTACAATGTGCTCCAGCATTTTATTCTTACTGTTGAACATTTCATCCTTTCCAGGAAGAGGCATAGTATAACCTGCTGCGCCCATTCCTGTAGGAATAATAGAAATCGTATGCACCGGTTCCATTTCAGGCAGCACATGAAATAAAATAGCATGACCTGCTTCATGATAAGCGGTAATTCTCTTTTCTTTATCAGAGATTACACGACTCTTCTTTTCTGCACCAATACCTGTTTTAATGAACGCCTGACGCACATCCTTTTGATTAATAAAAAATCTACCGTCTTTTGCTGTAAGAATTGCAGCTTCATTCATTAAATTCTCTAAGTCTGCTCCGGTATAGCCTGCAGTTGTTCTAGCAATTTCCTCCAAATCCACATCTTCACCTAAAGGCTTCTTTGCTGCATGAACTTTCAGGATTTCCTCTCTGCCCTTTACATCCGGTCTTCCTACTCCTACTTTTCTATCAAAACGTCCAGGACGCAGAATAGCTGGATCCAGAATATCCACTCTGTTTGTAGCAGACATTACTATAATCCCTTCATTAACACCAAATCCATCCATTTCTACCAGAAGCTGGTTCAAGGTCTGCTCTCTTTCGTCATGACCTCCCCCCATTCCTGTTCCCCTACGTCTTGCCACAGCATCGATTTCATCAATAAAAATAATACACGGTGCATTTTTCTTTGCTTCTTCAAACAAATCTCTTACACGAGAAGCACCTACACCTACAAACATCTCAACAAAATCAGAACCGGAAATAGAAAAGAATGGAACACCTGCTTCTCCGGCTACTGCTTTTGCAAGAAGTGTCTTACCTGTTCCCGGAGGTCCTACAAGAAGTACTCCTTTCGGAATTCTGGCACCTACTTTCACATATTTCTGAGGCTCTTTTAAGAAATCTACGATTTCCTCCAGCTCTTCCTTTTCCTCATGCAAACCTGCTACATCTTTAAAGGTTACTTTTTTATCTGCATCTGTAGACATCCTTGCTCTGCTTTTTCCAAAATTCATCATTTTCGCATTGCTACCGCCTGACATTTGACGATTCATCATACTGATTACCCAAAACAGCATAAATCCTGTCAATAGCAAAGGAATAAATGTAGACATCCATGTATTATCTCTTGGCACCTGCCCTACCTTTACATTGTGTACTCCTCCATCCATGAGAATATCCTGTACTTCCTCTAAATTAAGGGCATAGAAATGTTCTTCCTTTCCATCTCTTAAGCGTATTGTCACTTCACCAGTAGGAACTTCCTCATTCGGCTGAATAAAAGCCTCTGTAATTTGCTTATCCTTTACTGCCTGCTGAAACTCCTCCATTGTATAGCTGGAATTCTGCGTTGTCTGGCGAATAATCATACTTCCTACACCCAGCACCAACAGCAAAAGCAACAGTGGTGTTATCCAGTTTCTTGCCTGCTTATTCACGTTGTTGTTTCTCCTTTCCGGTTATGAAAGCTCAACCACACCAATATATGGAAGATTTCTATATTTTTGTGCATAGTCCAGTCCGTATCCCACTACAAATTCATCCGGAATATTAAAACATACATAATCTACATTTACATCCTTTACCCTGCGTTCTGGTTTATCCAGCAAAGTACAAAGGCGAAGACTATTTGGTTTTCTCTGTTTTAATATTTCCAAAAGATGGCTCAAGGTTCTTCCTGAGTCGATAATATCCTCTACGATTAAAACATCTTTTCCTTCTATATTTTCATCTAAGTCTTTTACAATACGAACTACACCGCTTGAACTTGTTTCATCTCCATAGCTTGAAACAGACATAAAATCCATTGTAACCGGAACTGTAATTCTCTTTGCAAGTTCACAAGTGAAAAATACACCACCTTTTAATACGCAGATTAAATGTACTGTTTTCCCTTCATAATCTTTGCTGACCTGTTCTCCGATTTCACGGATTTTTTTGCCTACTTCTTCTTCACTTAATAATACACGAATTTTTTCACTCATTTTCCTCTACTCCTTTTACCTGTACTTTTAATATTTGTTTTGTCTGACTGGTAACTTTATAACTTTCACTAATACGATATCCCACAACCCACAGGATATGAGAGCCATCTGCTAAAAGAGTCAGCTTATCTCTCTCTTGTCTTGGAATTTTACAGTCAATCAGATAGTCTTTTAATTTTTTTCGTCCACCTTTTTGATTTACTACAAGATAATCTCCCTGTAAACGATGACGAACGCTGAGACTACTGTTTATTTTATCATAATCAAACCATTTCGTATATGTTTTTTCCGGAATTTGCTGTTTTTCATAAGGGAATACTTCCCATTCTAAAGTGTATATTCCAACTTCTTCCACTTTTTTATTTTGAATATGAACATCTCCGTACACCTGACTGGCTGTCACTCCCCACGCAAGAG
>CAJKQE010000058.1 GCA_905201915.1 uncultured Lachnospiraceae bacterium
TTGCGGACATTTAAGAAGATATAAAAAGATAGTCAAAAAGACATATATAATTTACGCATTAAATTCTTGTATATAACATATCTTCGGATTAAATAAAGAGTCCTCTAATATATAGTGAATTTCGTCAAATACCACATATAGATACCGTTCCATATCCATGTACCGATTTAACGACTTTTTCTCTTGCATAGCTTGCAGTTTCTGATAACTCATTAATGTAATGCCGTCAAACTCTTCTACATTTCTCAAAAATTCGGTATCATTCGGTATTTCTTGTCTCTTGGCAACTATGCTTTTAATCTGGTCACGCAAGATTGTACGATTGCTTAAGAACAGAACCTCCTTTCCTCGCCTTTTCGCTTCCGGCACAAGTTGATTCAAGACAAAAGTTGTCTTTCCTACACCTGTTGGTGCAGAAATAAACACACTTTCTCCGCCTTTCCACTCCCTATATACATTGCCAACTACATCTTCCAGATACATGAGCATTGCTTCCTTTCTAACTTTTATAATTGTGAGGTTTCATCACATCTTGTCTACAAACTCCATTAAATTAATTTTTTTATATTATATTAATTATATTTCTGGACATTTTCTCCATAATTAACTTTCCTCCCTTTGTTGAATCTGCTATTATAATAGCAACAAAATTGAATTTTAGATTTATCCAAAATTCACTGTTTACGTCGATTTTTTCATTTTATTTTAAGGAGCTTGTATCTTATGAATTGTACACTTTTAACAGAACTATTTGATATATTCAAATCTTCCCTCCCAGATGAAAAGCAAACGATATATCATTTTTTTTGATGATTACGTTTTATCCAGTATGAAGGATAAATTTGTCCAAAATTTCTATATCAACTTTACACAACCCATTTTTTCCAGATATTTTTCAGATAATAAAAGCTATTCTCGTCCTTTGTCCCAAAATATTTTAGCAGCATTTCACCGTTGTCCTTCTTGGAAGTTGCCTCCAAGTCCAGATGATTTGCAAGAACGCTTGCAGGCCTTGTATCAAAAATTTCTACCAGACTGTAGTTTCCCCAATAGTAACACAGAAGCTTTCAGCAATTTAATTCGTTTTTCTTGCACGGGTGACTACTATTGTTATGAACCAGATTTACATTTTCCCGTCTGTTCATTTGCCAGGTACTTTGCTAAATCCAATGAATTTATCGGGCGAGTGCCAGAATTGACTGAAATTTCTGATTTTTTAAAAGAAAAAGGAAAGTTCTGCTTATCCGGTTCCACCGGCATTGGCAAAACTTTCCTTATAAAAAAGTGGCTTTACATAAACAAAAATTCATATACAGATATTGCTTACATAAAATACTCCGCCTCCTTTGAAAAAAGCTTAGAATCTTTAACATTGAAATACGCAGATAAATCTTTCGACATTAAGCTTCTTAAGCAAATGTCCCCACATGCCTTATTGGTTATTGATGATATGAACGGTACTACTGAAACGTTAAGAACAGATTTAAATGAGATACTTGCTCTGCAATTTCACGTAATAATTATTACTCGTAATCCCAAACTTATGTCTGATGATAATACTCTGTTCCTGGATGCTCTTTCACGAAAAGATTTAAAAACATTCCTTCCAGACGCCAAAATAAATCAACAAGATTTTCAAGAATTGCTTGACACTGTAAATTCTAACACGCTCATGCTCTCTCTGATTTCGAAAGCATGGGCTAAGCAAAATTATGACGAATCCTTTATAAAATCTATTATTAATATTAAGAAACCTATCGCTCCAAAATTCAAAATGCAATACGATGGTTCTGAACTTACTTATCAGGGACATATAAAATATATTTTAGACTCTTTTCCAGAAATTAATCTCGCCAAGGAAGATGAGTTCTTGTCACTCAATTTTATGTCCTGTATACCTAATATTGAACTCAGGAAAGATTTTTTTCTCACTCTCACAAAAACTGACATTACTTGGTACAATACAATGGTTGAACTTAGTATTTTTACAGAATCTGACTCTATGTTCTTTTCAATGCCACAATTAATAGCAGATGCTTTATACTTTAAGGCTAATTTTTCTTTCAAAAATTACAGATCTTATATAAATTTTCTTTCTGATATACTCTCACGTCAAATAAACGGTTTACAAACTTATGATTGGAATATGTCTGTTTTCCTTCATGCATTTATAATACGCTTTTCTCCTTATATAAAGGAAAGCCACAACACAAACCAAAAAACACTTTCATCAGAGCAAATGGTATGGCGTAATTTTATTTACCAGTCCATCCAATATATGCAATCCATGAATGAAACTGATTTGGCATACAATCTCTTGGAAGCACTTTCAGACACTTCTTCTGAATTGTTAGCAAATAATATTTATTTACCGACTCAGAGCCAGCAATTATATAATTCATGGATTGTCGGAAATACCACAGATATCGAAACTCGTATCGAATCTATGGCAAATTATTTAACGACTTCTTCATCAGAAACACGAATGACGTATTTCAACAGTCTGACAGAATCACTGCATTTTCTCAGCGGTATAACACTAGATGCTCTTATTCTTGACTTTGTCCGAAGGAATCAATATACGACCTACCCGAGTATTTCTACTATTTATAAAAACGTTTTTCTTACACTCACTACCTCTTCATTTACAGAAGATAAGTATACTTATTATCATTATATTAATGATGCTCTATCGGCAGATTCTGTTTTTAAACTTACAAACATTATTATCCAATTCGCATGTTTTATAAAGTGCTGTTCCAATTTATCAATTATAATACAGGGAACCAGTTTTATCGTACAGTCTTATTCACGAATCATAGATAATGCCCTAACCAATCATTGTCCAACTACTCTAATTAATTCTGCAAAAAATGGCTTAGCTGATATAATGGACTTTCTTTTTTCTACGTTGAAAAATAAGCATTTACATTTGTTGCCACAGCTTGATTTTCATTTTTTATTTTGGGCATACGTTTATTACTATTTAATCTTTTCATCCGATAAATATGTTGTCTCATCGGCAAATTCTAATATTGAAGCTTTGATAAAACTGGCTCCGTATTTAACAGATGAAGAATGTGCAACTATAAAAAGCACATTTGCAGAAACTGTTTTTGAGTCAAAAAACAAGCCTCTTTGGTAATTTACAATCCTATACTGCTGTTTTCTCAATTCAAAAAAGCTACTTGGTATAATGCCAAGTAGCCTCTTTTACTTTTTCATCTTGCTTAGCATAGTTAATTTTCTGCAATTTCTATCTTACCAGGCGTTCTCCGATAATAATAAACAACATTATCCAGCCGTTCCTCCTCCGACACAATACTTTCATTAGTTTCCTGTAACATCTCTTGCAATTCTTCTATCGTCATATTCACTCCATTAACCGGTACAAGCACGCACTCATGTATAGAAGAAGGGAAAATGTATAAATCTGACTGCTCTTTTTCTGCTAATTGCTTCAATAAATCCAAACGCAACATCCCCACCGCGCCCTTATATCTCTGCCCATTGGTCATCATGTATGTTTTCACTTCGCCATCTTCACATTCTGGATAATACAGATTTGGTTGCAATTCGTTAAGCATTTCATCAATAGATATGATGTCAAATTCTTCTTTCTGAAAATTTGTTAATGCAGCATCGAATAATTCTTCCTCCCCGATTCCCCATTTTTCTATGATTTTGTTTGTAACTGTACACGTCGCTCTTCCGTCATTTTCTTCTACCCATATTCCTACACGTACAACTAATGCAAAATTGAACATACGCATATGAGGAACTGATTTCAGCCACTCCTGATTCCATTCTGCATTTACCAGTTCCACAGAAAGATAATTCTTTGCTTTTTCCCACACATCAATTACTCTTTCATTGTCCACCTGATACCGATAGGTAAATATCTTCACAACCATTTCTACTAAATCGTCCATTCCAATTTGCAAATATACTGAATACAGTGTCTTCAATGGGACAGCGGGTACCAGATTGTCCTCCTTCGATTCACAAATTAATTTTTCTTGAAACACTCCATTATTTATTTCTATCCGGCGTTCTACTGCGCTATAGCCATCTGCCTGTTCCTGTATTCTCTGTTTCAATTCTTCTTTAAAATCTTCATAACTTAATATTTCTTCCATGATATTCTCCTCCTCGCTATGCTGCTTTCCTGTCTTTACTTTTACTATTCTTCAGTCCATGAATTGCCCGTTCATAAATATCCGGTGTCATTTCGTCCAGTTTCTTCAGCTCATACCGTCTTAACACTTTTTCAATGTCTACACCTGTTCTTTTCAGTTCATTTTCCAGCTCTTTCTTCTGCAACTCAGTAATCCTATTGGTGGTGTTCTGGTTCTTAGAACTGTTCTTCTTTTCTTGATATTCATATACAACCACGCCACGGTCATTTACAATTGTAATTGCTGCAATCTCTCTCATTCCATTATAAGAAATCTCTCGAACCTGAAACCGTTCTGAGGTAGTATATCGGTTATCACGCTTCTGAATATTGGCTTTACTGCTTGGGATCCAGATAAAGGGAGCCGTATAAAGCTCCCTTCCAATCCCTACATTAACACATGCCCGTTTAAATGCATCGGAAGCCTGACCCTTCTCTTTTTCCGTATAACTGGTCGTTCCTACGTCCTGTTTCTCAATCCACTGCGCTTTTTCAGAATCCCAAATTCTGACTGTGCAGTAAAGATTTCCTTCAATACTTTGATGCGTTCGCTCCCAGCCATACATACCGAAAGCTTCATCTAATATCTTCTGGTCAACCCTTGCATCTTTATACAATAATAACGATAACCCTCTTTCATTAATTGTACCGACCCGACATTCAATTTCATCAGCTCTCAATAACCTAATTTCTGTATTCTTCATTTGCCCCTCCTGTTATGCTACATTCAGTCTACGGTTGCTGCTTCTTGTCGTATATTTTTCATAAATATCTTTCTGCTCTGCCTGTAAACGCTTCTTATCAATACTTATTGTCTCTACCGGTGTCCAAGTAATTCTTCGGTCACCGATGATTCCTTTCTCACAGTCTTTCATATAACTCCTTATCTGATTTGCAACCTTATCTTTCTGCTTTTGTAGTCTTTTAATCTGCTCAGAAAAAGCATCGTATGATGCAATCAGTTCCATGGTCTCTTTCGGCAGTTCAATTTCCTTTCCACTGGATTTCTTATATTTCTGGTTTAGAAAATCTGTCGTTGCCTTTGAACCGTCTGCTTCCGGTTCAATTCCTTTCAACACATTTTCCTTCCAGAAGCGTTCTTCCATTTTTATAATTTCCTGTATCATATTTTCATCACGATATACTTCGTGATAAATAAAGCTGTTTCCTCCGACCAACGCTGCAATATAAGTTTTCTTTGCTTCTGTCACTGCCATGTAATGCTGAATCTGATACATGTATTCTTCTGGAACACCTTTCTGCCAGACATCTTTCTTATACTCTGTGGCTGTCTTTGCCTCAAAAATGACCATTTCGCCATTCTCATTTATCGTCCCGTCCAAATCTGCCAGCATGAACGGATACTGGTCACTCTGTAAAATGACTCGCTTATTTCGAATCTTTAATCCAGTTCGTCTTGTAAACTCTGCTTTCACAACCGGTTCCAGAACATTGCCAAAATGAATGTATTCATTTTCAATCTCTTCTGGATTTCTCAGTCCCATTTTATCTTCCCACAGTTCATAAATAGACCGATACGGATTCACTCCTGCAATCACGGAAACATCAGAACCTCCGATTCCCATACGACGCCAGCCTAACCATTCTTCTCTCGACAATCCCACTGTAGAAATTAATCTCTTCATAATCTTCCTCTCCTTCTAAGCAACCTTTGCTATACTCTCCATTAACGACCTTTCAATGACCTCTTCCAATTCTCCTGTATCAGACTTTAACCATTGCTCATACAGGAACGATAAAAGACTGCAAATCTTCATGCATTCCTGCAACTGTCCGATTTCCAGTCTTTCACACAGTTCTATTAATTTCTCATAAATCCGAATCGTACAATCAATCTCATATGCTGATGCATAGATTTCATCTTTGTCTTTCTGCTTCATTCGATATTCGAAACCTTTCAACTCTGCTGAAATTTTCCAGCAAAATGTCCTCTCCATATTTTCCCGTTCCATAGTTTCCACCTCTATGCTGCTTTCACTAGCTGATAGGCTCGGTCAATCAGCGGATTCCCGTCTACAGTCCTTACAAACAGGTTCTCTTTAAAGTTCTTGGTTCTTCTGAGCGGGTCTGCATGGGTTGCAAAGTCACTGACCGCATTGATAAATCTGTATGCATTCTTTCCAACGTCCAGTAAATCCGGTGCATCAAAATATCTCCGTTTCATATCTTCCTGAAGACGTTTCATATTTCGCATCTGCTGTGGCGTTGCTCCGTCCTCCACCGGAAGTAAAATTTCAATGTATTCCATGACCCGTTTATCAGACAAAGTTATCTTCCGCAGACTTTCAAAATCCTTGCCAAGTTCGTCCATGTACTTGCTTGCCATAAATAATGTGTTCTTTGCTTCCTGCATCTTGTCCTTAATATCTCCGGTATGTATCATAGACCAAGAACGCTTTGCAGTGCTGAGCGCCAGATTCAGTGTATTGTTACAAACAACACGAATCGGTGTAATTGCAGCCTTAACTGCTCCAGAGCCGTCATGTGTATTCGAAAATACAAGATACGGACTGATTCTTTCCCCGGAAATAATGTACTCATGAGGCAGATGTGCCAGTAACCATACACTTTTTCCTTCCTGTAAACTTCCAGCAGTCTCAAATCTGACGCCTTCTCCAAGCAATGAATCCACAAATGCAAACGCTTCCTCATTCTGAATGACCTTGTAACGGTCAGTCACAACGCCCAATACTTTCCGGTCAACATCTCTTACATTTGCCTTGTACCCTGGAACAGCTTCTCCCTGAGCTGTGCGGATAGGCTCTTGAAGAACCTTCCAGTCAAGTCCTGCTAATCTCAGCGCTTCTTTAGAATCCGGTGCCTCCTGAACCTTTGTTCCTAATCCGTGCCATGGTGTCTCTCTTACATAAAACATACTTTCTACATTTGCTGCCATAATAAAATCCTCCTTAAATTCTTCTTGCTTTTTCTTAAATCTTTTTCTTAATCTTCTCTTTTAATCCTCTGGATCACAAACCTCTTTGATAATGGTTGCAGCCAGTCCCAATGCTGCTAATAAAATCTTATCCATGTTTCCTCTCCTTTCAAAGCTTGCAATAAAAGAAAGCAGAATCCTTTCGGATTCTGCCTCATTGAATTAGGTATCATTATTATAATATACAATTGAATTTTTGAAATTTCACAATTTAAAAATCACTATATGTCAAACTACTTACATCTTCAAAAGACAAATTATTATCTTTCAGGTCCTTCTTAAATGTATTCAAATCGTACTTAAATGCATCTATTATTCCGGAATTTCTAAGATCCTGTTCAAATTCATCTGACGGTTCACATCTTTGTCCTTCTAAATTTAGAATAAATTCATCATCCTCCAAAGAATAACTTACAATTGACAAATGTCCATCATTTGCATCATAATCCACATATATGCGAAATTGCTTGTCGCTAAAATCATATCCACATGTTCCGTCAGATCCTATTTGCTCATCTCCTATTGCGTACGCCAAACATTGTGTTGCCTGATAATCATTAAAATCCACAAAATCATTTTCCGGTGAATATGTTATAATCCAATCAACATCTTCACCATAAGAAAATAGATATTCATCATCATCATCTATTTCATACGCAAAATTTCTCAATGTTTTAATCGTATTTTTTGCATCAGCATTATGATTAAAAATATCAACAATATTAAGAATAAACGACACTACACATAAGACTGCACTGATTCCTATTACAATTTTTACCGTCTTTGAAAATCCTTTTTTCTTCTTTTGCGTTACTTGATTATTTGCATAGTTAGGTACTGTTTCCTTTCTGAATTCAAACCCACATTTTGGGCAAAATCTACCATTGTCATTTATTTCATTACCACATTTAGGACAAAACATCTTTCTCATTCCTCTCTTTCAACTATTTTTATTTTGTAAAATCTCCATCGAACATACTTCCAGTAACAACGATTTTATCTTTTTCAAAAGTGAAAATTCCTTTTACTTCTTTTGATATATTGTCAATTACTGCCAAGGTTCCATTTCCCTGTAAATACAATGTTCCATTTATTACTGAACCATTATTAAACGTAATCACAGCATCTGCCATTGTAACTCCCCAAGGTATATTGTCATTATCAATGTCTTCTAACTGATTTGAAATAACAATTGTATCATCACCATTTTTATAAGTTCCTTCGATTTTCGCTGTTACCGTATCCGTACCACTAATTTTTCTAAAATACCCCCATGGCTGACCCATGCCTGAAGAAATTTCAAATGTTCCATCACCGTTACCTTGTATAATATATCCAGTCATATCTCCATTCCAAATGCTTGAGAGATTATCATCATCATAATAATTACCTTCGCATTCTGCTGCACTATAGATTACAGAACCATCTGAATCACAATATGTAAATGCCCATGTGCTGTCAATTACAAGCCGCTCACCAGTCTCACTATCATAATATGTTCCACCAACACCCGGAAAATCTGTAAACATTGCTTCTTGCTCATATTCACTCATATCATAACCGGCATCAATTGTAATACCTCTTACATTTCCATTAGCTGTTTTTACCGTAACCAATATTTTTTCTTCAATGATTCCAAACACATCACCACTCTCAGTAGTGCCAAGCATCTTATATTTTTCCTCTAGTTTGTCTTTTATATCATCATACTTATCACCTATATAGATTCCATGAAACGGATTCGTACAATTTTCGTTCATTGTTATACTGCTTACACTCTGATTAGATACCTTTATTTGAATACTTCCATTATCATTTTCATATGTATCAGAACCTTTACTTATAAAGCCTTCCTTTTCCAATTCATCAGCAGATTTATTTATAAAATTTTCTACATCTGTTAGCTGATTGACCTGCTTTTTCACATTTTTTTCAAGCTGTTCTTTTTTTAACTTTGATTGCTGTACATTATTTTTTTCAAAAAATGATATCCACAGAAAACTCCAGCAACTACTACAACTAGAACTACTATACCTACAACCGCTTTTATTCCTACTGATTTATTCTTTTCATTATTTTTAGGCATTTCGCTTTGCTTCTCTGCATTCACCCCTTCCTCAACTTTACTTCCGCAATAAGGGCAGAACTTTTCCTGTTCCTTGATTTCTTTTCCACAATTTCTACAAAACATACTTTTTCACCTTTTCTACAAGTTTTTATACTTACTTATTATCCGAATCCTTACCTGCCAATTTCACTAATATAAATCCAATTATAAGCACTGCTATAACAACACCTATAACACCAGCCGCTTCATATCCAATCATTAAACCTCCAATAAGAAGCATGATTGCACGTACTGTATACACAAAATTACAAACCTTATTTGCTTTCTCTTCCTCTTTTTTTACCATTTCATTAAATTCGTCTTGAACCTTGTCATTTCCTGTTGATTTTCCACAAAACGGGCAAAATGATGAACCATCTGCGATTTCTTTTCCACATTTTTTGCAAAACATTTTCTCTTCCCCCTTATAATACAAAAATTATAATAACTGCCGTAATTGCTAAAACTGCAATTACTTCTATTTTTTCTTTTTTCAAATATTCTGCTTTCTGTTGTTCTTTTATCATGTCTTCTGTATAAGTATTATTATTTGTAGCATTTATTGTACTTCCCTTATTACCAATATTCGCTCCGCAATACGGACAAAATCGGCTTTCGTTGCTTATTTCTTTTCCACAATACACGCAAAACATAATTAATTTTCTTCCTTTCTAAAATGTCTTATGAATAATATCAGCGTAATCTCGAACTAAAATCGTCCCTTTTTTATCATAGTTATTTCTTTTTCCTTCCTCTACTACAGCATTTATATATTGAGGCACATATTTATCTTGCTCATATGTCACTCTACATGATTTATAGCAAGCATAAACTATATAAACCACCACTTCCATGAGTGCAGCAACAATTCCACTTGCAATTCCATCTTTCATCCAGATAACTATGCCAACTCCTACTGCCACACAAAGCATCCACTTAGCATAATCCGTCAACCGATCCATTAATTCATCATTTTTAACTTCTAATTCCTCATATTTTTGATAAGCTACTGAATCTACTTTCTTGAACTTTTCAAAACTATTTTCTCGAACAGTATTTACATACTCTGTATACTCTGGTTGTGAACTAAAATGCTCTATTTTCTGACTATCTTCTGCTGGCAACGCCTGAAGTTCTGAAAGTAATACCAGATAATCTGTTTTTCTGTCACTACCTTCTGTCTTAACTCCTGTTGAAATGTATTTTATAAATTTGTACAATGCCTCTGCTTTTTGCTCTGTTGGCATTGTAATGTAACATTGTCCTAAATAAACATAATTCTTGTATAATCTTATTTGCGTTGGTAATCCATAATTAAAATTGTTATAAATAATACCTTTCTCCGCAAATACAATTCTTTCGTCAGGAAAAATCATATGAACCAATTCGTTTTTATCAAGGGCCTCAACAATTCCATATTTAATAGCTTCTAATCTTTTATCTTCTACTACTGGATTTGTCTTAATAATTTCCTCTTTTGCAAAAACTGAATCCAAATATAGCGCTGTTCCTTCTTTTATCTTTTCACCTAATCTCGTCTCATAATGCTCATCTGTATTAGCAGTTTTAGCCTGTACTTCTTTATAAAATACAAATTCTTTAATTTTTCTTACTTCGTCCTCCATGACCTTTTTTGCTTCATATTGGTTAAAACGTCTTCCACACGTATTACAAATCCAATATTCATGTGTCGTACTATGTACTCCTGTTCCACATGCACCACATAACACTCCCAATGGTCCTAACAATATAGAACCACAGCAAGCATTGCTTGCACTAAATCCTTTTCCGTGAGTTTCTGTTGTCGTAATATATTGACAATTCTCACTTCCACAATTTGGACACTTCATCCGTCATTCCTCCTATTAGTAACTTCATTCCCCATATTTCTAGAAACATAATTCCAATGCCACATAGAATGCCTGTTATCAATCTCAACCATTGATTAGACATTCGCCATCCTAAATATTGTGTCCCTCCGTCAAGTGCTAATGGAATACATAAAATAATTGCAACTTTCCAATTTATAATTTTTAAGAAATATACAAATACTCCTAGTAAATAGCCTGCCATAAGACCAGTGCATCTTGCGCACACTGGAAACTGATATCCCTTATAGAAAAAACTTCTTTCAGGCATTTGATGACACCCTAACTTTGCTCCTATTTTCATGAGTTTTATCCATATTTTTAATTTCATTATTGGGTTTTGAAATTTGTCCTTTCATCACTTCGTTTTATAGTTAAAATTATACGACAATAAATATTAATTTACAACGATTTTGTGAATATTATTAACGATATAATCACAGAATGGTGGTGAACTTATGTTTAATGTATTAGAACGCATTGCCTTTTATCAAGCTCAGAAAGGGTGGACTGAATATCAACTTGCCGAAAAATCCGGATTAACCCAATCTACAATTTCATCTTGGTCCAGAAAAAACATGACCCCCTCTATCCCTTCTTTAGAAAAAATATGTCAGGCTTTTGATATAACCCTGTCCCAATTTTTTTCAACGGAAGAATCTTCTTTTTCTCTGACAGAGCTACAGAGAGAATTAATAGATGCATCTGGACATCTTTCAGCTGAACAGCTAAAAGTAATTGTTGAATTTTTTAAATTACTTTAACATCGAAGAAGAGTTGCTAATGTTGCAACTCTTCCTTGTCTTTCCCTTTATGTAAGCCTCTCTTAATGTGGCCAAATTGTAAATGGTTTTATTTTTATCCCCAGCATCTGTGCATATTCCCTTTTCATAATTCTCCGATAGAAAAAGTTCACTAATTTAATTTCTCCTATATCATACTTATCGCACTGCATCTTTTCATATGCTTCTTCCGCATACGCCTTTGCTTCTTCAAAAGTCTTAAATTTTTTATTCCTGTTACAACTATATCCTTCGCATTCTTCCCGTGCCCTTTCCCATTCATTAAATACTCCATAGCCTTCTGACCTTGCTACTGCATAATACCAGATTGTACCGTCATCTTCCTTATTGTTCTTCATAATTATGATCTCCTTTCATATGTTGTTTTTTATTTTCTTGTATTATCATCTGTTATTTCTTATCAGTATCTAACATCTAAGTGTTGCCATGGTAACCTCGTGCAATTTTTGTGGGACAAAAATTTCGATGATTCTCTGAAATGACCTTTTCAGTCATTCCAGTACTCATCATTTGTCCTAAAATTCACACTGGTTACCTGCCTAAGTACTGCAAACTCCCTTAATTAAGCAGCCAGAAAAGCCTCTTTAGAAGAGCCTACTATATTAGTATTATTCTTATACCATAGTATTACTTATTCTTATATAGATAGCTATATATTATTAGTTCTTTAGTCTCTATAATACGAAGTCTAACTAATATCATAGATGTGTTCCATTATTTACACTCTCTATTATATATATGTTACCGACATTTACTTTTAATTAAGAACAACTGGCATCTATACATAAGATTAAAAACAATAAACTGAAAGGAAGTATTTATCATGAAAATCAAAGATAATCGTACAGAAAATGTAAAAGTTCGCACTACAAAAAGCGAACACCAGGCAATCCTGCTTACTGCTGATGAAAGAGGATGCTCTGTCTCTAAATTACTTAGGTCTGTTTGTACCTTTTCTGATTCCACATTACCACCTGAAACCTTAGAAATACTTCGGAATTATTCCCGCTGTCAGATTCTGAACAAAATACCATTCTGGGATATTCCAGACCAAGTGAAAGAAAAAATAATAAAGGAGCTTACTTTCAATGCCTAATATAATCTTAAAAATAATCAATAACGAATATACGAATGATGACTGCATTCCAAATATGATACATTACATCTATCGCACAAAGAACTGCATGAGCAGAAAGACGGAGCAACTCCCTATCTTCTGCTATGGAGTTCGTACCTTTCCTCCCCAATATACATATTTAATTACAGATTTTCGTTCTGTTCAGAAATCAGTGAATGCTGCTGAACCATACCGGCATCTCTGGCATCTAATCTTTTCCTTTAACTGCAACAGAATAACTGCGGAGACAAATAACTGGATTAACTCGATTGCCGGACTATTCGGACTTGCATATCCGGTCTGCTACTCTTACCACTATGATACGGATAATCCGCATTGCCATATGGTCATCTCAACTATAAGCTATCTGCCAGACACTCCACCTCTGACAGATACACTTTTATCCCAGTATCTGTCACAATTAAAAACTCAGTATGAAACCACGGATTTTGCATTTCAGATTGATGATGAAGGAGGATATCTCAATGTTTGATAACTACGATGATATTATGAATGTAACTGATGTAGCAAAGGCTCTTAAGATTGGAAATACTCAAGCCTACAAGCTTGTACGTTCCGGTAAACTTCCAGCCTTTAAAGAGGGACGTGCCTGGAAAATCTCCAAGCAGGCACTAACTCAATATGTCCAACAAAGCACTGCTATATGATAAAAAATAAATCTTGTAATTATGAAAGGGAATGACATCTCTGTCATTCCCTCTCTTACGATTCCATTCATTCAATTTAATCGGAGCTTGTCCTTTTATTTTGTCTCCACGCATTTTCGAATTGTCTCCACTTTGTCTCCATGAATGGAGTAAAATACACGAAAATGCATAAAATTATATTAATTCTCTTCTTCCGCAGAATCCT
>CAJKQE010000059.1 GCA_905201915.1 uncultured Lachnospiraceae bacterium
TGATAAAAAACAAAGAAAATAAAAAAATGGCAGAACTTATAAAAGAACAGGGAGCAGAGAGAGAACTTATAGACTCCTTTTTAAAGACGGCAGTTAAATATAACAATCAGGAAGCGCAGATTTTTCTGTTGAGAGAAAAAGAAAATTTGGGAGGATTTAAAGCAAAGAGCTGGGAACTTTAAAATGAAAACAAAAGAAGAATATTTATGGGAAGAAGTAAAAGAACTTGCCCTAACAAAATTTTGTTGTGAAAGTCCGGGGTTTTATCAAATTTTTCAAATGGCATTTTCAAATTTTCAAAAGAGTTCTATGGTAGGAACAGATGGAGAAACTTTCTTCTATGAGCCTAAGTTTTTTCTTCAACTTTATATGGAAAAAGGAATAAAGGGAATAAATCGTTTCTTTTTTCATACGCTGTTTCATTTATTGTACGGACAAGTGAAAGGGAATATAGAAACTTCATTTCTGTGGAACTTAGCCTGTGATATGATAGTAGAATATACCATTGATGCATTAGGGCAGGAGGAACTTATAGGAAAAATGTCAAAGCCTGCCAGAGAATTTTGTAATCAAATATGGGAAACAGGGGAAGGATTGTCAGTAGAAACTGTGCAGAAAAGATTAGAAAAGAAAAACTTTTCTTTAAGAGAAATAGAATTTTGGAAAAAGTGTTTTGAACAAGATAATCATATTCTTTGGAAGGATGTAAAAGAAGAACGGACAGAGAAACTCATGGAATGTGCACTTTCTTTAAAAGCAGGAGGAGATGACGGCAGTGGGCTGGGCATTGGAATGAGAGGTTCGCAGCAAGGTCACAAACAGGAATGGTATGAAATTCAGGAAGAGAGAAAAAGAGGTTATTATAAATTTTTGAGGCAGTTTACGGTAGAAAGAGAAGAATTGCAGTTAGATATGGAAACTTTTGATTATATTCCCTATTTATATGGACTTTCTCATTATAAAAATCTACCTCTTTTAGAACCTTTGGAATATACAGAGGCAAAAAAATTAGAAGAATTAGTCATAGCTATTGACACATCTGCATCTTGTAAAAGACCTACGGTACAGCGTTTTTTACAGGAAACTTACGCAGTTTTGGGGCAGCAGGAAAATTTTTTTAAAAAACTGCGAGTACATATTATACAGTGTGACTGTTATGTACAGGAAGACGTAAGAGTCACCTGTGAAAAGGAATGGAAAGAATATCTAAAGCACATTAAAATACAGGGAGGAGGGGGGACAGACTTTCGTCCGGTATTTCAATATGTGAATAAGATGATTGTGGATAGAAAGCTGAAAAATTTAAAGGCGCTTTTATATTTTACCGATGGAGATGGGATTTATCCCAGAGAAAAACCGGATTACGAGACAGTTTTTTTACTGACGAAAGAACCGCCGAAAGAAGCTAATGTTCCAAATTGGGCAAAGCTTTTCTATATGGATGAGAGATAACAGGAGAAGACAATGAATATTGCAGAAGCAAAACAGGAAATTATCAATACACTTCGAGCCTATACGGCAAAGGATGAGGAGGGGAATTATAAAATTCCTATACAATATCAAAGACCGGTGTTGCTTATGGGACCTCCGGGCATTGGAAAAACTGCTATTATGAAGCAGATTGCAGAGGAAGAAAAAATAGGACTTGTGGAATATACACTGACACATCATACAAGGCAAAGTGCAGTGGGGCTGCCGATTTTGGAAAAAAGAAGATTTCAGGGAGAGGAATATACCGTTACAGAATACACTATGAGCGAAATGCTTGCATCAGTATATGAATGTATAGAAAAAGAGGGAGCAGAAACAGGGATTTTATTTCTGGATGAGATTAACTGTGTTTCTGAAACGTTAGCACCTACCATGCTGCAGCTTTTGCAGAACAAGACTTTTGGTGCCCATAAACTTCCAAAGGGTTGGTGTATTGTAGCAGCAGGAAATCCGGAGAGATACAATAAGTCTGTGAGGGAATTTGATATCGTAACTCTTGATAGAGTGAAGAAAATAGAAATTCAGGAAAATCATTCTGTTTGGGATCGATATGCTGCAAAACAGGGCGTTCATTTAGGAATACGCAGTTATTTGCAGCTAAAAACAGAAAACTTTTATCGCATAGAAGAACGACAGGGAGGAAGTTGTTTTGTAACTGCCAGAGGTTGGGAAGATTTATCCAGAATTTTACAAAGCTATGAAGAAATGAAAGTCCCCATAACAGAGGATTTAATTGGTGAGTATGTGCAGCATGAGGAAGTGGCAGGAGATTTTTATGGATTTTATAAGCTATTTAAGAACTATGAAGAAAAGTATCAGAAGTATTCTTTGGAAGATAAAGAGGACATGCTTTTTCATGTTGATTTTGAAGGGAAAGTTTTATTTATGCAGCTTTTGGAGGGAGAGTTACAGGGAAAAGTAATAGAATATCAACAAGAGAAGGCCTATATAAATGGCTTGTATGAAGAATTAAAAAAGTTAAAAAAATCTATTGCAGAGGAACAGGGAGAAATACATACTCTTTTTTGTCAGATGATAGAAAGAAGAAAAAGACAGAGAGAAATTCTTACGGAACAGGGACTTTTGTCAAAGAAAGAACAAAAAATTGATAAAAATATCACAAAATGGTTGGATGAAAGAAAATGGATGCTAAAAGAAAGTGGATTTTCAGCTGTGAAAGAAGATTTTTACAGAGAAACTTTGAACTTAAAATACCAAGAAGAACAAATTCAAACTTTATTAGACAAAGAGATTTTGGCAGTAAAGAAAAGCAGCAAAACAGGGCAAGAGTTACCTCTTTTTTTATCAATCTTGTCGCGTAATGAAAGAGTTGCTGAATTTATAGCGGAGCATGGATGCGAAAGTTATTTGAAAGAGAGTAAAGTCCTTTTAACGCAGGAGAGAGAAGCTGTTTTAAGAGAGGAAATTCAGGCGTTTCAAATAAAGTAAAAAATCATATAAGTTATACTTGACTAATTTGGTTCAGAATTGTTATAATCTTAACAGATTAAAAAAATTATTGTACATATCAGGAGGATATTAAGTATGAATCAGTGTTTTGGATGCAATACATGTGCCAGTGCAGATAAGCCTTTGGAAGGATTTATCCGTAATTTACCTATGGAAACTTCTCATCACAGAGTAGAAGGGCAGAGTACAAAATGTGGTTTTGGTTTACAGGGCGTATGCTGCCGTCTTTGCTCCAATGGTCCATGTCGTATTACACCAAAAGCTCCAAGAGGAATTTGTGGTGCTACAGCAGATGTTATTGTTGCACGTAACTTCCTTCGTGCAGTGGCAAGTGGATCTGGATGCTATATTCATATTGTAGAAAATACAGCATTAAACGTAAAGAAAACTGCTGAAATTAAAGGTGAGATTAAAGGTGAAAAATCCCTTGCAAGACTTGCTGAAATTTTTGGCGTTCAGGGAACAGATAAATGGGATACTGCAAAACAGGTAGCTCAGAAAGTTCTGGACGATTTATATAAACCGGAATATGAAAAAATGGAATTGGTTGAAAAAATGGCTTATGCACCTCGTTTTAAAAAATGGCAGGAATTAGGTATTTTACCAGGCGGTGCAAAAAGTGAAGTATTCCATGGAGTGGTAAAATGTTCTACAAACTTAAATTCCGATCCGGTTGATATGTATACAGATTGTCTGAAACTGGGTATTTCCACAGGTTTATACGGACTGACTCTTACAAATCTGTTAAATGACGTACTTTTAGGAGAACCAGAACTTCGTATGGCTCCTGTTGGACTTCGTGTAATTGATCCAGATTATATCAACATTATGATTACAGGACATCAGCATACAATTTTTGTAGATTTACAGGAAAGACTTACATCCAAAGAAGCAGTAGAAAAAGCAAAAGCAGCAGGAGCAAAAGGTTTTAAACTGGTTGGATGTACTTGTGTAGGTCAGGATTTACAGCTTAGAGGTGCTCATTACGAAGAAGTATTTGATGGACATGCAGGTAACAACTATACAAGTGAGGCAGTACTGGCTACCGGTGGTATTGATGCTGTTCTTTCTGAATTTAACTGTACACTTCCTGGTATTGAACCAATCTGTGATGAATTAAAAATTAAACAGATTTGTCTTGACAGTGTTGCGAAAAAAGCAAATGCAGAACTGAAACCATTTGTTTTTGAAGAGAGAGAAAAACAGAGCGAAGAAATTATTGATGAAATTATTGAAGCATACAAAGCAAGACGAGGCAATGTTCCTATGAACTTAATGCCGGAACATGGAAATGATCATACTTTAACAGGTGTTTCTGAAGGTTCTTTAAAGGAATTTTTAGGTGGAAACTGGAAACCGTTAATTGATTTAATTGTATCCGGAGATATCAAAGGTATTGCAGGTGTAGTTGGATGTTCTAACCTGACAGCAGGGGGGCATGATGTTCTTTCTGTGGAATTGACAAAAGAATTAATTGCAAAAGATATTCTGGTACTGACAGCAGGATGTTCTTCAGGCGGTATTGAAAATTGCGGACTTATGACACCGGAAGCGGCAAAATATGCCGGTCCAAAGCTTCGTGCTGTATGTGAAAAATTAAATATTCCTCCAGTATTGAACTTTGGCCCATGTCTTGCAATTGGACGTCTTGAAATTGTAGCTACAGAATTGGCAGAAGCGATTGGTGTAGATATTCCTCAGCTTCCATTAGTTCTTTCCGCAGCACAGTGGTTAGAAGAACAGGCTCTTGCAGACGGATGTTTCGGATTGGCACTTGGACTTCCGCTTCATTTAGGACTTCCTCCATTTGTTACAGGAAGTGAAACAGCAGTAAAACTGTTGACAGAAGATATGAAGAATCTTACAGGCGGACAGGTAATTATCAATCCGGATGCAAAAGAAAGTGCAGATATTCTTGATAAGATTATTGAAGAAAGACGTGCAGGATTAAATATCTAAAATAAATTCAATGATACAGAACGGGGGTATCTGATGAGAAGAATAATGATTGACGCTGCCAAATGTGATGGCTGTAAAAGCTGTTCCGTAGCATGTATGCAGGCGCATAGAAAAGATGACGGAAATATTTATACCTTAGATTTGACAGATATTACAAATGAATCCAGAAACTTTATATATAAAAATCCGGATGGAAGCTATACACCTGTATTTTGCAGACATTGTGAGCAACCGGAATGTGTAATGTCCTGTATGAGCGGTGCGCTGAAAAAAGACGAAAAAACAGGTCATGTACAGTATGATGCTGAAAAATGTGGTTCTTGTTTTATGTGTGTAATGAATTGCCCTTACGGTGTTTTAAAACCTGATGAAACAACTCATACAAAAGTCATTAAATGTGACTTTTGTATTGAGAAGGGTGAAGAACCAAGCTGCGTAAAGGCTTGTCCAAAACAGGCGATTTGGGTAGAGGAGGTGTAAGCAGATGCAATATGTGATTTTAGGAGCAGGAGCAGCAGGTATTATGGCTGCAAAGACTATTCGAAAAACAGATGTGCAAGGTGAAATTACAGTGATATCCACAGATACACAGGTACATTCACGCTGTATGCTGCATAAATTCCTCAGTCATGAAAGAAGTGCAGAAAGTATTAGCTTTATTGACGCTGATTTTTTTGAGAAAAATAAGATTAACTGGTTAAAAGGAAAAACAGTGAATAAGCTGGATACTGTAAATAAAAAAGTGTTTACAGAAGACGGCAATGAAATTGGATATGATAAACTTTTAATTGCTACAGGTGCGGAGAGTTTTATCCCGCCTGTAGGGAAATTAAGAGAGGCAAACAACGTTTTTGGTCTTCGTCATTTAAGAGATGCTCAGGCGATTGATGCGATGGCAAAGAATGCAGAAAATATTGTAATTATCGGTTCCGGTCTGGTAGGTTTGGATGCTGCTTATGGACTTATGGAAACAGGAAAAAAAGTTTCTGTTGTAGAGATGGCAGAACAAATTCTTCCTATTCAGTTAGATAAGACAGGTGCTTTTGAATATCAGAAACGCTTTGAAAAAGCAGGAGCTTCTTTCTACTTAGGTAGAAAAGCAGCAGATACGTTGATGAATGAAGATGGAAATATTTCTCGTATTGTACTGGATAACGGAGAAGAAATTTCATGTGATCTGGTAATCGTAGCAGCCGGTGTTCGTTCAGCGGTAGCAGGTATGGACGGAGAAGGCATTGTCATTGACAGAGGTATTCAAGTAGATGACTATCTGGAAACAGGAGCTAAGGATGTCTATGCAGCGGGAGATGTGGCTGGTTTATCCGGTATTTGGCCAAATGCACAGAAACAGGGAGAAACGGCAGCTCTTAATATGTGTGGGGAAAAGGTAGCCTATACAGATCGCTATGCCATTAAAAATACCATTAATTTCTTTGGTCTTGTTTCTATGTGTATCGGAGTGATTGTTCCGGAAGAAACAGATACGGTAGTAGTAAGAGAAGACTCTAAGGAATATAAGCGTGTCATTATCCGTGATGGAAAAGTGGTAGGTGTATTGCTTCAGGGGGATATTTCTCATGGAGGTATCTGGCAGTATTTAATTAAAAATCAAATTTCTGTAGAAAATATTCAGAAAGATATTTTAGACTTGAATTTTGGCGATTTTTATGGCATTAAGGAAAATGGCGAATACCAGTGGAATATGTCTTGACAACCATAGAGGAAATTTGTATACTGTTGCTGTAAATGAAAAAGCAAAGATGAGAAGAAGTAATTTTCAGAGAAATGCACAGAAAGCAGCCGGTTGATGAGAGGCGCGCAGGAAGCTGAGAATGAATACATCTCGGAGCTTCACACCGAAAAGAAATGAGTAGGCTGTGACGGAAAGATGCACGTTATAGCATTTTGAGTATCGCTTCGGCTGTACTTGCAGAGGCAGGCAATGTGAGTTGTCTGTGAATAAAGGTGGTAACACGAGAAAGCTTATCGCTCTCGTCCTTTTTATAATTATAAAGAGGACGGGAGTGTTTTTTTGTTTCATAGAAAATTTCGTCCTCAGGAAAACAGAAGGGAGAAAACGAAATGAAAATTTATGATGAATTGGTTGCCAGAGGCTTAATTGCTCAGGTAACAGATGAAGAAGAGATCCGTGAACTGATTAACAATGGAAAAGCTACTTTCTATATTGGCTTTGACCCTACAGCAGATAGCCTTCATGTAGGGCACTTTATGGCATTATGTTTGATGAAACGTTTGCAGATGGCAGGAAATAAACCAATTGCATTGATTGGTGGAGGTACAGGATATATTGGAGATCCATCCGGAAGAAGTGATATGCGTTCCATGATGACACCGGAAATGATTCAGCACAACTGTGATTGCTTTAAAAAGCAGATGGAGCGTTTTATTGACTTTTCAGAAGGAAAAGCAATGATGGTAAACAATGCAGACTGGCTTTTAGATTTAAACTATGTAGAGTTGTTAAGAGAAGTAGGTCCGCATTTCTCTGTAAACCGTATGCTGACTGCAGAATGTTACAAACAGCGTATGGAAAAAGGTCTGAGCTTTTTGGAATTTAACTACATGATTATGCAGAGCTACGATTTCTATATGCTGTACCAGAAATATGGCTGTAATATGCAGTTTGGTGGTGACGATCAGTGGAGTAATATGCTGGGCGGAACAGAGTTAATTCGAAGAAAACTGGGTAAAAATGCCTGTGCAATGACCATCACTCTGCTTTTAAATTCCGAAGGTAAAAAAATGGGTAAAACACAGTCCGGAGCAGTTTGGTTAGATCCAAATAAAACTTCTCCATTTGACTTTTACCAGTACTGGAGAAACGTGGCAGATGCAGATGTTTTAAAATGTATCCGTATGCTTACTTTCCTTCCGTTAGAACAGATTGATGAAATGGACAAATGGGAAGGAAGCCAGTTAAACAAGGCAAAAGAAATTTTAGCTTATGAATTAACTGCATTAGTACATGGAAAAGAAGAAGCAGAAAAAGCACAGGAATCTGCAAGAGCATTATTCAGCAGTGGAAATGCGGCGAATATGCCATCTGCAAAAATTGAAGAAGCAGACCTCGTAGATGGAAATATTGACTTGATTTCTCTTTTACACAAAAGCGGATTAGCAAATACACGTTCTGAAGCAAGACGTGCCATTGAACAGGGCGGTGTAGCTATTGACGGAGAGAAAGTTACAGATATTAAACATCTGGTTCCGGGAGAAAAACTTCAAGGCGATGGAATTGTATTGAAAAAAGGAAAGAAAAACTTCAGAAAAGTAACAATGTAAAAAATAGTATAAAGGTCATAAACTGCTTATATACAATTAGAGCGTAGGTTTATGACCTTTTTAATGTATAACTGCAAAAAAATATTTGTTGAGTGAAAAACTTTTTTGTAGTAAAATGAAGAAAAGACAAGTCTGTATTCAATTTCTAAATCATATCTGAATTCTAATCTTATCCAGAATTATCCATTTCAAAATTTAATACAGGCAGAAAAGAGGTTATATGAGGACGCAGGGAATTTTATTTCAAGGGTTATATTTTTCTACAAAAGCGGAAGGATCTTTTCTGAAAGAAGAATTTTCATATTGCAAGGAATTACAAACAGAAACTGGGCATTATATAGATGTTACGTATTTTCTTTTATATGCTCTTTGTAAAAATCCCAAAATCAGAAAAATGTTGGAGACAATGGAGAAAGACTGGAAAGAATATATTTTATCAGCAGCAGAAAAAAGTATTTATCAAAGAGGTGCATTCTGGGAATATTTAGATAAAGGGGAAAGGGAAAATGCTCAAATTCTTTTAGGGTTATTAGAAGAAATCAGAAATTGCCACACATCCAGAGCAGAAAAATCATGGATTGCCTTTGCTTATTTGTTTCATAAAAGTATTGGAGTAGAATACAGCTTTCTGGAAGGGGAGAAGCTTGTATCTTTTGAAAAAATATGCAGTGTGGCAGAAAAATATCAGGAAATTCCATTTCTCCCTTCTGCCTATATTTGTGCAGCCTTTTTCTGGGCAGAGAGTCAAAATATTGAGATACAGAGAAACGGAACTTATGATTTTTTATATCCCTGTTTGAAAGAAGGAAGAAAAATTTGGGAAAGGGAAAAAAGCCTGTAAAATTGAGTTAAAACTTTGTCAAAAACTATTGAAAAAAAATACGAAACAGGGTACAATTAAAATCGGCAGAAATTGGTTTTAACAATCTATTGCGATGAAGCGAACACAAGGTGATTTCTGCAAAAAAACCGGAAAAAACTCACAAAAGCAGTGCAGAAATCCCGGTGAACAGCATGAATTTTATTGATTTGCAATAGATTTTTGCTGTTAAAATAAAAATTAATATGGAGGGCTGATTAATGAGTAGTACAGCACAAACCTTAGCAGGTAAAAGAATTGCTTCTTTGCTTGATGAGAACAGTTTTGTTGAAATTGGCGGCTATGTAACAGCCAGAAACACAGATTTCAACTTATCTGAAAAAGAAACACCGGCAGATGGTGTTATCACCGGATATGGTGTGATTGATGGCAGCCTGGTATATGTTTACAGCCAGGATGTTTCCGTGTTAAACGGTTCTATCGGCGAAATGCATGCAAAAAAAATCACAAATCTGTATGACTTGGCAATGAAAACAGGCGCACCGATTATCGGATTGCTTGATTGTGCAGGTTTAAGACTGCAGGAAGCAACAGATGCATTAAATGCCTTTGGTGAAATTTACACAAAACAGGTTATGGCATCTGGAGTAATTCCACAGATTACAGGTATCTTCGGTACATGTGGTGGGGGACTGGCAGTTGTTCCTGCTCTGACAGATTTCACATTTATGGAAGCAAACAAGGGAAGACTCTTTGTAAATGCACCAAATGCTTTGGAAGGAAATGAAATTTCAAAATGTGATACTTCCAGTGCAGCATATCAGAGCGAACATGCAGGTCTTGTAGATGTAATGGGAAGCGAAGAAGATATTTTAGCTCAGATGAGAGAATTAGTTTCTATGCTTCCATCTAATTTTGAAGACAATTCTTCTTACATTGAATGTACAGATGACTTAAACCGTATCTGTCCTGATTTAGAAAACTGTGCAGGAGATACTTCTATTGCACTTTCTCAGATTGCAGACAATCAGGAATTCTTTGAAGTGAAAGCTGAATATGCAAAAGACATGGTTACAGGATTTATCCGTTTAAACGGAGCAACTGTAGGATGCGTTGCAAACAGAAGTGAACTTTACAATGAAGAAGGCGAAAAGACAGAAACCTTTGAAAAAGTTTTATCAGCAAGAGGATGCAAAAAAGCTGCGGAATTTGTGAAATTCTGTGACGCTTTCGATATTCCTGTTTTAACCTTAACAAATGTAAAAGGTTATAAAGCTACAAAATGCTCTGAAGCAAATATGGCAAGAAGTGCAGCGGAACTTACAAATGCTTATATCAGTGCAACAGTTCCAAAAGTAAATGTAGTTGTAGGAGAAGCTTTTGGAAGCGCTTATCTTACAATGAACAGCAAATCTACCGGTGCAGATATGGTATTTGCATGGCCAAACGCACAGATTGGTATGATGGATGCAAAACTGGCTGCAAAGATTATGTATGCAGATGCAGATGCAGCTACAATTAATGAAAAAGCAGCAGAATATGCAATGTTACAGTCCAGTGCACTTTCAGCAGCTAAGAGAGGATATGTAGACACAATTATTCAGGCAGAAGATACAAGAAAATATGTGATTGGTGCTTTTGAAATGTTATTCACAAAGAGAGAAAATCGTCCTAGCAAAAAACATGGCACGGTTTAAGCGAGGTGAATTAATATGAAGCAGACATGGAAAAAATTAGGTAGTTTAGTTTCAGTAGGAATTTTGGCAGTATCTTTAACTGCCTGTGGTTCTGCAAAGAACGAAATTAACGAAAAAGTAGCTCAAAATCTTTATGACAGCAGTGTAAATGTTGTTCAGACATTAACACAAAGCAATCCAAGTGAATTAGAACAGGCTTTAGAGGAAAATCCAAATATGGATGATTTTTCTAAAAATGCCTTTACATCATGGATTGATTCCTATGAAGAATTAGGAAGTTTTATTGACTATGAAGAAGTAGACCCTCAAGAAGCTATCAAAAAAGATGGCACGAACTATGTTGTAACATTAAAATGCGACTTTGAAAAAAGAGATGCTGATGTACAGGTGGTTTATGATATCAAACTTGCAGGAAAGTCTGTAGGATTTAGTGCGAACTATTCAATGGCAGAGAAAATGCAGGAAGCAGGGGGAAATACTTTAATTGGTCTTGTTATTGTATTTGTAATGCTTGTGTTCTTGAGCTTTGTTATTTCTTTGATGAAATATATTCCAAAGTTTGTAGAAGGCTTTGGTAAGAAGAATACAGCAGAACCAACACCGGCTCCGACACCTGTACAGCCGGCTATAGAAGAAACTGTTGAAGAAGATCTCACAGATGATCAGACATTAGTTGCAGTTATTGCGGCAGCAATTGCGGCATCAGAAAATACTTCAACAGATGCGTTTGTAGTACGTTCTATCAGAAAATCAAATAAAAGAAATTGGCGATAGGCTAAGCTCGTAGGAGGAAAAGAATATGAAATCTTATACAATTACAGTAAATGGCGTTGCATACGATGTAACAGTTGAAGAAACAGCTGGAAATGGTGCACCAGTTGCTGCTCCAAAAGCAGCTCCGAAGGCAGCACCAAAAGCTGCACCAGCAGCAAAACCGGCAGCAGCTTCTGCAGCAGGTGCTGTTGAAGTAAAAGCTTCTGTACCGGGA
Organism: uncultured Lachnospiraceae bacterium; assembly: GCA_905201915.1. Classification (GTDB taxonomy): domain Bacteria; phylum Bacillota; class Clostridia; order Lachnospirales; family Lachnospiraceae; genus Blautia. Next base: position 11,729 of record CAJKQE010000059.1, read on the forward strand.
AAAGTTTGTAAAATTGAAGCAAGTGTAGGACAGGCTTTAAAAGCTGGTGATGCGATCGTAATTCTGGAAGCTATGAAAATGGAAATCCCAGTTGTTGCACCTCAGGACGGAACTGTAGCAAGTATTAATGTTGCAGTAGGTGATTCCGTGGATAACGGCGCTGTTCTGGCATCTATGAATTAGAATTTGCATACAGTGTAAATTCCCAAGACAGGAAAAATTCCTGTGCAATATAAATAAATGGGAGGTAAAAAAATGTCTAACATTGCAGATACAGTGTCAAACCTGATTGGACAGACAGCCTTTATGAATCTGACAGTGGGAAACCTGATTATGATTTTAGTGGCATTTATCTTTTTGTATCTTGCCATTAAAAAAGGATTTGAACCGCTTTTGCTGGTTCCAATTGCATTTGGTATGCTTTTGGTAAATATCTATCCGGATATTATGGCCAGCGCAGAAGAAACATCAAACGGAGTAGCAGGACTCCTTCATATTTTTTATATTTTGGATGAATGGAGCGTGCTTCCATCTCTGATTTTCCTTGGAGTAGGTGCTATGACAGACTTTGGTCCGTTAATTGCAAATCCAAAGAGCTTTTTGTTAGGTGCAGCAGCACAGCTTGGAATTTATGTTGCATACTTCCTTGCAATCCTGTTAGGATTTAACGGAAAAGCAGCAGCAGCAATCTCCATTATCGGTGGTGCGGATGGTCCAACATCAATCTTCCTTGCTGGTAAACTGGGGCAGACAGGCTTGATGGGAGCCATTGCGGTAGCGGCATATTCTTATATGTCTTTAGTACCGATTATCCAGCCTCCAATTATGAAACTCTTTACAACAGAGGAAGAAAGAAAGATTAAAATGGAACAGCTTCGTCCGGTATCTAAACTGGAAAAAATCTTGTTCCCAATTATCATTACCGTTGTTGTATGTTTAATTCTGCCAACAACAGCTCCGCTGGTTGGTATGTTAATGCTGGGTAACCTGTTCAGAGAATCAGGTGTTGTAAAACAGTTAACAGAAACAGCATCTAATGCTTTAATGTACATTGTAGTTATCTTACTTGGTACATCTGTAGGTGCATCTACAAGTGCAGAAGCATTCCTGAAATTAGATACGATTAAAATCGTAGTATTAGGTCTTGTTGCTTTCATATTTGGTACAGCCGGAGGTGTACTGTTTGGTAAACTTATGTGTAAGCTTACACACGGTAAGATTAACCCTCTGATTGGTTCTGCCGGTGTTTCCGCCGTTCCAATGGCAGCTCGTGTATCACAAAAAGTAGGTGCAGAAGCAGATCCTACAAACTTCCTGCTGATGCATGCTATGGGACCAAACGTTGCAGGTGTTATCGGTACAGCCGTAGCGGCAGGTACCTTTATGGCGATTTTTGGAGTTTAATCCATATAAGCCAAAGATGGAACTGACTTTTTAAGGATTTTAAAAAGTCAGTTCTGAAATGAATAAAATGGAGGAAAAAAAGATGGCAGAAGTAGTGAAAAAACCAATTAAAATTACAGAAACAATTCTGCGTGATGCGCATCAGTCTCTGATTGCTACTAGAATGACAACAGAGCAGATGCTTCCTATTGTAGAAAAACTGGATAAAGTAGGATATCATTCCGTAGAATGTTGGGGTGGTGCTACCTTTGATGCTTCCCTGCGTTTCTTAAAAGAAGATCCATGGGAAAGACTTCGTAAATTCCGTGATGGATTTAAAAATACAAAAT
>CAJKQE010000060.1 GCA_905201915.1 uncultured Lachnospiraceae bacterium
TTACCATACATTATCCTTAAAATATATAGTAGAAATTTAATTTATTCTATACTAGACAGATGCCATAAATCAGTAATGAAATAAAAGGAAACGTATATTGAAAATAAGTTAAGCCATTCACAGACAATATCTGCACTAACAAATCCCCCATCAAGTTTCCTGCCACAACTGTAATAATCAAACAAGGAATAATCAGTAAGACACTTTCATGCAACAGCATTTTCTTTATCTGTTTTTTTGTCATGCCGATAGACTCCAGTATTCCAAATTCTTTTCTCCTTGTACTGATACGACTAATTAAGGTGTTTGTTAGATTAAAAATACTAAACATAATGACAAAAACAGATACTCCATAAACTTGTATGCTGGTATTATGAATCGTATTTGTCGAAGATGCCTTTACCTCTTGTAAAGTTTCCATTACCAAATCAGAGTGGCGAGACAATATTTCATTTAACTTGTTTTCTACTGATTTTCCCACTTTTTCATATTCTGGTACAGACAAAGTTAAGGAAGCAGTTAAATCCATATCGCCCCACAATTTTTCTATGGTTTCTTTAGGAAGATAAAAACCCTCATTCATGCTTTTTTCGGAAGTACCGGCAATCAAAACATCCATACTATGTTCCGAACCATCGAACCATCGCAATGACACTTTTTCTCCTGTTGACGGACAAGTATGATAGACTTCTTCCTGTACGCTTTTCCCTAATATAACCATAGCATCTTGTTTCACCAGTGTTTCGTATGTCCAATCAACAGGAAGCGTTTTCAAAATTTCCTCCTGATTATCAGGTGTAATCGGAATAATAGGAATTTCTAATTGTTCATCGTGATACTCAATAATGGCCGCTGTTCTCTCTGCAACATGAATCTCTTTGATTTCCGAGATTTGTTGCAATTCTTCCATGAGTTCTTGCGAAAAAGGTGTGTCAACTTGATATTCCGAAATACCATACGGTTTGGGATTGATTAATGTATTGTGGTTAATCGTAATATAGTATTCTCCATCTTCCAAATTCCCCATTCGCGCAAAGGAATCTGGGTTCCATGATGATATAAAAGTGGCTCCAACCATAAATAAAACCCCACCGATTGCAAGTGAGGCAATCGTCAGATTGTGTTTTTTTCGATCCTGCTTTTCACTCAATAAGGCCAAGGAATACGGTGAGAGGCGAATATGATTTTTTCTGTTCCGCACTTTGCTTTCTTTTAGATAAGTAGTGTTTCCAACATATTTCACTGCTTCAATAGGAGAAATATTTGAAGCTATTTGGGCAGGCTTATATACGGAAATTTGTACAATGATATTTCCTAATATTATTGCAAAAATACTTGTGGCTATGGCATTGATAATCGTTATTCCGTTTGGCTCTAACAAATATGCAAATATGATACCTACTGTAATACCGGCAGGTATTCCGAATAGGCAGAAACGATACCCCTCTTTACGAATCATCCGCTTAATTTGTTTTTCTGTCATACCAATAGTTTTGAGTTGTCCAATCTGTGATACTTGATTTGATACAGAAAGGTAAAACACACTGTATATGACAATTGCGCTTGAAAAGGCAATAAAGAGAGTCGCTAAAAAAACACCTCCCATTCCTGATCCACTAATAAGTGAGGAACAGAATTTGCTATTAAAATAAAGTTGATTCCTACTTATGTCTTGGGATGAAGCCAGACGATATACTGTATTCTCAAAATCAACAAGTCCCATTTCTGTCGCACCATTTACACGAATTAAGGCACTATACGGAATATCAGATAATAACACTCCCTGCTCTGCATACGCTGGGGAGACATAAAAGTAAAATGTTCCTGTTTCCACATTATCAGTAAAACCAGTAATGATGAAGTCCTCTGTTTTACTCCCCGCCGTTGGTAAAGTGATGGTATCTCCTATATTTAGCTGATACCCCAGCTTTAATTGAACATTTTTATCAATTACGATTTCATTGTACTGTTCTGGACAGGTTCCACTGACTAATTCATAGGAATTTATAATTCCAAAACCACTCGGCATATAAACCGCTTCAAATTTGATTCCATCCATTAGAAAGCTGTCACTATGCTTATATGGTACAATGTCCTCAAGAACAGGCTCTTTTTTCAGAACTTCTATCTGTTCTGCTGTAAGGCCACCAATGGTGGCTTGTTGCATTTGCTTTAAAATCTTTTGCTCACTAATTTTAGTTCCCTGCTGGAATAAAGAAATTCCAACAATTAAACTAACTGCTAATGCTATTGTTAAGATATTAAAAAGGCAAAAAATACGATTTGCTGATACATTGCGTTTTGCCAACTTTTTTGTAATAGCACTGGTATCATTCTCAAATGGTAATGTCATCCCCATTGCCCCCTTTCTCCATTATCCTAACTCTCAAATGTTGCAGAAATGTCCTAAAATTCTTTTTTTCTAAATTTTTTCAAAAAAAGGCAGTCCGAATAAACAGACCGCCGTTTCATTATCTTTGAGGAAGAAATATAGAGAAAGTTGAGCCTTTTCCCACCTCTGCTTCAACTGTAATATAGCCACCTTGCATAGTGATAATCTCACGCGCCAGATATAATCCTATTCCAATCCCATCCACATCATGTACAGCTTCTTCCCGATAAAATCGTTTGAAAATTGTTGCCTGGACACTTTCCGGAATGCCTCTTCCCGTATCCGTTACGGCAATTTCCAAATACATCTCCCAGTCCTGTACTGCTACGTGAATGTCACCGCCTTCCGGAGTATATTTTACTGCATTGTCTAAAAGATTAAACAATGCTTCTGAGGTCCAGCGACTGTCATGTGAAACCGTTAAATTTTCAGGACAATTTACGGATAAATGAAGATGCTTTCTTTCCATAGGAGCAAGAACCCCATTTATCGCATCTACAAGTGTATCCGCAATAGCTGTTTCTTTCTTTTCCAAAGTGATCACTCCAGTTTCCAATCGTGATGTTTTCACCATTCCCTGAATCAAAAAGTCCAGTTTATCTAACTGACTGGCAGTAGCATGTAAAAATTCCTTACGTGTCTCATCAGTAATTCTTCTGGTCAACATTGTGTCATTAAGCATTTTTAGATTTGCTATCGGTGTTTTGGTCTGATGTGAAATATCAGATACCAAAGACTGTAATTCTGCTTTTTCTTCTTCTACTTTATACCGGGTTTCCTGCATTACATGATATAATCTTTCCAGACGATGACTGATGCGTGCTAACAGTGTTTCTGCTTCATAATTTATTTGCGGACGAACGGTACTATCCATCATTTCATCTAATGTTCGGCATAGTCCATCTGTAAATACCGATAGTTTCTTCTGGAAATAATGCAAAAAGACTGCACCCCATAGAAACAGAAGAATCATCACGCTGAAACCACCAAGTATCATCCTTATATCTTTTGTGAAGGCATAAAGGATGAACAACAAAAGAATTGATGTCAGTGAAGCACCCCCCACAATCAGCCGCAGAAAAGCTCTAGTGGATAAATTCTGTAATTTCATCGTGATTCACCGCCTATCCATTGATACCCCATTCCGTAAGCAGTTTTAATATATTTTCGCTCATCTGTTTCAATCTTTTTGCGAATGCGGCTGATAATGGTAGTAAGCGTATGCTCATCTATAAAATCCCCATCAATATCCCACAACTTCTCAATCAGTTGCCGCTTCGTTAATATAATGTGCGGATTTTTTACAAATAAAAATAAGGTACGGTATTCTTTTGGTGTAAACTCTATCACCTTTCCCTCCAAAACCGCACTCTGCTCGGAAAAGTCAATTTTCAAAACTTCATCCTCAAATACATCATGCTTTGGTGTCCGCAATTCCATATTTTCAAAAACTGCGGCTACCTTTTTACCGAGAACCATCACTGAAAATGGTTTTGTAATATAATCTGTGCATCCGGCTTCATAGCCTTTCAACATATCGCCTTCTTTATCATTTGCTGTGATAAACATAATATAGGTATGCTGCCCTCTTCCTCTGATTTCATCACATAAATGCAGACCGTTTCCATCCGGCAGATTAATATCCAACAGAGCAATATCAAATTCACTCTTTTTCAATCGTTCTACTGCATCCAGAAAACTATATGCAGAAGTTACTTCGTAACCATCTGCAGTAAGATTATAAGCCAGCGTTTTATTTAATACTTTGTCATCTTCTACAATTAAAATTTTCCTCAATCCAGATTCTTCCTTTCCCATCTTCTAAACTTGTCACTATTTTAAACCTCAAATGTTGCAGAAATGTCCTAAATACAGTTTTTCTGATGATCATCATTTCAAAACATAGATTGATTATATCTTATTTTCTTTCAAGAAAAAATATTTTCATAAAAAATGCTTTTGCCAAAATGTTCCACACTTTTCAGCAAAAGCATTTTTCTCTTATTCCATTGCCCGCATTTGTTCAATCAGGGATTGTTTTTTCTGTCTGCGGATTGTCCATATAGACAAGAACAGTTCCATTCCAATAATCACCAAAATATAGATTAGCATTTCTTGTAATGGGAATGCATATGGAACAATTTTTCCACCATAAATTTCAATACTGAATTTATGACAAGCAAAAATAGAAATTGGCAAACCTATTGCCAGACTTATAAAGATACTACATAAAACATACCCTAATCCCTCATATACCGTCATTGCTGCAAGCTGCTTTGATGTTAATCCCACGGAACGTAACACACTGTTTTCTTGTCTACGCGCTAATTGATTGGATAATGTCGTATTAGTAAGATTAATAACTCCGAATATAAAAATCAGCCATGAAAGGAATTTCTCAATATTATAATGAACATTCTGTTTTTCTACCCATGCCGCATGATCTGAAGCTTTTGACAGATAGAGTTCCGAATTTGTCGCAATAATACTTTCCAATGACTGCTCTACATTCTTCTTACTTGCTTTGTCATATACGATATCCCAGGTATAATCAAAGTTCTCAATATCCGGCAGAAGTTCACGAAACACTTCTTCTCCTGCATACATCATGCCACTATCAAATCCGTAACCTGTCCGCCCTTGATTCACTACTGCTGTTGATGTATCAAAGATACCAGATATCCTTACCGGGATGCTTTTCTCTCCGAATGACAAATTTATCTTCATTCCAGGTTTCACCGTTTCTCCGAAATCAGCATATCCGTGTGTTATCAATATATCATGAGCATCTTTTGGCATATCACCTTCAACAAGAGCTTTTTCTATCGTTCCATAGTTCTCTGAGGTGAGCATATCGCAATGCCCCCGTCCTCTAAAGTTGTTATAAACTGCCTCAAAGGTTGCAGATTTTCTGGTTGCGATAATATCACTCACTCCATCTATCGCCAATATCTCCTCTTTTAATTGCTCATCTAAAGGATTACCGTTCTTTAATGTGTCTATATGTTCGTTTTCAGAGTATAAAAACACTTTATAATCTCCATTAGGAAAATAATGTCTTGCAAGTCTTTCTGGAGATTGCACAAGACAAAGTGAACTGATAACTAAAAGTAAAATACCGCTTAAGCTCAATGAAAATATAATACTAAATGTTTTTTTCCAATCCCTCTTAAAATTCATCATTCCTATAGACACAGGGGTTAATTTCTTATTCTTTTTGCGTATATGAATTTTGCTTTTTTGCTCTATCCTAAATCGAACTGCTTCAATCGGTGATATTTTTGCTGCTAATTTTATTGGTTTATGAACAGCTATACATATAGTTAGCCAACAAAATATGATTGTCATCAGGATACATCCTAAATATCCGCTGATTGAAAATCCTTTTGGGAAAATAATAAGAGAAAGTATTACACTTAGTGTTATTCCTATGATACTTCCAATCACTCCGAGCCGATTTCTCTCTTTTTTTACAACCCGTATAATCTGTTTTTTAGTAGCGCCAATGGTCCGAAGCTGCCCGTAACTTTTTATTTTATCGTTAATGGAGATACGGAAAATACTTTGTATCACAACCCACGCACCAAGACCAATAATACCAGCTAAGCCTAGCACAATCATAAACTGACTCCAGTCTGTATTCATGTCTTTAAAAAATTCACTATGGAATCTAACACTCCTAAGCTGATTTTTTTCTGCAATTTGTGTAAAAAATGCTTTTGAAGTTTCCTCCGGCATATTTTCCACATTTTTCAAATGGACATACGCAAAGTATCCATCTGATTTATACATATTCATTTTTTGTAAAGTAGCTTTTGATATCATAAACGAATACAAATTTTTGCTATCGTCTGCTGGCGCATCCACAATTCCTGAAATCGTATAATCACCCGGAAAACTACTTATATCCAAAGTTACTGTATCACCAACACCTGCCGAAGGATAATATTTGGAAAGCCATATCTTACTGACAAGTATTTCATTTTCTTTTTGGGGAAGATTCCCATCTGTCAGTTTCATTTGGGAACGCATCATATACATCATATCATTATTTGCATAGGCAAAAGAACCTGTAAAGCCTTTGGAAGATTCTTTTTCTCCAACAATATAATATTCTCCTACACGTTCAAACTCTGTGACATCTTTTAGCTTTTCAAGGTTTTCTTCAGAAACTCTGACATAAGTTGCCTCATAAGTATCAACTACCCGATCCTTTTTCATTTTTGTAATAGAAATAGCGGTTAAACCTGATAAGCAAACCAAAAACGCAGCCAATGCAACCGCAATCACTACCATGATATTTCTTCGTTTTTCGCTTTTTAAATTTCTCTTCGCCAGATTCTTGACAATTCCATTTGTATTATTTTCAAAAGGCCAAGTCATAGCCTGCCACCTCCTTATTCCACGATCCTACCATCCTCAATACGGACAATCCGGTCTGCAAGTCGGGCGATCTCATTGTTATGTGTAATCATTACCACCGTCTGGTGAAACTCATAACTGGTCCGTTTGATCAATCCCATAACATCTGCACTGGTTTTCGAGTCGAGGTTCCCTGTAGGTTCATCAGCTAGCACAATTGCAGGCTTAGCAACCAGAGCTCTTGCTATTGCAACCCTCTGCTGCTGTCCTCCAGAGAGATTATTCGGCATATTCTTTAGTTTATCTTCCAGAGCTAGCATATGAACTACCTCATCCATAAATCCCCGATCTACCGTATCTCCATCCAGTTCTACCGGGAGAACAATATTTTCGTAAACATTCAAAATTGGAACCAAATTATAATTTTGGAAAATGAAACCAATATTTCTTCTCCTGAAAATCGTCAGCTCTTCATCGTTTTTCTTTGCCAGCTCTTCTCCACGTACAATGACCTTTCCACTAGTAGGAGTGTCCAAACCTCCCATCATATGAAGCATCGTGGATTTTCCGGAACCTGAAGTTCCTACTACCGCTACAAATTCTCCTTCCTCTACTGAAAAATTCACACCGTCTAAAGCCTTTGTAATATTGGGCTCTGTTCCATAATATTTCTTTAAATCGATTGTCTGTAAAATACTCATATTTTATAAACTCCTTTCTGCCTTTCTTTATGATAGCTCTATTATAAAATACAAATGTCTCAGAAATGTCCGAGAAAAGGAACAAAATTCAAGGAATTTCAGCCTGAATTGTTACAAATCTCGGACATTTCAAAAAAATTGCAAACGATACAAAATATGATATTCTGCTATTCTTGATTTTATCTGTGACTATAATTCTGTTTAAAATATCACAACAAACTGCCTTTTAATCCTTTTTTGAAAACCAAAACAGCTTTTTCAGTTCCCAGAAATGACATGGTTACAAGTTTGTAGCTTTGTTTTTCCATTTCCAGGAGTTTTGTATTTATTTTTTCAGTTACATTTTCAGTAGTAATGTTTTCTATTAATACGGTTTGATACATCATTCAAATCCCTCCATATTTGTCTTTTATTTATCTTGGCAGAAAAATAGAAAATGCTGATCCCTTTCCCACCTGTGATTCCACAGTAACATAACCACCCTGCTGTGTCACAATTTCCCTGGTCAGATAAAGACCGATTCCAACACCCGGCTGATTATGAATCTCTTCTTCCCGGTAAAATCTCTTGAAAATAGATGCCTGATTGCTTTCTGAAATTCCTTTTCCGGTATCAGATACTTTTATTTCCACATACATTTCCCATTGCGCTACCGACACATTTACATGTCCACCTGTCGGGGTATATTTTACTGCATTGTCCAATAGATTAAAAATCGCTTCTTCAGTCCATTTACTGTCATGGGATACGCACAGATCCTCCGGACATTCCACCGATACATGGATCTTTTTTTGTTCTGCAGAATATAAGATTCCACTCATAGCCTGAGCCAAAGTATCATATAAGAAATGCTCTTCTTTCTCTAATTGAATCACCCCGGTTTCCAAACGGGAGGTTTTGACTAATGCCTGTATTAAAAAATCCAGTTTATTGATCTGCCCTCTTACACTTTTAAGAAACTCATTCCTCTCCTGTTCTTCCAGAGGTTTTGTCAAAAGTGTATCCACAATCATCTTCATGTTGCTTACCGGAGTCCTGACCTGATGAGAAATATCTGACACCAACGACTGTAATTCCTGCCGTTCTGCTTCTACCTTCCGGTTACTTTCCTGCAAGATGTTATACAGACGTACCAGGCGATGATGGATACGGGCAAAAATCGTTTCTTTGTCTGATACATTTTCGGGTTCCTGACTACGGTTCATCATGTCATCAAGAATCTGACACAATTCAGAAGTAAAATTTGACAGTCTCATTCCCAACAGTTGTACCATAAAAAGCATCCACAGTATTGCACAGACTATCAAAGCCATCCCAACCCATAACACTACAATATTTTGGGTCAGAAAGAATGCGACCAATATGATCGCTGTCATTGTGAGTGTCATTCCGGCAGTCAGCCAAAAAAACATCCTTTTTACAGAAAGTTTCTTTCCTATCATGCAGGTTCACCTCCGGTCCATTTATATCCCATGCCATATACGGTTTTGATATATACTGTTCCGTTTGTTTCAATCTTTCCCCGAATACGGCTTAATGTTGTAGTTAGCGTATGCTCGTCCACATAATTCTCTGTACAGTCCCATATTTTTTCTAGCAACTGTTTTCTTGTTAATACACGATTGCGGTTCTGGCAGAACAGGTTCAGCATCCGGAATTCCAAGGTAGATAAGGTTAATGGTTTCCCGTTGAGCATAGCCGTCTGCTCTGCAAAATTTAAAAACAGCCTGCCATCATCAAAGACATCCTGCATAGATACATGATGCAGCATCATACGCAGTACATTTTCTACTTTTCTCTGTAAAGAATGGATTGAAAAAGGTTTTGTAATATAATCTACTGCTCCAAGTTCATATCCCCGGATCTCATCACTTTCCCTATCATTAGCAGTCAGAAAGATTACAATGGTATCACTATATTTTTCCCGGATTGTTTTTGCAATCGCATATCCATTTCCATCCGGCAGGTTAATATCCAATAGTACCAGATCAAACTGCTGGCTTTTTAGTACTTCCATGGCTTCTTTTACCGTTTCCACAGAAACAATCCCATAGGATTCTGACTGTAAGTTGTAAACTAACATTTTATTCAAAAGTTCATCATCTTCTACAATTAAAATTTGTTTCATTCTTTTCATCCTTTACGACAATTTTGCTATAGTTTTAATTCTTATTTTACAACAGAAATGTCCTAGAAATGTTACATATCGAAAAAATTATGATTTTCTTTTTGAAATCTTAAAAATCTCTTCTAACGCAAAAGAAGATGCATGTCACCACACACCTTCTCCTCGCTTACTAAGATCACTTTATACTATACTAAATTGCAACATATTATTTTTTATATTGCATAAAGCTAATACTCTTTTGTTTTGAAAATAAATGTTGATAATAAATAAGAGCATACAAAAGTAATGCAGGTAATCATTGAAATTGCTGCTAAACTTATATAATATGTTGTATCAGACACATCTCCGCCAATAAATATATTTATTAGAAGGCTTATCCCAACTATGACAGCAACTGAAATAACCAAACTTATGATTGCTGTCATTTCAATTTTTTCTACGCCAAAAAAATAATAAAGTGGATAAAAAAACGAACCAATAAATATTGCCAAGATACCACCGCCTAAAATAAGTGTAATCGCATCTCGAAAGCCATAATAAAAATATTGATTACCATGAACAATAACAGTAAGTAACATAAAGAATGTAACGATTGCCATTCCACCTATACACCAACACAAATGGCTAATATAATAGCTTTGAACAATGTCATTTCTCTTAACTGGTAACGAAAGCTTGTATTTATACCATTTGGATAAGGTTTCTTTTCTCATACATAAAACAACCAATATTGAAAGTATTGGTGCAATAGATAAAGAATAAATACTTAGTAAGGACGCATTCCCCGTAACTGAAACAATAATCCCAAATATAATAGTAAGAGGGAATAAAAGCTTTAGATTTTCTATTACACCCATAAAATTATTTTTTAAAAGTCCTTTCATCAATTTTCCCCCTTTACTAACAGCAACATAATTTCATCAATCGTTGTATGATCAATAATAATATTAGGGTATTTTCTTTTCGCTTTCTCAATATCAGAAACTAAAACATCAATCTGATAATCTTTTTTCCGATATGCCACGATATCTTCCTTGTCCAAAGATAAAAAATTCTTGTCAGAACATCTCAAAATCGCATAATTGTAAATAAGATTATCTTTTGTTTCCGTAAGAATAATCCTACCATTATGAATAAAAGTAATATAATCAGCTATTCTCTCTAAATCGCTCGTAATGTGTGAAGATAAAAGTATGGAATGTTCTTCGTTTTCTACAAACTCTAAAAAAATATCTAATATTTCCTCACGCATTACAGGATCTAATCCGCTGGTCGCTTCATCAAGAATAAGCAAATTCGGGTGATGGGATAATGCAACAGCAATTGCCAGTTTCATCGTCATACCTTTAGAGTATTTTGAAATCTTTTGACTGCTATTTAAGGAAAATTTTTTTAAATATTTATGAAACAAAGTCATATCCCATTGTTTATAGATACCTGCCATAATATTTGAAAGTTGTTTTGCTGACAGATAATTTGGAAAATTATCGCCGTCATATACCACACCTATATTTTCTCGAATATATATATCACTATCATTCATTTCTTTTCCAAAAATCTCAATCGATCCTTTGTCCTTTTTAAGAGCATTTAGAATGCACCCGATTGTAGTTGTTTTCCCTGCACCGTTTTCCCCAACAAACCCCATAACTGTTCCAACAGGTAAGGAAAATGTAACTTTATCTAAAGCAAATTCTGAGCTATCATATTGCTTGCATACATTTGATAATTTTAAAGCATACTCCATATTATTCATCCTCCATATAAAAAAGTGTAAGTAATTCTTGTAGTTTAGAAAGTGAAATATTATTTGTACGTCCTATTTCTGCGGCAATCTGCAAATGCTCTTCCGCAATGCGTTGTTGTTCTTCTTGATAAAATTCTTTATTTTGTGCAGATACAAAGCTGCCTCTGCCTATCGTAGTTTCAATAAATCCATCACGCTGTAAATCTTCATAAGCCTTTTGAACTGTGATTACACTTACATGAAGTGACTTTGCCAAAGCTCTCATCGATGGAAGACTATCCCCTGCTTTCAATTCCTCACTCATTATCATTGCCTTCATTTGTGAAGTGATCTGTTCATATATAGGCTTATTCGCATTATTACTAATGATAATGTTCATATCTCACCTCTCTTCAAGTGTACTGTTTGTATAAGTACATTATATACAAATTTGAAGATTTGTCAAGAACTAATCACTATTAGTAATGTTTTATGTTTTGAAAGCTTTTTATTTGTTATGATTCCAATTACGACTGATAGGAAAATATAAGAAGATTGGACTTTATATGTTAGATTTATCACAAAAGAAAAATGCCTGTAAAATCAAAATAAGACTTTACAGGCACTTGAAAAGATATAAAATCCAATATATTTAGAACCAATTAATTTTTTCTTTTCTAAATTCAGGCATATCACTATTTTGGTACGGATTATAGTTATGAAGATTGCAACCGAACTCCCTCAAGGATTGGATTCTATTCTCCGCTGACCATTCAATTAAAGAGATTCCATCAAATTCTTCGATGTCTCCATTATCCATAATATTTTTAAAATACCATTCAACAGCTGTCTGATTTCCTTTATGAAAAAACTGTTTGATGTCCCACGCGATTACGCTCCCTCTCGTATTCCATTCCTGAAACCAATGTTTTACTATTTCACGATTGCGATAACATGGTCCCCAACTTTCTGTATAAATCACGTTTTCTGCAAAAATATCATCAATTCCCAAATCCTTCTTTTCCAGCCACATGGAAAACCATAATCGGATCATTTTTTCTCTCTCATCCATATATAGAATACCTCCAACGTCAAATTCATTACTGAACCTCTACATTCTTATCCGCCTGTTTCAATTTAACATCATTCACATCTATAAAAATTACTGAGAATCTTTCCTAATTCAACCGGATTATCTTTATTTATTTCATGACCGGCGTGAGGAATAATCTTTAATTCTGCATGATTGATCTGCTGTTTCAATTCTATGGTAGCAGACATATTTACCTTATCCTTTTCGCCACATAACACAAGTACCCTGCAATTTATTTTTTCTAAATCTTTTTGAAAATCTAAATCCATCATGGATTTGGATAGACTGATAAAATCTTTTTTTCCAAATCCCATTTTGCGAAAACTCCTGTTTGGCATAAGGTGAAATATCATATTCTGAAATTTCAATAACCGCTTCGGCATGATATATTGCGTACCAATTAATACCAGAGAGGCTACTTTCTCTGCATGTTCCAATGCATAATGTAAAGTAAGGATTCCCCCCAATGAAAGACCGCATAAATGCAGAGGTCCTTCTTGCTGTTCACAATAACTCTCCAGTGCATGATATAAATCCAAATAGCTAGCTTCTTTTCCTGAAAGCCAATCAGATAAATTAGGACAGTCAACATCCAACCCCAAATCTAATCTCTTAATTGTAGTTTCCCAATCTGAAGGCACTTGTCCAAGTCCATGCAAAAATATGTATTTCATTCAATTTTTCCTCCTTCAATTTTGCTGTATTTTAGGAAATACTATAAACGATTTCTATCTATCATATTTTCTATTGTTTCTGAAAAATAATATTCTCTCAAATCAAGACTCTTGTCCATTTTTGCAAGATGAGAATATTTATCATCTGTATAATGTTTTGATATTACAGCAAACACTTTCTTCTACATTTTATACGTCATTCACTCTATACTTTTCCCCATCAAATCAACTGATACTATATACTCCCATCTATCAAATCATAACTCATATCCAAAAAGTCTAAGATTTTCGCCTCACTTACGGTTC
>CAJKQE010000061.1 GCA_905201915.1 uncultured Lachnospiraceae bacterium
AAACACTGCGCCCATTACAAAAATCAGAACGATTATTCGCAATGAGAAGTTTACGGGAGATGTTATTTTTCAAAAGACCTACACCGACAGTCAGTTTAGCCGCCACACCAATGATGGCGAGTTAAATCAATATCTGTGTGAAAATCATCATGAGCCGATTGTAAGCCATGAGATTTTTGACAAGGCAAATGAGGTCCTGAATCAGCGTGGCAAGGAAAAAGGCAATGGAGAGCGAACCGAACGCTATCAGAATCGTTATGGCTTCTCAGGCAGAATCAAATGCGGAGAGTGCGGCGGAGTCTTTAAGCGAAGAATCCACTATAAGCCGAGCGGGAGTTACATTGCTTGGTGCTGCACTCATCATATCGAGGACAGGCACTCTTGCTCCATGAAGTACATTACTGATGATGGGATAAAGACAGCTTTCCTTACTATGATGAATAAACTCATATTTGCCCATCAGAGTATATTAAAGCCACTGCTTTACAGCCTGCAGGGGTTTGACGATAAGAACAGGCTCCTGCAAATACAGGAATATGAAACCAAGCTGGAAAAGAATATGGAAGAAAGACAGGTTCTGACCAGTGTAATGGCAAGCGGACTGTTAGAGCCAGCACTTTTTAGCAAGAAGATTACGGCTTTGACTTTGGAAGAGAAACGCTTGCAGGAAGAAAAGAAACACATGATAAACACGGTCAGTGGTGACAGGACAAAGATTGAAGCATTGGAGAAACTGATGAAATTTGCACTCGGCAGCGGGATGCTGACGGAATACTCAGATGAGATATTCCTTTCCCATGCGGAAGGGGCTATCGTGTTTTCAAGAAAAGAAATCGTATTTGAATTGAAGTGCGGACTGAAATTAAAGGAAAGGCTGGTGGGATAATGGCACACATACCCTATGGATATAAGATTGTAAATGGTAAAGCAGAGGTTGATGAAGAACAGGCAGAAGGGGTCAGAAAGCTGTTTGATGGCTATATTGCAGGGCTTGGATTAAAGCCTGCGGCAGAGAATGCAGGTCTTGAGATTTTTCATGGCAGTGCAGGCAGAATGCTTCGAAACACGCATTACCTTGGCGATGAATATTATCCTGCCATCATCGACAGAGAGCGTTATGACAAGGCGGAAGAAATTAGAATGTCGAAGGGCATCTTCCTTGGGCAGGGTCAGAGAATTGCAGGCTGCACCAAAGCCAGTGGCGGATACAAGGTTTACCCTGTCCCCTGTTGAGAGAAAATTTGCAGATCCATTTGAACAGGCAGAATATGCCTACAGCTTAATTGAAAGTGAGGTGACGATACATGAATAAGAGTATCACAGTTATCCCGGCACGAAAGCGTGTGGGAAATACCGTAAATAAAGAAGTAAAGCCGAAACTCAGAGTCGCAGCGTACTGCCGAGTTAGTACAGACAGCGATGAGCAGGCTACCAGTTATGATGCACAGGTAGAACATTATTCTAATTTCATACAGAAAAATGAGGAATGGGAGTTTGCCGGGATATTCGCTGACGATGGCATCTCCGGCACCAATACCAAAAATCGTGAAGAATTCAACCGTATGATTGAAGAGTGTATGACGGGCAGTATTGATATGATAATTACAAAGTCCATCAGCCGATTTGCCCGTAACACCTTGGACTGCCTTCGCTACATAAGACAGTTAAAGGAAAAGAACATCCCCGTGTTTTTTGAGAAAGAAAACATCAACACAATGGATTCTAAGGGAGAGGTGCTGCTGACCATTATGGCAAGCCTTGCACAGCAGGAATCGGAGTCCTTAAGCAAAAATGTGAAGATGGGGATGCAGTTTCGATTTCAGAAGGGAGAGGTGCAGGTCAACCATAATCGCTTTATGGGATATACCAAGGACGAAGATGGACACCTTATCATTGAGCCTGCCGAGGCAGAAATCGTCAAACGAATTTACCGAGAGTACCTGCAGGGGGCAAGCCTAAAACAAATCGGAGACGGCTTGATGGCGGATGGCATTCTAACGGGTGCAGGAAAACCAAAGTGGCGTCCTGAATCTGTGAAGAAAATTCTGAAAAACGAGAAGTACATCGGTGATGCTCTTCTGCAAAAGACCTATACCGTGGATGTCCTTACCAAAAAGCGAGTGAAGAATAACGGCATCGTTCCGCAATATTATGTAGAGAACAGCCACGAAGCGATTATCCCCCGTGACCTTTATATGCAGGTGCAGGAAGAAATGCTCAGAAGATCCAATCTTCACAGCGGTGCGAACCGAAAGAAACGAGTCTACAGTAGCAAATACGCACTTTCCAGTATTTTGTATTGTTCGAAATGTGGAGATATTTATCGAAGGATTGCTTGGAACAATCATGGAAAACGCTCCATGGTATGGCGATGTGTAAACCGTGTAGAGCATGGCCCCGACTGCTGCGATGCACCAACCGTGAAGGAAGAAGAATTACAGAATGATGTAGTAAAGGCAATCAACATGGCTCTTGGTGGTAAAGATGATATGATTGCCGCCTTAGAAGAAAATATAGCGATGGTGCTTGCTTTGGAAGATGAGACTTCGATGGAAAGCATCGATGCCAAGCTGGAAGAGTTGCAGCAGGAGCTTCTGAAACGAGCCAATGCAGGACAGGATTACGATGACCTTGCCGATGAGATAGACAGCCTGCGTGAGAAGAAGCAAGAGGTCATGGCGGACAATGCCGAGCGAGAAGGACAGAAACAGCGAATTGTGGAAATGCAGCAGTTCCTTGCTGGGCAGACGGAGCAGATTGAAGAATATGATGAAAGCATGATCAGAAGAATGGTGGAGAAGATAACGGTTTATGAGGATAAATTCACGGTTGAATTTAAGTCTGGGACGAGTGTGGATGTGGAAAGATGAGATAATACTGCCAGACAGCCCCTTACAGAAAATGTAGGGGGTATATGTATATTTTATAAAAATCAGATATTTAAAACGATGAGTTTTTTGTCTAAACATACAAAATACACATTTACGCATTGACAACTGTGAATGTGAATAATATAATTGGGTCAGTTGTAAATAAGGAGTGTGATGAACAATGGATTATAAAGCTGATGTACGACTTATAAAAGCTTTGGCAGATGAAAATAGGCTTGCTGTATTGAGAGCACTGCAGGGCGGAGAAAAATGTGGATGCGTTCTTCTGGAAGAATTGCAGATTACTCAGCCAACATTATCTCACCACATGAAAATATTGTGTGATAGCGGAATGGTTGATAGCTGCAAAGACGGCAAATGGATGCATTATTCTTTATCGTTAGAAGGATGTCATAGGTTAAGATGTCTTGCAGATAAGTATTCAATAAAGGATGCAGATTTTGCTGATTATAAAAAATGCAATGCCGAAAATAGATGTAATAAATAATAGTGAATGTGCATAAAAATAAAAAAGGCAATCTTCGGATTGCCTATATCTTAAATTTTTAAATTGATACATATAAATATGTAAATATAATTAAGGAGGTTTTTCTATGGAAATACTAAAAGGAATCGGTACATTTTTACAAGACCAAGTGCTTGGAATGAAATGGTTGAATGAAGTAATCGGCAATATGCTGTCTTTGTTCGGACTTGATGTAACAAGCAGAATCGGTGGCAGCGTTCTATTTTTTCTTTATGATGTAACAAAAATCACAATACTCTTATGCTTTTTGATTTTTCTTATTTCATATATTCAAAGCTATTTTCCACCGGAACGAAGCAAAAAAATTATGGCACGGTTTCACGGAGTATGGGCAAATATTATTGCCGCTTTGCTCGGAACGGTAACACCGTTTTGTTCCTGTTCCTCTATTCCGCTTTTTATTGGCTTTACAAGTGCAGGGTTACCACTTGGCGTAACATTCTCGTTTTTAATTTCTTCCCCTATGGTAGACCTTGGCTCTCTCGTACTTTTGATGAGTATTTTCGGTTGGCAGGTTGCAGTTTTGTACGTTATTTTGGGCTTAGTTATTGCAGTAGTAGGCGGTACACTGATTGAAAAATTGCATATGGAGAAATATGTAGAGGACTTTATTAAAAACGCATCCAGCGTAGACATTGAAAATACGGCACTAACACAAAAAGACCGTTTGATATTTGCAAAAGACCAAGTTGTTTCCACATTCAAAAAAGTCTTCCCATATATCCTTGTGGGTGTTGGTATCGGCGCAGTTATTCATAACTGGATTCCAGAGTCTTGGATTGAAATGGTTCTCGGCTCTAACAATCCTTTTGGTGTTGTCCTTACCACATTACTTGGAATTCCTATGTATGCTGATATTTTCGGCACAATTCCTGTTGCTGAAGCATTACTATTCAAGGGCGCACAGCTTGGAACAGTATTATCATTTATGATGGCGGTAACAACATTGTCATTACCATCAATGATTATGCTTCGCAAAGCCGTAAAACCAAAGCTATTGGCAGCCTTTATTGTTATATGCACGGTAGGCATTATTTTAGTCGGCTATTTATTTAATGCTCTACAATTCTTATTTATATAAAAATCAGGAGGAAGAAAAAATGGCTAAGAACTGGTACCCAGTAATTGATTATATTTTATGTGAAGAATGCGGAACGTGTGTTAATAACTGCCCGCACACTGTATACAATAAAGAGAAGTCATCTTCTCCGATTGTTGTAAGACCAAATGACTGCGTTGATCATTGCCACGGCTGTGGTAATCATTGTCCTGTTGGGGCAATCACTTATGTCGGTGATGATACAGGTTGGACACCGCCTAATGGTGGCTCACACAAAGAAGATGATTGCGGTTGTGGCTGTAGTGGAGGTGGGTGCTGTGGATAAGGTGGCTTCAAATAAAAAATCTTTGTTTCTTAAAATTGCAATTGTAGTAGCCATTGTCGTTGTAATTGTGGGAATATTTATTTTTAAATCAGCAAAGAACAATGACCAAACAGCACAAGAAAACACTGCTTCTCAATCGCAAACCGAGGAAGATGCAGTTAATTATCCACTGAAAATTACAAAAACTGACCTTGAATCAATTAAAGCATATGGAATACCTACTGTCATTGATTTTGGGTCTGATTCTTGTATTCCATGTAAACAAATGTCACCTGTTCTGGAAACCTTGAATAAAGAATGGCAAGGAAAAGCAGCTGTTCAGTTTATGGATGTTTGGAAATATACAGATGGTGTTAGCGATTTCCCTGTTTCTGTAATTCCTACTCAAGTTTTCTTTAACGCAGATGGAACACCATATGTTCCAAGCGAAGCGATACAAAAAGAAATAGAATTTACAATGTATTCTGATAAAAATACAAACGAGCATATTTTTACAGTCCATCAAGGAGGTATAACCGAGGAACAAATGCGAAAGATATTTGCTGAAATGGGGGTTGAGTAATGATAAATGAGTGGTTAGAACAATTATCATCCCTTATTCAGAGCAGTCTTTGGTTAGCGCCGGTTCTTGCACTCCTTGCAGGAATTTTAACTTCCTTTACGCCCTGCTCCTTGTCCAGTATTCCTCTTGTGATAGGCTATGTGGGAGGTACAGGTCAAAAGAACACGAAAAGAGCATTTAGGCTATCGTTAACTTTTGCGCTTGGCTCCGCTGTTACATTTACCATACTTGGCGTCATTGCTTCTCTTGCAGGTAAACTTATGGGAACAAGTGCCGGTTGGTGGTACATAATCCTTGGCGTGTTAATGGTACTCATGGCACTTCAAACTTGGGGTGTATTTGAGATTATCCCCTCAAGCTATTTAATTTCAAAAAACACAAAAAGAGGTTATGTGGGTGCGTTTATCGCAGGAATACTTGGGGGTGTTTTCTCATCGCCCTGTTCAACGCCTGTTCTGATTGCACTGCTTGCTATCGTAGCAGGAAAAGGCAACATTGTTTGGGGGATTCTCTTACTATTGATTTACTCTGTAGGTCATGGTATCCTTGCAATAGTTGCAGGTACATCGGTAGGATTAGTGCAAAAGATAACAACTAACAAAAAATATGGCAGGTTCAGCATTGTACTTAAAGTAATTATGGGAATGATTATATTACTAATCGGTTTCTATATGTTCTATTTAGGATTTTAATTAAATTTATTTTGGAGGTATTTATTATGAGTTTATTTGGTAAAAAGAAAGAAGAAAAGAAAGAAAGCTGTTGCTGTGGAGGAAACTGCAATGCAGAAACTGTAAAAGCAGCAGAAGAATCAAAAACAAGTGGAGCAAGCGTGAAAATTCTCGGTTCTGGCTGTGCAAAATGCAATCAGCTTGAAGCGAATACTTTGGAAGCTCTAAAATCCCTTGGTATGGATACCACAATCGACCATATCACTGATTTTGGTCAGATTGCAGCTTATGGTGTTATGAGTACACCTGCCCTTGTTGTTGATGGTAAGGTTGTAGCTTATGGCAAGGTGCTTAAGACTGATGAAGTGGTTAAAATTCTTCAAAAAGTCAGAGGGTAATGCACTTCTTTGCTTTAGTAATTGCATTAAAATCAAATTATTATAAAACTTAACGCCATTTTGTAACAAATGGCGTTATAACAGCATAGTATATGAGTACAAGTGCATATATGAATATACGGGGGTAATCAAATGATTGATATATTGAAAGCATTGGCAGAAGAAACAAGGTTGCGTATCTTTGCTCAAATTATCAAAGGTGATATGTGCGTTTGCGAAATAGAAGAATGCTTAGAGCTTACTCAGTCTAATGCGTCAAGACACCTAACTGCATTAAAAAGAGCAGGAATTCTTGACAGTTATAAAACTGCTCAATGGGCATACTACAAAGTAAGCGATACTTTTATTACAGAAAACAAGGAACTATATAATTATCTAATTCAAAAAACGAAAGAACTTAAAACTTTTGAATCAGACAGTGAAAAATACAATAAATGCAAATCAACTGATATGTGTTCTTGTAAAAAGGATTGTAAGGAGGATTTACAATGAGTGAGAAAAAAGCAGAAGGTATTGGGTTCTTTCAAAAGTACTTAACGTTATGGGTAGCTATTTGCATGGCACTTGGCATACTAATAGGAAAATTTTCACCACAAATACCTGCATTCTTCGGTAAATTTGAATATGCCAATGTTTCAATTCCCATTGTCATACTGATATGGGTTATGATTTACCCAATGATGATGAAGGTTGACTTTCAAAGTGTCAAAAATGTCAGCAAAAATCCCAAAGGATTGTTTGTTACATGGATTGTAAACTGGCTGATCAAGCCATTTACCATGTATGGCATTGCAAGCTTATTTTTCTTTGTTATATTCAAAGGTTTTATCACACCAGACTTAGCAAAAGAATATCTTGCAGGTGCTGTACTTTTAGGAGCTGCTCCTTGTACTGCAATGGTTTTTGTATGGAGTCACTTAACAAAAGGAAATCCAGCATATACCGTTGTTCAGGTTGCAACAAATGATTTAATTATTCTGGTGGCATTTATTCCGATTGTAAAATTCCTGCTTGGAGTATCCAATGTTACGGTTCCTTGGAACACCTTGATTTTATCCGTTGTGCTTTTTGTAGTAGTTCCACTTGCAGGAGGAATAATAACCCGTGTGATTGTGACCAAAGCAAAAAGCAAAGAATATTTTGAAGGAACTTTTGTAAAGAAATTTGATGGCATTACAACCATCGGATTGCTATTAACTTTGATACTGTTATTTTCATTCCAAGGCAATGTTATCCTTGAAAACCCTTTGCATATCTTACTGATTGCAATACCACTGATTATACAGACTTTTCTCATTTTCTTCATTGCATACTTTGCAAGTAGGGTTTTGAAATTGCCACACGATGTTGCAGCTCCTGCTGGAATGATCGGAGCATCTAACTTTTTTGAGCTGGCTGTTGCCGTTGCGATTGCACTTTTTGGAACAACATCACCTGCCGCTCTGGCAACCGTAGTAGGTGTGCTTGTTGAAGTACCCGTAATGCTAACCCTTGTAAAAATAGCAAACAAAACAACAAAATGGTTTCCAAAATCTATAAATAAAAATATAACAAAAAATTAGAATGGAGTGTTTTATTATGAAAAAAATGTTTATTTATGAGCCTGCAATGTGCTGTTCGACTGGTCTGTGCGGTGTATCCGTTGACCCAGAATTACTTCGCTTATCTACCGTTATCAGCAGCCTTCAAAAAAATGGGGTTGAAATTACAAGATACAACCTCACAAGTGCGCCAATGGCATTTGTAAACAACAAGGAAGTCAATAGACTTATCACTGAAAAAGGAGTTGAAGTTCTTCCTATTACCGTTGTTGATGGTGCTATTGTCAAAACAAAAGCTTATCCAACAAATGATGAAATAATCTCTCTTTTACAAGTACCACGCAGTTATCTTGGTGAACAAAAAACTTCTGCTCCTAAGAAAAATGGCGGATGCAATTGTAAAGGAGGATGCTGTTAATGAAACAATTTAATCCTTTAGAACAAGTAAAAACAAAATACCTTTTCTATACCGGAAAAGGTGGCGTTGGAAAAACCTCTGTTGCTTGCTCTACAGCTGTAACTCTTGCTGATAATGGCAAGAAAGTCTTGCTTATTAGCACAGACCCTGCTTCTAACTTACAAGATGTTTTTGAAACTCAACTTAATGGAAAAGGTGTCAAAATCAAAGCAGTGCCTAATTTGGTTGTAGCAAACCTCGACCCAATTCAATCAGCAGCTGAATATCGAGAAAGCGTAATTGCACCTTATCGTGGAAAATTGCCCGATGCAGTTCTTAAAAATATGGAAGAACAACTTTCAGGTTCTTGTACGGTTGAAATTGCCGCTTTTAATGAATTTTCCAACTTTATAACCGATGATACCGTGGCAAAGGATTATGACCATATCATTTTAGAAAAATACAAGGAAACTGTTCTGAAAAAAGCAAGAGAAAACAATATGAATGAAGACGATATTGCCTATATAGAGGAAGATTTACGCTCTCCTTGTACACAAGAAATTGCTGTCTTCCGTGCCTTTGCCGATATTGTGGAAAGAGCAGAAAAAGAAGTGGTTGTTATTGATACTGCACCAACAGGTCACACCTTGTTGCTTCTTGATTCCACTCAAAGCTATCACAAAGAGGTTCAGCGTACAATGGGTGATACACCGGAGTCGGTTAAAAAATTATTGCCACAGCTTCGTAATGCCAATGAGACAGAAGTCGTTATTGTTACCCTTGCTGAAACTACCCCTGTATTTGAAGCAATGCGTTTAGAGGAAGATTTGCACCGTGCAGGTATCCATAGTAAATGGTGGGTTATCAATTCTTCACTTTATGCTACTGATACCAAAAATCAAATGCTAAAAGCAAAAGCAAGCAATGAAATTGAATGGATTAACAAAGTAGCATCACACGCTAACGGCAATTTTGCAGTTATAAAATGGAACAGTGAAGAAATTAAGGGAGATCGATTGTTAGAACTATAACGGAGGATGTTTAATGGATAAACCAAAGGTAGCATTTATATGCGTACACAATTCTTGCCGAAGTCAAATTGCAGAGGCGCTTGGAAAGCACCTTGCAGGCGATGAATTTGATTTTTATAGTGCAGGAACAGAAACAAAACCACAAATAAATCAAGATGCCGTAAGGCTTATGAAGGAACTGTATGGCATTGATATGGAGAAAACGCAACATTCCAAATTGCTTGAAGATATTCCTACGGTCGATATTGTAATAACAATGGGCTGCAATGTTCAGTGTCCATTTTTGCCTTGCAAGCACCGTGAGGATTGGGGATTAGAAGACCCTACAGGAAAAAGTGATGCAGAGTTTGAAAGCACCATAAAACAAATAGAAGTTAAGATACTTCAGTTAAAAGATATATAAGCATATCCTCTCAATTCAGATTATGAAATCTGATTGAGAGGTATTTTATTATGTGCTATACTGAAACAGAATTTATTCATAAAGTATTAAAATTGTATTTGCTTTTATCTGTTATAATTAATGGGGTATGAAGGTGAAGCCATTTTAGAGTAATCAGTAGACATATTCCCACAAAACGATAAAATACCGTGGATATATTCCCTCGGACGAGGGGTGTCGAAAATGTGCGTTTGACATTCATTCGCTCATCTCGTGCCATGTAGAGACTGTTGTATTGATGACAAGAGTAAAAAAATAAAATTATGGAGCCCGGTTGCCAGGCACTGCAATTTACGCAGAGCGGAGAGCAATGGATTGATTAAGTAGATTGTATTGTAGACAAGGAGCAGTAACAGATATGAAGATTTCTAAGAAGGATGCTTTGTCATGGTTTGAATTTTTTACACAATTGCCTGCAGGGGAACAGCTTCTGGTTAAACAGCAGGAAATTGTTTATGCCACATTCGCACAGATTGAGGCAGTTGTTATAAAAAGAAAAGAAGAGCTTATGGAACAAATTCCCGGTTTGAAAACATTAAAGGACAGAACACTTTTTGTGGGGCCAGATGAAAAATTTCCTGATGGGTGCCGTTCATGTCTGTTGGGCAGCGGGCTGACAGCTATCAGAAAAACCAATAAATGCAATCTGCAGTGCAGGTTTTGCTATAATTATGGCGAGCTGGATGCTATTGAACCGGTAGGAGAGGGGATTTGGGTCATTGGCGGGACCAAGTTTTATGAAAATGACATTGATCTGTTGTTGGAAATCCATAAAAAACCTACAGGGGTTGCCTATGTATATTTAGAACCTTTTATGGAAATCGAGAAATATTATAATATTATTCAAAAATTTAACAAGGCTGGTATTTATCAGCATCTATATACTAACGGCACTCTGGCTACGGAAACAACGCTTAAAGCATTGGGGGAGGCTGGACTGAATGAGCTTAGATTTAATTTAGGAGCTTCCGGTTGTGCTGATAAGGTCATTGAAAATATTGGCATAGCAAAAAAGTATATCAAAAAAGTCGGCATTGAAACGCCTATGACCAATGAGTTTTTTGAAAAATTCTTTTTGAAAAAACAGGCTGTTTTGGACACGGGATTAGATTTTATTAATTGTGCGGAGCTGCATTTGAATCCCAATAATATTGAGAATTATTGGGGTGAAAAAATGTATATTGCCCGCCATGGATATATATCACCAATCTGGAGTCGCGAACTGACACTCAGATTTATGGCAGCCGCAGCAAAAGAGAAATGGAATTTGGTTGTACATGATTGCTCTAATGATACCAAGTTTGCCAGAGATTTGAATTTAGGTGCCAAAGAGGGTAAATGGTTCGGGGCCAGCAGTTATACGTCTGAATTTTTAGAGATCCCCTATGCCGTATTTTTGCCGGTCCTGCGTGATGAAGAATTTCATTTTTTAGTTGAAGAAGAGCTGCCAAGCGGCTATAACCCGGGAGAGATGCTTTTCTAAGAAAGAGTGGCATAATGGCAAATATTATAGAAATAAATGACATTTCTGCTCCTGAACTGGAAGTATTCACAAAATTGACTGAAAAGCAGCTGCGCCATAAGCTGGAACCGGAAAAGGGCATCTTTATTGCTGAAAGCGGCAAAGTCATAGAGTTGGCGCTTGCTGCTGGCTGTGAGCCGATTTCCTTGTTGATGGAGCGCAGACATATCATGGGACAGGCCCAAAATATTCTTGCTCGGTATGAGGATGTTACAGTCTATACCGGGGACAGGGATGTGCTGGCTGGACTGACAGGATATAAGCTGACCCGCGGTATCCTGTGTGCTATGCGTAGGCCCAGGCTGCCTTCAGTACAGCAGATATGTTTTCAAGCCAGGGGGTGGCGGTATTGGATAATATCACGGATGCAGCCAACATAGGAGGAATATTCCGATCGGCAGCGGCGTTAGGTGTTGATGCGGTACTTGTGATGCGCTCCTGCTGTGATCCTTTATGCAGAAAAGCAGTACGTGTCAGTATGGGAACGGTATTTCAGATACCTTGGACTTATATAGAAAACAATGTCAAAGAGCTGGGAGAATGGGGCTTTAAAACAGCTGCAATGGCTTTGTGTGAGCATGCTGTCAGTATAGATGATCAGGCGCTGATGGCAGAGGGCAGGCTGGCTTTGGTTTTTGGTACAGAGGGCTACGGCTTATCTCAGGCTGCGATTGATGCGTGCGATTATGTTGTGAAGATCCCTATGGAGTACAATGTGGACTCACTTAATGTAGCTGCTGCAAGCGCTGTGGCGTTTTGGCAATTGCGATGTCAACAATAAATTGGAAAAAAGATTCTTTGGAATTATTTGAATACTTAATTTATGCAAACTTGTTAAACGGCCAAAGTTGATTTGTGTTGTATAAAAGGTGGTAATTATGGATTATAAAGTTTTAGATATGGAAAAGTATTATCGTAAGGATATTTACAGGCATTTTACGATGGACTGTAAATGTTCGGTTATGATTACATCCAAGATCGATGTTAGTGAACTTGTTGCATATTCAAAACAAACTGGAACTAAATTTTATATCAATTTTCTGTATGTCCTGACCAAGGCGCTGAATACCAGAGATGACTACAAAATGCGGTATTTGTATCAGGAAGATAAGTTAGTCGTATTTGATAAAATCAACACTGCGCATTATGTTTTCCACGAGGATACGGAGACTTTTACAGTAGTTTATACAGAGTTCAGCGAAGATTACCAGGCTTTTTATGACAGATGCTGCGCTGATATGGAAAAGGCTAAACAGACCCGCAGTTATGGTCTGGACGGCAGTAAATTAAACTATTTTGATGCTTCCTATATTCCCTGGTTGTCATATGAAGCACTACATGTAGAACTGCCTGACGGACATCTGCATTTCCCTCCGATTATAAACTGGGGAAAATATCACAGTGAAAATGGCAGATTGCTGATGCCTGTGACGGTGAGAATGAATCATGCGATTGCTGATGGTTATGTAGTTTCCAAAGCATTTTTATTGCTTGAGAAAGAAATTGAAAGATTGGTCGAAGACTGAACTAATGGATTAGAACCATCGTTTCACATTGCTTTTAGAGTTATGTTATTTTAAAGCGCTGTAGCTTGGCGCTGCTTCGAAAGTAGTTCCGGTGGATAAATTCAGTATAGTCATCACTTTGGTGATGGCAGCGGTATTTTTACATGAACAATTTACTGTAAAAACAATTATCGGTTCTGTCCTTATTACTTTTGGGGACTTTTATTATGATTTTATAAAGAGTTACAGGTCAGATGTATAGAATAATTAAGAATAAATCATAAATACAGAGGGGTAAGCAGATGATAACAAGGCAAAAATACCAGGATTATATCAATGTGCTGAAAGAGGAATTGATTCCGGCGATGGGGTG
>CAJKQE010000062.1 GCA_905201915.1 uncultured Lachnospiraceae bacterium
CCTCACGGCCCCCAGCCGTGCGCGCTACCAAGCTACGCCATACCCCGCAACAAATGATATTATATCAGATTTTTGTAAAAAAGCAACAATTTTCTGTAAAAGCAACCTATACAGGAAAGAGCTGCCACACAAAACAATACTTTTTATGCAGCAACCCTTTCTTTTCTTTTGATAAAAAATTATAAAAATCTTCTTATAGGAATCGTAATAACTCTTAATAAGCCGTAGAAAATCTTCTTACCCGTACTCATTTCCTTAATTTCGTAATCAGGTCCATATTCATACTCACCACTCTCTGTCATGGTACGACTGGCAAGTTTATCCCTCTCTGCCTCTTGTCTGATTTGTTCATTAAGAGCTACAGAGTCTACTGCCAGCATTAATTCTGTATCCTGATATGTACTGCGCATATCCATATTATAAGATCCCACTAAACTCATTCTTTCATCAATCAAAACCGCCTTTGTATGACTGGAGTGCTCGCCCATAAACTCATACACCTGTACACCGGTTGCCCAGATTTTCTCTTTCTGATTAAGATAATCTGTGCATCCCCATGGGTTCGCCCCACTGGAAACATCATTGGTAATAATCTCCACAGTTTCCGTTTCTTCGCATATCTGTGTTAAATCCTCATACATTTCTTTTCCACAGATAATATATGGAGTGTAAACGGTAATATTTTCTCCTGTTTTCATTAGCTCCGTAACAGAATGCCACATCAAAGGTTCTTTATTTTCTGCCTTTATGGGATTTTGTAAAAGAGTAACTTTATTTGTATCTACTGTCAATTCCTGCCAGTTCCACTCTTCGTAAGCATCCGGATATAATTCTCGCAATTTTGGACTACGTTTTTTTAAATCCGTCAAACATTGTTCAATTTCTTCTGTTTGCTTTTTACACTCATAAGGTTTACTGTCCTTTAAGTTCCAAATACTTTCAAAATACTGTTTTAACTGGTCTATAGAACCCTGTATATTTTCATCCTCTTTATAAACAAACAGTTCTCTGTCTAAATTTTGACTTTCTGAATAATCTCCCAGAAATAGATTTGTTGTATTTCTTCCTCCCAGAAGATACATTTTATTATCTACAATTACATATTTGTCGTGAAGTCTTGCCTGTAGTTTCCACGGCTTTAAGAAGTTCACAGGATTATAAATCTGTACTTCAACATTTTCGTGAGATGCTAATGCCTGAAACCACTGGCTGGATTTCATTTTCATATCTATAAACCCATTTCCACCATCTACAATAACTTTTACCTTAACTCCACGCTCTGCAGCTTCTAAAAGAGAACACATCACATCTTTACCACTGCTGTCTGCATTAAAATCAAAGGTAGATAATATGACTTCCTTCTTCGCCTCACTGATCATTTTTAAACGATATTTTAAGGCTTCCACATTATCGTCTACATAAGCTACTCTCTCTTTGCCATTTGTATCTCCATAACAGTCTTCTGCCTGAAACTCTTTTTTGTAATTACTGGAAACTTTTTTATGTCCCACATAAGGCAACGTCAAAGCTCCTACGTAAGCAACCAGAAATACTGTAATAATTTTTCCTATGTGTTTAATCGTACTCACTCCTATTCCAACAATCTCCTGACTGTTTCCTTTATTCAAAGGGTAAGTATAATTACTTTATATGCAGAAATCAAGAATCCTGACACAGGTTATAGAAATATAAGATTTTTCATTTATTCTTTATAATATAATTCACAAGACCTTCTGCTTCAATAATTCTCTGCATAAATTCAGGGAACGGCTGAATTGGATATTCTTTCTCTTTTGAAAGATTACGAATAATACCGTTATCAAAATCCACTTCCACCTCATCGCCTTTTTCTATATCTCTGGCTGCCTCAGGGCATTCTACAATAGGAAGGCCGATGTTAATGGCATTCCTGTAAAAAATACGGGCAAAGGTTTCAGCAATCACGCAGCTGATGCCTGCTGCCTTAATTGCCATAGGCGCATGTTCTCTTGAAGAACCGCAGCCAAAATTTTTATTTGCCGCAAGAATATCTCCCTTTTTCACTTCCTTTACGAAATTTTTATCAATATCTTCCATACAATGAGCAGCCAATTCCTCTGCTTTTGATGAATTTAAGTATCTCGCAGGAATAATTACGTCAGTATCTACATTATCTCCATATTTAAAAGCATTTCCTTTTACTTTCATGTTCTATTCCCCCAATTCTTCCGGACTTGAAATTTTTCCTGTTATAGCACTGGCTGCAGCAACTGCCGGACTTGCAAGATAAACTTCTGATTTCACATGCCCCATTCTTCCTACAAAATTTCTGTTTGTTGTAGAAATACAGCGTTCTCCTTCTGCCAGTATACCCATATAGCCTCCCAGACATGGACCACAGGTAGGAGTACTTACTACAGCTCCTGCTTCAATAAAGATTTTCAGCAATCCTTCTTCCAATGCCTGAAGATAAATTTTCTGTGTTGCCGGAATAATAATGCAGCGCACACCTTTTTTCACCTTATGGTTTTTCAGTATTTGAGCCGCACATCTTAAATCGTCAATTCTTCCATTGGTACAGGAACCGATAACTGCCTGATCAACTATAACATCATCCTGTATTTCATCAATTGTCTTTGTATTAGAAGGTAAATGGGGAAATGCTACTGTAGGTCTTAATTTACTTAAGTCTATGGTATATTCCTCATCATAAACTGCATCCTCATCAGGTTCATAACGTTTATATGTTCTCTTAGAATGTTCTTTCATATATTGCTCTGTCTTTTCATCTACCGGAAAAATACCATTCTTAGCTCCTGCCTCAATTGCCATATTTGCAATCGTGAAACGATCATCCATGGAAAGATTTTTCACACCTTCCCCTGTAAATTCCAGAGATTTATATAACGCTCCGTCAACACCAATTTTTCCAATAAGGTGCAAAATAACATCTTTACCACTTACCCATTTGGAAGGTTTTCCGATTAAATTGATGCGAATTGCGGAAGGAACTTTAAACCAAGCTTTTCCTGTTACCATCGCAGCTGCCATATCTGTACTTCCTACACCGGTAGAAAATGCTCCTAATGCTCCATAAGTACAAGTATGAGAGTCCGCTCCGATAATGGCATCACCAGCAACTGTCAAACCACTTTCCGGTAAAAGTGCATGTTCAATTCCCATTTCTCCAACATCAAAATAGTTGGTAATTTCATGGCGGGCTGCAAATTCTCTTACACATTTGCAGTTTTCTGCTGATTTAATATCTTTATTTGGAATAAAATGATCCATAACCAACGCAATTTTATCTTTATGAAAAACACCTTCTGCCTTCATTTTTTCCATTTCATGAATTGCTACAGGAGAAGTAATATCATTACCCAGTACTAAATCTAATTCTGCTTCAATTAACTGTCCTGCCTCTACTTTCTCAAGCCCTGCATGAGCTGCTAATATTTTCTGTGTCATTGTCATTCCCACAAAAGCCACCTCCAATTTATTTCTGCTATTGCCATTTTAGCATGAGGTTTGTTATACTAGAAATACATATTAAATATAAGAGCTATAACTTAAACTTATAAGGTGCAAAGGAGCAAAAAATATGGACCAAAATCTTTCTCTATATCGAGTATTTTATACTGTTGCAAATACAGGAAATATTTCGAAAGCTGCCTCCCGTCTTTATATCAGTCAACCGGCAATCAGCAAATCTATTCGCAAGCTGGAGGAAAATTTAGAAGTTTCTCTCTTTTCCCGCAATTCCAGAGGAGTACAATTAACAGAAGAAGGAGAACTTCTATATCATTACGTTCAAAATGCTTTTTATTCTCTGGAAAAAGGAGAAACACAAATCAAAAAAATTCATGAACTGGGAATCGGACATATACATATCGGCGTATCTACTACCCTCTGTAAATACGTTCTTCTCCCCTATTTAAAAGAATTTATTGAAACCCACCCGCATATTCGTATTTCTATTGAATGTCAATCTACGAACCATACCTTACAGCTTTTAAAAGAAAATAAAATCGATTTAGGGCTTATTGGAAAACCTGAACGTCTATATCATACACATTTTGATTCACTTGGAAAAATCGAAGACATCTTTGTCTGTACCAAATCCTATATGGAACATCTCTCTAAACGCAGTGATTATCCCGAAAATCCTTTTCAATCAGCTACTTTAATGCTTTTAAATAAGGGAAATATGACAAGACAATACATTGATGACTACCTTGCTTCCTGTCATTTGGAAGCTGATAATCTGCTGGAAGTTTCTACTATGGATTTACTGATTGAATTTGCTAAAATTGGTATGGGAATTGCCTGTGTAATACGACAGTTTGTAGAAAAAGAATTGGCAGATGGCACATTGATAGAATTCCCTCTTCCTATGTCGATTAATAAACGTGAAATCGGCTTTGCTTTATCAGAAAATCTGGAACAAAATCAAGCGGTAAAAGAATTTATACATTTCTATAGAAAAAGCACTTCTGACTGATATCAGAAGTGCCCTTTTTTATTAATTATCAATTAATTTTTCTTTTCCGTTCCAGCTATACAGTTTACGCAGTTCAGCACCAACTTCTTCTAACTGATGTTCTGCTTCTCTTCTTCTCATTGCACCAAAATGCATACATCCTGACTGATTTTCCAAAATCCAGTTCTTTGCAAATGTTCCATCCTGAATATCTGCCAAAATTTGTTTCATAGCTTTTTTGGTTTCTTCTGTAACAATCTTAGGTCCGGTAATATAATCACCAAATTCTGCTGTATTGGAAATGGAATAACGCATTCCTTTAAATCCGCTTTCATAAATCAAGTCTACAATCAGCTTCATTTCATGAATACATTCAAAATATGCATTTTCAGGTGCATATCCAGCTTCTACTAAAGTTTCAAATCCTGCTTTCATAAGAGCTGTAACACCACCACAAAGCACTGCCTGCTCTCCAAAAAGGTCAGTTTCTGTCTCTACTTTAAAGGTTGTTTCCAAAACACCTGCTCTTGAACCACCAAGTGCTGCTGCATAAGCCAGTGCTTTTTCTTTTGCTTTTCCTGTATAATCCTGCTGAACAGCTACCAGACATGGAGTTCCTCTGCCAATCTGATATTCACTTCTTACTGTATGTCCCGGTGCTTTCGGTGCAATCATAGTTACATCTACATAAGCCGGTGGCTTAATCTGTCCGAAATGGATTGCAAAACCATGAGCAAACATCAGCATATTGCCTTCTTCCAGATTTGGCTCAATGTCTTCTTTATATAATTTTGCCTGTTTTTCATCATTAATTAAAATCATGATAATATCAGCTTTTTTTGCTGCTTCTGCCGCTGTATAAACTTCAAATCCCTGTTTTACTGCTTTATCCCAAGATTTGGAGCCTTCATATAAACCTACAATTACATTGCATCCGGATTCTTTTAAGTTTAACGCATGAGCGTGTCCCTGGCTCCCATATCCGATAATCGCAATTGTTTTTCCTTCTAAAAGAGCTAAATTACAATCTTCCTGATAATAAATTTTTACTGCCATCTGTGTATTCCTCCTGTTTATGTAATAAAATTAAAACTCTTCCTCATCCTCTGAAAGATAGAAAATGTCATCGGAGCCTCTTGAAAGTCCGGCAATACCGGTTCTGGCTATCTCCAGAATTTCATAGCCATCAAGCAGGTCTATAAAAGCTTCCAGCTTCGATTTATTTCCAGTAAGCTCTACAATCATAGATTCTTTTCCTACATCTATAATATTCGCTCTGAAAATATCTACAATCGCTGTAATCCCTGCTCGCTGCTCTGGTGAAACTCTGACCTTTACCAACATCAGCTCTCTGGTAACGCTTTGATCGTCTTTTAATACTTTTACAGAAAGAACATCTTCCAGTTTTTCTACCTGTCGTGTTATCTGCTCTAAAATCAACTCATCGCCTTTACATACAACTGTCATGCGAGTGTAGTTAGGGTCTGTGGTAATACCTGCCGATAAGCTGTCAATGTTATAACCCCGGCGACTGAACAAACCTGAAACTCTGCTCAACACACCGGCTGTATTTTCAACCAGAATAGATAATATTCTCTTGTTCATACAGCATCTTCTCCTCTGCCTTTTGGCTAACTTTTGTTGTCATTCTACCAACTATTAAAGGCTTTGTCAATGCAATCTGAACGCTATAACTAATTAGAATGTAATACATAACTCTGAATAATGATGTTACAACAAAAGCCTGACAGATTGTTCCGCACTATGTGCTCCCACAATCCGCCAGGCATCTTTTAAATTCCCCTGTCTCTTGCTGCTTTCATACGTGCCATAGCTCTTGCCAAAGATGCTTTAGAAACATAATATTCCTGCATACTTTGCTGCTGACGCAGTTGTTCCTCTGCTCTTTCTTTCGCTTCTTTTGCACGTTTCACATCAATGTCTTCCGGCTTTTCGATACTGTCTGCCAAAACCGTTACACGATTATTGATAATCTGAGCAAAACCGCCTCCCACAATGGCAATATGTTCTGTTCCGTCCTCTGTCTGAAAACGCATTTCTCCAGGAACAATAGCAATCATCATATCTGCATGGTGGGCTAAAATGGTAATACTTCCATCCTTTGCAGGGAGTGAAATACTTGTACCTCTGCCATGATAAAAATCTTTATCACTGGCGATTACATTTAAACCAAATGTTCCCATTTTTTCTCACTCCTTTGGACTAGGCATTCTGTTTTGCTTTTTCAATTACTTCATCAATAGTACCTACATTGAAGAAAGCATTTTCCGGATAGTCATCCATTTCGCCTTCCACAATCATCTTAAATCCACGAATAGTTTCTTTTAATGGTACATATTTTCCCGGAATACCAGTAAATACCTCTGCCACATGGAATGGCTGAGAAAGGAATTTCTGCAATTTTCTGGCTCTGGCAACTACTTTCTTATCTTCATCAGAAAGTTCTTCCATACCTAAAATTGCAATAATATCCTGTAATTCTTTATATTTCTGAAGGTACTCCTGCACCTTTCTGGCAACTTCATAATGTTCCTGTCCTACTACATCTGCCTCCAGAATACGAGAAGTAGATTCCAACGGATCTACGGCAGGATAAATACCCTGCTCTACAATCTTTCTGGATAATACGGTAGTTGCATCCAAATGCGCAAAAGTTGTAGCAGGCGCCGGGTCAGTCAAGTCATCCGCAGGCACATAAACTGCCTGCACAGAAGTAACAGAACCATTCTTTGTAGAAGCAATTCTCTCCTGTAATTCACCCATTTCCGTAGCCAGCGTAGGCTGATATCCAACTGCAGAAGGCATACGTCCTAAAAGAGCGGATACCTCTGAACCTGCCTGAGTAAAACGGAAAATATTATCAATAAATAAAAGTACATTCTGATGTTCTTTATCACGAAAATATTCTGCCATGGTAAGTCCCGTCTCAGCAACACGCATACGTGCTCCCGGTGGCTCATTCATCTGTCCGAATACCAGAGCTGTTTTCTCCAGAACTCCGGATTCCTTCATTTCACTCCAAAGATCATTTCCCTCTCTGGAGCGCTCTCCTACTCCTGTAAAAATAGAATAGCCACCATGTTCTGTAGCAATATTACTGATAAGTTCCTGAATAAGAACTGTTTTACCTACTCCGGCACCACCAAAAAGACCGATTTTTCCTCCCTTTGCATAAGGAGCTAATAAGTCAATAACTTTAATACCTGTTTCCAAAATTTCCACAACAGGGCTCTGTTCATCAAAGGCAGGAGGATCTCTGTGAATAACCCAATGTTCTGCGTTATCCAGCTGTTCTCCTTTATCAATGGTTTCTCCTAAAACATTGAATAAACGTCCCAATGTCTCTTTTCCTACCGGTACAGAAATTCCCTGTCCTGTTGCTGTCACTTCCATATCTTTGCAAAGTCCGTCACTGGATGCCAGCATAATACATCTCACTGTATGATTTCCTATATGCTGGGCAACCTCCATAACGACTTTTTTTCCGTTCAGCTCTACCGTAAGAGCATCTTTAATATTTGGAAGGTCCTGCTCCTGGAATTCCACGTCTACAACGGGGCCCATAACCTGTACAATTTTTCCTTTATTCATTGTATAAAAACCTCCTTCCTTTATTGTTTCTTTTTCTGTGCTTTTGCACCGCTGATTACCTCAGTAATTTCCTGTGTAATTGCAGCCTGTCTGACACGATTATATTTAATTGATAAATCTTTTAACATATCTTTGGCGCTGGTGGTCGCCGCATCCATGGCCTGCATACGGGAATTATGCTCACTGGCATAAGACTCTACCAGACATCCATAAATCATACCTCTTAAATAATTAGGAACAATCGTATTCAACAATTCTTCCGCTGACGGTACCATTTCAATTTCTTCCTGATGGGTATCTACCAAAAACTGTGACGATGCATTAAAAGTTGTCTTCTTCAAAGGCAGAAGCTGCTGTTCTTCCGCCACCATAGATGCTGCATTTGCCATACGAGTATAAATAATATGTACCTCGTCAAGCTCACCGTTTAAATACATATCAATCATCTTTTCAGAGATAACTCTGGCTCTGTGCATAGTAGGCTTTTGAACAGTAAAACGAAAATTTGTATCCACAGACACATCTTTTTTATAAAAATATTGTCTTCCAACTTCTCCCAGTACAAACAGATGTGTATGCTGTTTCTTCGCCATACCTTCTTCTGCCAGTTTAAAGACATTATGATTATATGCACCTGCCAACCCTTTGTCCGCACTTACTACAATATAACCGATTTTTTTATCTTCCGACAAAATCTCAGTACGCTCATCAAAATATCGGTGTTCAATCTCAGATGTATGTCTTAAAATACGTCCAATGGCAGCCTGCAAAGAGTAAAAATAAGGCTCTGTATCTGCAAGAACTTTTTTTGCTCTTTTCATTTTTGAAGATGAAATCATATACATGGCATTGGTAATTTTCATGGTATCACGGATGCTTTTCATACGACTTTGTATTTCTTTTGCGTTTGCCATTTTATCACCTGTTCCTGTTCTTAAATTCCTTTGCCGCCTCTAAAATCTTTTCTCCCAATTCATCAGAAAGAACTTTTTTATCAAGTATTTCTTCTTTGATTTCAGGATATTTCTGTTCAAAATATTCCAACATATCCATCTGGAATGTTTTCAGTTCCGTTACCGGAATATCTGTTAAAAGCTTATGTGTAGCTACCCACAAAGTAATCACCTGTTCGTGAGAAGCCAATGGTCTGCACAAAGGCTGTTTCAACAGTTCCATCAAACATTTTCCATAGTCTAACTGTGCCTTTGTTGTCTCATCTAAGTCTGAAGAAAACTGTGTAAACACCTGCATTTCTCGATACTGTGCCAAATCAATTCGCATACTTCCAGACGCTTTTTTCATTGCCTTCGTCTGCGCAGCACCACCTACACGGGATACAGAAAGACCTACATTTACCGCTGGACGAACACCCTCAAAGAATAAATCACTTTCAAGGAAAATCTGTCCGTCTGTAATAGAAATAACGTTTGTTGGAATATATGCAGACACATCTCCTGCCTGTGTTTCAATAATCGGAAGGGCTGTAATAGAACCGCTTCCTGCCTCATCACTCAATCGGCTGGAACGTTCCAGCAATCTTGAATGAAGGTAAAATACATCACCTGGATATGCCTCACGTCCCGGTGAACGCTCTAACAGAAGAGATAGCGCACGATATGCAACTGCATGTTTTGACAAATCATCATAAACAATCAGTACATCTTTTCCCTTATACATAAAATATTCTGCCAGAGCTGTTCCTGAATATGGCACAATATACTGTAAAGGCGCACAGTCACTTGCTGTTGCTGAAAATACAGTCGTATATTCCATTGCCCCGTATTTTTCCAGAGTTCCTACTAATTTCGCTACTGTAGATGCTTTCTGTCCAATTGCTACATAGATACACATTACATCTTTTCCCTTCTGGTTCAAGATTGTATCAATAGCAATAGAAGTTTTTCCTGTCTGACGGTCACCGATAATCAATTCTCGCTGTCCGCGTCCGATTGGGAACATAGAATCAATAGCCAAAATACCTGTTTCCATTGGTACGGATACAGATTTTCTGTCAATAATTCCCGGTGCCTCCTGCTCGATTGGGCGGTAATCATCTGCTTCTATTTCACCTTTTCCGTCAATCGGTGCACCTAATGCATCTACAATTCTTCCGATGAAATTTTCGCCTACGGGAATACCTGCTCTTTTCTTTGTACGTGCAACCTTTGTACCTTCTTTAATTCCTGTATCTTTTCCGAAAATAATGACGCCGATTTCATTTCGTTTGATATCCTGTACCATTCCTTTAACGCCATTTTCAAAGGTTACAATTTCGCCGTACATAGCATGGTCTATTCCGTAAACAGTTGCGATCCCATCACCCACCCAGATGACATTTCCAACCTCTTTCACGCCCTCTGTGCTTTGAAAATTATCAATTTCTTCCTTCAGAATTGAAATAATTTCTTCTGAGTTGATTGAACTCAAACCGTTCACCTCCAGATTAATTTTTGTTGTAATTCATGAATACTGCCCTTTAAGCTGTTATCATATTCATGGTCTTTTGTACGAATAATAAATCCACCTACAAGACTTTTATCCTCTTTTAATTCAAGAGCAACTGCCTGTGTATGATACTGTTTTTTCAGGAATTTTTTTATCCCTTCCAACTGTTCGGCCTTTGGAGGCGTTACATAATACAATGTGGCAGATAATATTTTCTTTTGTTCATTATAATGTTCTTGATATGCCTGAAAAATTTCATTTAAAAGCTCTGCATGTTTATATTTACACACAACACACAGAAAATTGTGAAGTTCCTTTGGAAAAACTCTGTTGATAACTCTCTGTTTTTGCACAAAGGATATTGTGGGATTTTCCAATGTTTTTAAAAGCTCAGGCACTTCTTTTAAAAGCCTCTGTGTCTCCAAAATACTTTCTTTGGGAACATTAAGCTGATAAAGCACTTTACCATAATTAATAGCTGTCTGTGTCATCTGCATCACCTGCTTTTGCTAAAAATTTATCGTAGAGTATATCATTGCTGTTTTCATCACTTTTCTCTAAAAGTAATTTTTTTGCTGCCTGCATAGCAAGCTGTGCAATTTCTTTTTTTGCTCCCTGCATGGCATTTTCCTGTTCCTGACGGGCAGTATTTTGCGCAGCTTCGATAATCTTTGCTGCTTCATTGTTGGCATTTTTCACAATACTTTCTCTTACCTGTCTTGCATCTGTTTTTGCATTTTCCAAAATTTGGGAAGACTCTTCTTTTGCCATTGCCAGAGATTTCTCATACTCTAATTTCAATTCTTCGGCTTTTTCACGACTTACACGAGCTTCCTCCATCTCTTTTGCTATACACGCTTTTCTCTTTTCCATAATGCCCAACACCGGACCAATAAGGAATTTTTTCATTAAGAGATAAAGCACAATCAGATTTATAATCGTCCAGACAAGGCTCCAGCCAAGACTCATCATCTTTCATGCACCTGCCTTTCCCTGCTGATTATAAGAATAAAATTAACAATCCGATAACGAAACCATAAATAGCTGTTGCCTCTGCAAGTGCACAACCAAGAAGTAATGCTTTGCTGATTTTGCTTTCTGCTTCCGGCTGTCTTGCGATTGCTTCTACTGCCTTTGCTGTTGCATGACCAATTCCTAAACCTGCTCCGATACCTGTTAATACTGCAATACTTGCTCCAATTGCTGCTGTCATAATTCATTTCTCCTTTTCATATAAAATTTAATCTTCTATTTGCTCTTTAATAAAGAGCGATGTTAAAAACACAAATACGTATGTTTGAATCAAACCATCAAACACATCAAAATACAAACTAAACGGAATCGGCAAAAGTGCCGGCATAACCGTTTTTAATAACTCCATAATTACAAATGAACCAATTACATTACCAAACAAACGCATGCATAATGAAACTGGACGAATTGCAATCTCCATGATGTTGATTGGAGCTACTAAAGCCATAGGCTCTGCAAAGCTTTTCACAAATCCCTTTCCGCCTTTTTTATGAAAGCCGGAATAGTAAATGAGAAATACGCTCATAAGCGCCAAAGCTGCTGTCACATTCAAGTCCTTGGTTGGAGGTTTAAATCCTAAAAGTCCGATTAAATTAGCCACTCCAATATAGAGCGCCGTAGAAATCAGATACGGTATGTACCGTTTTCCTTCCTCCCCCAGAATGTCTGTGAAAAAGTCATTCAGAAAACCAATAAATGATTCTAATACCAGCTGTTTTCTTCCCGGGTTTTCCACCTTCAAATTCCGGACAAGTACTATGGATAATATGGTTAATGCTGCCATAATAATCCAAGTAACCACCACAGATTCACCTACCGGAATTCCACCCAAAATCGGAATATTGAACACGGTTTCACATTGAAGTTCTTCCGTAATTCTTTCCGCAATATTGTTCGTAAGACATTCCTCCCTTTCTCTTTTTCTATTGTCGCCGTGAGCAATAAAACAGAAATCGACACCTGTTTTGTGTCTTCTTATTAAATTGCTTTAATCACATTACTGCTAATTATTTCATTTGTCAATTTTTGTTTTTTATTCTAAAAAGGCTAAAATTTTTGTCAATTTTTCTTGTAGCTTTTTAATGTTGTTTCCTTGTTTTTGTAATAATTTCCATGTTTTTTTATACCATTCGGTATATACTGGTTCTACCACTTAAAAAATG
The DNA here is from genome assembly GCA_905201915.1 of uncultured Lachnospiraceae bacterium. Taxonomy (GTDB): domain Bacteria; phylum Bacillota; class Clostridia; order Lachnospirales; family Lachnospiraceae; genus Blautia. Next base: position 12,712 of record CAJKQE010000062.1, read on the forward strand.
CATAATTTTTATATTTTAGTATCTCTTATTTTTGTAAAATATGATAAAATATGTATGCATATAATTATGAGGATTGCTTATAATAACCACAGCTTGCTATAATAAAATAAAAAAGGAGGTATCTGATAGTGGAAATGCAACAACTTGTCATAGCCGGTGCCGGTCCTGCTGGCGTATCTGCCGCTTTATATGCAGTACGTATGGGATTTCCTCCATTGGTTATTCATAACGGATATGGTGCTTTAGAAAAAGCAGAAAAGATAGAAAATTTAAGTTCGAAACATTACAGCTTCATGTAGGTCAGGAAAATCCAGATTCAGCAACAGGTGCAAGAGCAGTACCTATTTATCAGACAACTTCTTACGTTTTTGATAACTGCGACCATGCAGAAGCTCGTTTCAACCTTTCAAACGCCGGTAACATTTACGGTAGACTTACAAACCCTACTGAAGATGTATTAGAACAGAGAGTTGCAGCTCTCGAAGGTGGTGTAGCTGCTCTTGC
>CAJKQE010000063.1 GCA_905201915.1 uncultured Lachnospiraceae bacterium
TGCCGGCTACCAAACGACTGAATTTGATTTTTGCGAAAAAATCTTGACACTATCCGTCTGTGTAGGACGTACGGTTCACTGCATTGTACAGACTCAGCAGGTTTTCCCTGTCCTGAAACAGCCTGCGAAAAATCGTATCCTTGTAGTCTCTCCTAGCTGGCAATGCAGAACCAGACACTGTTCCGTTTCTTTCCGTATTCATTTGTCCTCCTTCGCAGGAGAACGAAAATCTCCTGCTTTTTCATTATTTTTTGGAAAAGCATAGATTTTCTGAAATGATAATTAGAATCGTAGACAGCCATGAATCGGCCTGTGATAAGAAATATATGCTTTAAGATAAGTATAACATGTGGGGAGGGGGAAGGCAAGGTGGGATGCCTTCCCTGAATGTGCTTTAACATCTTCTCAACATTTTACAAAATATTTATTTACATTAATCTCTTCCAAATAAATCGCGTGTATAAACCTTATTTCTCACATCATCCAAAACTGAATCATAGCGATTGGCAATAATTGCTTGACTTATTGTCTTAAATTTTTCCAATTTATTCACCACATAACTTCCAAAAAATGTAGTACCGTCCTCCAGAGTTGGCTCATAAATAATCACTGTAGCACCTTTTGCTTTAATTCGTTTCATGACTCCCTGAATAGAAGACTGGCGGAAATTATCAGAATTACTCTTCATAGTTAAACGATAAACGCCAATCACTACTTCCTTTCCCATCGTTTTATCATATTCGCTGTTTGCTTCATAAGCTCCAGCCAATTCCAGTACCCTATCTGCAATAAAATCCTTTCTTGTCCTATTGCTTTCTACAATAGCCTCAATCAAATTTTCTGGTACATCCTGATAATTAGCCAGAAGCTGCTTCGTATCTTTAGGCAGACAATACCCTCCATAGCCAAAGGATGGATTATTATATTGCATGCCAATACGAGGATCCAGGCACACACCCTGAATGATTTTTCTGGTATCCAGTCCTTTCATTTCAGCGTAAGTATCCAATTCATTAAAATATGAAACCCTGAGAGCAAGGTATGTATTAGCAAACAGCTTCACTGCTTCCGCTTCTGTATATCCCATAAACAAAGTCTCTATATTCTCTTTTATTGCCCCCTCCTGTAAAAGTTCAGAAAAAAGATGAGCAGCCCTTACAAGCCGCTCATCTTTCATATCTGTTCCTACAATAATTCTGCTCGGATATAAATTATCATATAATGCTTTACTCTCTCGAAGAAATTCTGGACTGAACAAAATATTAGTAATATTGAACTTCTTCCTCACCTGTTCTGTATATCCTACCGGAATAGTAGATTTGATAACCATAACCGCATTGGGATTATATTGTAATATCTGCTTAATCACTGTTTCTACTGCAGATGTATCAAAAAAATTTTTCTTGCTATCATAATTAGTAGGAGCTGCAATAACCACAAAGTCTGCTTCTTTATAGGCAGATTCTGCATTTAACGTAGCCGTCAAATTTAATGTTCTGTTTGCCAAATACTCTTCTATGTAATCGTCCTGAATCGGAGACTTTTTCTGATTAATTAACTCCACCTTTTCTGGAATAATATCCACAGCGGTAACTTGGTGGTGTTGAGCTAATAATGTGGCTATAGACAGGCCTACATACCCTGTTCCTGCAACTGCAATTCTCATGTTAATACCTCATCTATTCATTATCATCCTTTGTATTTTTCAAATCATACATATTAACTTGATTAACTGCTACTTTAGCATCATGATAATATCCATCATTCAATACATATAATACATCATCAACAATTGCAATTCCTTCAATCGCATATGAATCTTGTAATTCATATACAGGTTTAATCTCATTCGTTTCTAAATCTACCATATAAATATAACTTTCTTTAGAATAATTTGAACCAACTGAAAGATATATTAAATTATTTTCTTCATCTAAAAATATTTGATCTTGTCCTTTGATTTTCAGTTTTATTTTCCTTTTAACTTTTCCATCATATGTACAATTATACAAATATTTTTTTGTTAAAACCCACAATGTATTACTTCTACTATCGTTTGCAATTCCAGATGGCTCCAACATATCAATGTAGCCTATTTCTTGTCCATTTTCATTTATATGTCTAATTTTATTTTCCCCATAAGAACATAACCAGATGGTTCCATCCGACGCTTTGCATACTCCTTGTATATCCTTCATTTTTTCAAAACTTAAATAACAAGGTATACTGCTTGTAATAGACGAAAAATCTTTTTCAACTACTTCTATTGTAGCTTTAAACTGTTTATCATTCGGCTTATATTTACCTGCATTTCCTACTAAAAAGCAATTTTCTTCCTTATCATAAAAAAGACCTGTACATGTAAAACCTAAACCATCCTTTTTATCTGGCAATTTTAATATTCGATCAGCATAGATTTTAGTACAATTTTTCCGCAAAATCTCCACTTTAATATATGGAATCAAAAAAGCTAATGCCAAAATAAAAAAAGAAAAAAACACTATAAAAACTATATATTTTTTATTTACTTTTATCATAACTTTTTCTATTCTCCCAATAAAAATATCCTTTTTTTCCAGCTAATATTATAAATATAAGAATACTTAACACAATCATATATCTCATAATCAAATTTTTATATATAGCTGTTATAAATAACGCAACCATGCTTGTTGTTAGTAAAATAATCATTTGTAATTTTGTATTAAAATAAGTTTTCATACATATTTCGTTTATAGAACACTCTTTTTTCGCTAATACAAAATACAATATCATAGTAAGTAAATAACTTGCTAAAGAAGTATATCCACCAGCAACAAATCCATATGCTGGAATAAAAATCACATTCAATATTATGTTACAAACAGCCGAAAAAACAGAAGCAATTAAGATATATGTAGTTTTTTTATAGAAAAAAAGAACATTCACATATTGTTGATATATATACATAACAATAACACTTATTGCTAACGGCGGTATCACCCATATCGCCTCTAAGTATTTTTTCCCTCCCAGAACAAAAATTAATTCTGGAGCTAATACTATTTCTATAAAAACACAAAAAGCTACTATTATTGTTCCTATTGTTATAAATTTGCTTTTATCTTTGGAGCAATTTCGCATTTTCAGTTCTTTAAATAGCCATGATTGTAACGATAAATTTAACGCACCACTAATAATAAAAATAATCATTGCAGCACTATATGATACACTATATAAAGCTGCATCTGCATATCCATCAATTTTCTGTATCATTAAACGGTCAGATTGGTTTAACAATATCATAGATAGATAATATGGAACTAATGGCAAATTGTATTTCAAAGCTTCGACCGCAAAACTTTTTTTCCATAAAATAAAAGTATCTTTATAATTAGATATAAAAAATGGGACTGCAATAACCAGTTGAATTACTGTTCTTGTAACGACAATATAGAATATTGGATCATTTAGATTTAAAAAAACTGTTAGTGCTCCAACTATCGGACCAATAAGTCCGTATATTATTATTGCAAGCAACATCTTTTTGTATTGATTATCAACTCTTTGTCTTGATGACCATAATCCAAAACTTATCGTTCCCAGAAAAGAACTTATCATTGTTATGCTTAACGATACATTTATACCTGTATAATAATTAATTGTTTTATAAAATATTAAATATATGAATATCCAAATTATGATCAATACAATACTCAAAGATTGCATTGTAGCTGTATATGCTGCTCTATTACTATCCTCTTGAACTATTCCAGCAATATAACCATTACTGTATATTCTTAATGTTACAATAATTTCAAAAATTTCTGTCCAAGACATAAATGTACTATATATACCATATTCATTAACAGTCAAATAATGAGTTAATATTATCATTACTAACCATGGCGCAATTTTTTGGATTATGTTTCCTATAGCATACCAAGCAGCTGCTTTCATTTCTATTGGCATATATTTGTACTTTTTTATTGCATTATTTAAAAAAAGTTTCATTTTAACTCACTTAATTATTCTATAATGACTGATACAAATTTTTGTCTCCAAAAAAGAATATTGCTATAAAAATAGTTGATAAATAATGAATCCATATACTAGATCCTGTCATTCCAATTCCTATATAACACACCATTAAAAAATAAATAAATTTTCTACATTTTAAAGAAGCAATATTTTTTAGTATTCTGCCTCTAACTATAATACTTCCGAAAACTATAATGCTTCCTCCTAGTCCAAAGCATGTCAAAAATTGCAATAGAATATTATGTGTATAATAATATTCTCCAGAAGTAATATATAGTGGAATCCCAAATCCTCCAGGTAATCCCATTCTACTTTTTATATATTCTATACATACCGTGTATATATAATCCCTATTAGTTAAATAAACTTCATCATTTTTAATTTGATCTATTAGCAAATTTACGCTTCTAGATTCTATTCCATACTGAGATAACTGTTGATTTATCCAATATAATAAATCAAGTAAATTACTTAACAAAACACAAGAAAAAATTATTGTTCCTAAAATAAGTATTACTTTTTTCCATAGTTTTATTTTCTCTGAATACACATATGAAATAAAAATCATACACACTGATATGACTGCTGCCATACGTCCCCCCAGCACTGCTGTTACAAGAATATTAAAAGCTATATTAATATACAGCCATTTTCTTTTTTCGATTCCTTGCAGAACCATATATGAACCTATAAATACATTTGGTACACAAATACTTGTAAATATAGAATAAGGAATCAGTTCTTGTTTCAGTAGCACAATAGCAAGTAATACCAGCGGTAAATTTCTTTTAGAAAAAAGCCACCACTTTTCAATAAAAACTTTTAAATCAAATAAACTATTTGATATACATAAGCATGGAATCGATACTCTAATTAAAGCCTGTACGCCCTCTATAACCACATAATATTTGTAAGGTACAATAGCACAATTAATCAATATTACAGCAAAAAACATACACAAAAACAAAAGTACAAATCTATTAATTTTCACCGTAATAGCTACTGCAAATACCGCAAGCAACATATATATTATATATTCACTTATTGGAGGAAATTTAAATACATGTTCCAAAATATTTACAACATACGGAACATAAATATAGGCTACTAATATAATAGATAATAACTCCTTTTTCTTGTGTATGTTTCTTTGTATATTACTCATATAACACCTTATTTCTTATGTTTTTTAATTACCTTACTGTATATTTCTTTCCAATCATAACATGCTGTTTTTAAAAATATAAAAGGATATTTTTTTTCATAATTTCTCTTTTTCTTTTCATCCCATATTTTATTACTATCGACTAATTTTTTCGAAAATGCTTCTTTAACTTCTGCTGATAGCCACTCTCTTCCGTCATCACAAATTCTATTTCTAATATCCGCGTATGTTGGCGTTGTTAACTCAGGAATAACTCCTAACGTTAAAAATGCGTGACCATTATAACAATATGGCTGTCTGCAATGTTTCCCCACTGGTTCAAATATAATTGGTTTTTCTGGGTTCTTAAAAATATTTTGATTACTCATCTGACCATAACATGGTTTAGCTGCTCCAGTACCTAAATCAACATATAAAGTCCATGCCCCTGCATAACAAAAATCTTTTACTTTTTTTTGAAAAATATCCAATTTAAAGTCAAACATGGTTGATTTAAATTTTTTCCAAACACTTTTATATTCCTCTCTTGACATAGAGGTTAGAATTTCTTTTTTATCAGTCAAATCATTTCTTCCAACAGTAATTTGACATATTGCTCCTAGCTCCTGCTTACATAATTTGATAATATCATCAATGTCCGCAACAAGAGAATCATGTGGCATCAATTCAACTGTAAATGAACAGCCCTTTTCCCGCATTTTTTTAATATTTGAAAAATATCTATCCAGCCACCCTCTTTTCTTTAATTCTGCATAGTGAAAAGAAAACTTAAATTCTAAGTGTTCTAATAGCTCTCTTGGAAATTCTGCAATTTCATCGAATCTGCTTGTTAAAGTACCATTTGTTACTACTTCCAAAAAATGCCCTTGCAACAGTAAATGATAAATATATTTTGGCATCTCTTTAGGGATTAGTGTTTCTCCTCCTCCTGTTAAATTAATAATGCAAGTTCCTCCCAAGCGCTCTCTCGAAAGGCATTTCCCAACATATTCTGGACTATATAAAAAACTGGCCTCCCCTTTTTCATTTTCTTGAAGAGCTGAAATATAGCAATATTCACATTTTAAATTACAGTTTTTAATTGGAACATTAACAACTAACAATCTCTTAATATCCATTTTAATCCTCTCGTATTACCTCTGCCATATTTTCAAATTGATTTAGCAATTTTTTTCTGTCATAACTTTGATGTTTCCATACACTAGTTTTTTCTATCTTTTCAAACACTTCATTTAATGAAGCTGCTTTGTCAATTAAATTAGTATCATCCAGCCACTCTGCAACCCCAAAAACTTTTCCTGTTTTGTTATCTAAAACAATACATGGTGTTCCATTTAAAACTGAAAAAAGCATTGCATGTAAACGATCTGTAATAGTAACTTTGCTATTCGCGAAATTTGTCCACATTTCTTTTAATTTTTTTCTTCTTTGTTTTAATGGAACAGGTGATTTCACAATAGTGTTAATCTCTTTAATATTGTATTTTTGTTTTATTTCACTCAAAAATTCAGTTACATTTTCCTGTTTGGACTCACAATCTTTTCTCAAACATATATTAATATTTTTTTTGTCTATATCACATTTTTTTGGTGTTTCCACTCCTTTTCCATATAAAACCATATCAGGAGCTAAATATACATTTGATTTTCCAACCAAGTCAAAATTCTGCTTTATAAAATCATACGATTGTTTTTCTCTTACAAATATATGCAAATCATTATGCTTTTTAAAAATTTCTTTTGTGGTTTTACACTCTTCTATTCCAAATTCGTCAAAAGTATAATATACTGTTTGCGGAAGAATAACAACTTTGTTGTTTTGATATTCTTCTATTATTTCACGAATCACATTTTCATTATGTAACCATAAGTTCCCCATCCATCCCCCACCGGAAATTACAATTAAATCTTCTTCTGTTGCTAGCTTCTTTATTTTTTCTTTTTTCACATGATACAATGGCATTAAAATTTCAAAGTATTCATAATCGGGAAAAAAATCTTGAAAAAAATATTCTTCTTGAAGTGCAATTGCATGATCTCCCAGATTTCCATGTACAGGAGTCCCAAATAAAAATATTTTTTTCTCCCTGCTTTTTTCAATTTTTCTTATCTCTTTATACCATGTCGGATAAGAAACTGCCAATTTAATTTTCTCTTTTAATATATTCATTATAACCCTCAAAAAAATATTTAAAATTATTTTCTTTCTTGAGCAGTAAGTCCCTCATCAGCACTAACAGACAAATAAATATATTGTAATTTTTTCCATATACTGCACCTTTCGCAATAACTTGCTGATTGCTGCTTACTCCTTGCTTTTTTTTATGATAAACCGTTACTATCGGCTTATAAAAAATGCCTTTTTTTTCATAATTATTTAAAAGAAAATCCACTTCCTCTCCACATACAAACTCGCTACCAAGCCCTAAATGCTCATTGAATTCTGGACACTTAACAGCGTTCTTCTTGAAAGCAATTTCTATAGACGATCTCGACATGAGTTGTAATCTATATTTAATAAACTTTTCTTTTGAATTGTATTTTTTATACATGACATTTTGTTCTGGATCATAAATTTGTGATAAAATAACTTTAGCTGATTTTTGTTCCTGAAATGTTCTAACAATAGTTTCAAATGCATTTTCTGGATACCAACAATCATCATCAGATAATGCGATAATTTCACCAGATGCTACTTCTAATCCTTTATTTCTTGCTTTTGATAAACCTTTGACTGTCATTCTAATTTGTTTTAAATCTAAGTTTACATATTTAGAAATCAAGGTTTGCATTTTTTCATAATTGCCCTGCATTATGACTATAACTTCAATTTTTTTATATGACTGTCTATCTAAACTTTCTAGTAATCTATTTATTTCTTGCTCTCTATTTCCTAGAGTTGGCACTAAAATTGATATTTTCATTTTTTATTCCTATTTAATCTTTAACATTTTAATTACACACCAATATGTAATATGGAACAAACTTCTTGCCACACTAAGATGTTCTATATCTCTATATAAAATCCAATGATATTTTATTACTTTAAATTTATTACTGGAAATTGAATTTTTTCTTATCCTGTATTTTGCAAGTACTGATTCTATTCCGTATATATATTTTTCTTGTTTCAACATCTTTAGCCATAATGCATCATCATTACGTTTACGAATATTAGGTACTGTAAATTTACCCATTTTTTCCACATTATACATAACTGTAGAATTTCCTACTGGACAATCTAATAGTAAACGATTATAGTCCACCTTTGGCACAGACTTTATAACTTTGTTCAGTTTTTTCCCCTCTTCATCTATTTGCTCATATGAAGTACAGGAAAAAGCAATATTATGTTTCTCCATAAATGATAACTGTCTTTTCAGCTTATCCTCTGTCCAAATATCGTCCGAATCCAAAAATGCCATATAATTACCATTTGCTATTTCCATCGCCCTTGTCCTTGCAACAGCTGCTCCCGAATTTTTTTTCAAGCAAAAATATTTAATTCTAGTATCATTGTGCATATATTTTTCAACAATTTCTTTAGTATTATCTGTTGAACAATCATCAACAATGATCATTTCCCATTTTTGATATGTTTGCATTTGAACAGACTTTATTGTTTCTCCTAAAAAATCTGCACAATTATATGTCGGTGTTATGACAGATATCAATCCTTTTTCCATATTTATACCCCTACCTCATCATAGCAAAAACCGTTCGAATCATCGTCTTTATATTCTCTGCTACAGAAAACGCCTTCAGTTCCTGCAGGTTTATTTCCATCTTCTCCCCCAGCACGTCTTCCACATATACCTCGTCTGCGATTCTGCCTGCCTCTACACCGGCTGCAATCCTCTGATCCTCGTCCTTAAACTGGACGCTGGCCTCTGAGGTGACGCCTGCTGGTAAAAGCAGGGTAGCGTACATTTCATCGGTATACTGCTTCACATACTTCACTACCTCCGGGCGGGTTCCCACAAAGCTCATTTCTCCCTTCCAGATATTGATGCGCTGGGGAAGCTCATCCAGGCGGCAGCCTCTCAGTTTCTTTCCTATCCGCGTAATTCTGGCGTCTCCCTGAGTTGTCACCAGGCTTCCTTTTTTATCTGCATCCTGTACCATGGTGCGGAATTTATAAATACGGAATCTTCTTCCATACTGGGTGACTCGTTCCTGGCGGTAAAAAACTGGCCCCTCTGAATCCAGACGGATCAGAATAGCCAGCACAGCCAGCACAGGAGAAAGCGCCGCCAGCATCAGAGATGATACCGTAAAATCAAACACTCGTTTTAGAAACAGCTGTCCTTTTTTACGGTTTAAGCTGTCATAATAGGGTCTCACTGCCTCTGTCCTCATGAAATCTGGCAGTTCCTCCCATTCTCTCCAAAGAATATGCTCTTTTCTATTCTTCTGCTTTTTCTTTTTATCGCTCTGCCTGGTCATTTTCTCCCTGTTTCCTTTTCTATGTATTTTTTCCTATCGTTTTATCTGTCCATAAGCAGAAGCTCCCGCACTGTATGAATGACATAATCGACCTGTTCATCTGTCAGGCTGGTATGTAACGGCAGGGTAATTTCATTTTCATACATATGGTAAGCATTGGGATAATTCTCAATATCAAATCCCAGCTTTTTATAAGCCGTGTGCATGGGAAGAGGTTTGTAGTGGACATTGGAGGCGATACCTCTCTCTGCCAGCTTCTCAATAAACTGATTCCTCTCCTCCACACCTTTTCCTGTCAGCCTCATTAAATACAGGTGACGGCTGGAATGACAGTCCCCCTCATCGTGTTTCAGAGTCTCCACTGGAAGATCCGCAAAGCCCTTCTCATACCGATCGATAATATCTCTTCTCCGCTTTAAAAGTCCTGGATACCGTTTCATCTGTACCAGACCAATAGCAGCCATAATGTCTGTCATGTTGCACTTATAATAGGGGCCTATAATGTCGTATTCCCAGGCTCCCAGTTTTGTCTTAGCCAGGGCATCCTTATTCTGTCCGTGCAGGGAAAGAAGCTGGTACTGATTGTAAATCCAGCTGCTGTCAATGCCTGGAATCTCTTTCCAGACCACAGCCCCTCCCTCTGCTGTCGTGAGATTTTTGACTGCATGGAAGGAAAAACTGGTAAAATCGGCAAACTGTCCGCACATATTTCCGCCCTTGGACGCACCGAACGCATGGGCGGCATCGGCAATTATGGCAACTCTTCCTATCGCATTCTGAATATCGTTATTTCCGTGAAATAATGCCTTCTTCTTTTCTGCAATCTCAAAAATCCTGTCGTAATCGCAGATCACTCCTGCCAGATCCACCGGAATAATTGCCTTCGTCTTCTCTGTCACTGCATCTTCCAGTTTTTCGTAGTCCATCTCATAGGAACCTGGCGCTGTATCAATCAGTTTCAGCTTTGCTCCCACATGACATACTACGCTGGCACTGGCTGTATAGGTGTAGGTGCTTGTAATAACTTCATCTCCTTCTCCAATTCCCAGCAGGCGAAGTGTCAGCTCCATACAGGCGGTAGCTGAATTCAGGCAGACTGCTTTCTCTGTTCCTACATAATCGGCAATCTGGCGTTCAAATTCCTTCGTTCTGGGACCGGTAGTAATCCATCCTGATTTTAACGCTTCTGCTGCCTCATCAATTTCCTCCTGAGTAATATCAGGCGGTGAAAATGACACCTTCATCTTCTGTTCCTCCTTTATTTTCTCCACACAAAAAAGAGCCTCATCTCTGAAGCTCTTCTCTCCTCAGCCTGATTCCGAACACAGCAGTCTGTTTCCGCCCCGCTATGGTAAGCTCTGTCACTGCCAGCCGTTTTCTCAGGTTCAATTTTACAATTTTGTCTAAAAAAAATCGGAGAGGCCCGTCTGCTCTCACGATCTCTCCTTTTTCATCTAAATACAGGTCTGTCAGTTCTGCAACCATATCTCTGCCCTCTCTGTGACAGATTTTTTTCAGGAACTCTTCCTCCTCTGTTTCCAGAGAAATAAAGCTTCCGTCATTGTCGCCCAGCAGCCTCGTATACTCCGGTATCTTCTTCAGCTCGTAAAAGAGCTGCTCCGGTTTTGCTGTCTCTAAAAATAAATAGGAGGGAAAGAGTATTTCCTTCACTGTCACCCATTCTCCTCCCAGGCGTCTGATAAATCTTCTTTTTACTGTAAAACAGTCTTCACATATCTGTGGGGAGAGATAGGCGCTCACAGCTCTGGACAGCTCTTCTTCCTTCCCTGTGATGGTCTGAATCACATACCACATGTCTGTTCTCCTGTTTTTGGGTATAGCTTCGCCATATCCGCAATAAAAAATAGTTTTTATCCCGAACGCTTCTCTCATCTATAACCTCGTTTCTTCCTTACATATGCCCCATTAGCTTTACGAAGGTTTCACGATTTTCTCCATCATATTCCTGTCGATTATAACACTATTTGAAAATACGGTCAATATCTGTGAAAAGGATCATTAGGAAAGAAATGGGAAAGATTTTCTTAGGATTTTCCTGATATTCCGGTATCTATGAAATTTCTCTAAATCCCCCTGATATCCTTGATTTTCTCCCCATAAATGATAAAATAGTTTCTACATACTTCAAAGGAGGACTCTATGAAAGCCAAAAATATTTCATCTATGGTGATCCGGATTCTGGTGTCGGCAGCGTTAATGTTTCTGCTGTTCTATTCCATGCTTCCGGCCGTTAATCTGAGAGATAAGAATTTCCTTGTCTTTCTGATTCTCTGTATTCTCATTTTCCTTGTTGTGAATTTCCTGTCCTATACCAAGGATTTTCTTCAAACTCTGGGTTCCGGGCGGGGCGTCCAGATGGTGAAGGATGAGGAAACGGGACAGTTTGTTTTCCGCAGAAACAGCGGAAAAAGAAGCGGCGTCAGCCTTGGAAGGCCTTTAAAATACGGCTTTATCGCTATCGGCCTGATCATTATTCTCATGACTGTCGCTTCTCTTCTGGGACTCCAGTTTTTCAACGCCACCCGTTACCGGGATCTGATTACCATTGAGGATGGCGATTTTGCCCAGGACGTAGCTGAGCTTAACATGTCCCAGATTCCTGTAGTTGACAAGGATACCGCCTCCCGTCTCGGCAGCCGTAAGCTGGGAGAGATGACAGAGCTGGTTTCCCAGTTTGAGATTCAGGACGACTACACTCAGATCAACTACAAGGGTTCTCCCTACCGCGTGACGCCGCTCCGCTATGCGGATCCGATCAAGTGGCTCTTTAACCACAAGGAAGGCCTTCCCGCCTACTTAACTGTGGACATGGTAACTCAGGAAACTAACCTGGTATGGCTGGAAAATGGAATGAGATACTCCCCCAGTGAATATTTCTTCCGCAACATTTACCGCTATATCCGTTTTAAATATCCGACGAAGATGTTTGAAACTGTATCCTTTGAGATCGACGACAACGGAACGCCTTACTGGATTGCTCCCACTATCTCCTACCGGATTGGCTGGCGATGTCCTATTTCATATT